>CALBUI010000316.1 GCA_937968125.1 uncultured Anaerolineales bacterium | reverse complement strand
TATCCGTTGGGGCGGACCAGGGAGCAGAAAAAACCGCAATCCAGCCAGTGAATAAAGTGCAAAGCGAATCCCGGCGTACCAGCGGAAGACTCTCAGCAAGCCGGGTTCAATAGCCGCGCCTCTCATGCCTCGATCATAGCACAGACCCCTATAACAGGAAATTTACCCCAGTCACCTTAAATGCGGCTCCCATATGACCCCAGTCATATTCCGCTCAGGAGATCAATGACCCCAGGCACTTCATCCTTTTGCTCCCATCATGCTATTCTTAGCGCTAAATTGGAGACAGGCTGATTCTTATAAACTATTTACCTGCTCATTGAGGTGAATATTCTATAATGATTAGCTGCAAATGACTCGTTTCCTCACGTAGATTAGCCCACTTCGGCAAGCTCAGTACAGGCTCTTGTGGGCGTGGTGATATTGACCTAAATGAAGAGAATCTTTTTTATCCTGATTGGCCTGGCACTCGTGGTGGCGGTTGCTGCAATCATATACTACCTCGTTATCCCCTCTCGATCTGAGGTTGCGGCTCCGGAAAATGTCCCCACCGCGCCGCTGGCAGCGGATCCGGTGAGCGAGATCGTCGGCGCGACCGGTACGGTCAGCAGCAACCAATCCGCCACTTTGAATTGGAAAACCTCCGGCCTGGTTGGCGAAACTAACATCCAGGTTGGTGATGTGGTCCAGGCCGGGGATGTCCTGGCGGTCCTCGATCCCGGTTCATTATCCCCTCTTGATATCCTGGCCGAGGCCGATCTGGTCATTGCCCAAAGAGCCTTGGATAACCTGTTGAAATCTGAAGTGCAGGCTGCCAGCGCTTGGCAGGCAGTGGAAGCTGCTCAAGAAGCGCTGGACGATGCCTGCAGCCCAGATATGGATCAGGCCGCAGCCCTCCAGGCGATCGCCGAGGCTGAGAAAGCTGTAGACGAGGCTGAGCGAAAACTAAAAATCCTGACCAACCCCGTTTCAAAAGCGGCCCTCGATCAAGCCCAGGCCAACCTCGTCCTGGCGGAGAAGAAGCTCAACGATAACCAGAAATCAATCGATCGCATCCAGAAAAAACTGGCCAAACGAGATGACCAGTATAAATTCTTTGAAAGCCGCAGATTATATGGAAAGATCTTGGAAAGCCTGGAACTACAGCGAATCCAAGTGCAGAAATCATTTGAAAATTCCAGGCAGAGATATATCAATCTCCAATCTCCGCCAAATCCGAACGATGTCGCCGTAGCGGAAGCCAACCTGCTTGGCGCACAAGCACAGCTGCTTGAGGCCGAAAATGAATGGCAGCGCATCCAGGACGGTGCCAGCCCGGCGGATATCGCTTTGCTGGAAGCTCAACTGGTGGATGCCCAACGGGAATGGGAACGGGTGAAAGATGGACCCACCCCGGAGGATATCGCCTCTGCCCAGGCCCGTGTGACCGCTGCCCAGGCGACACTTGACAATACCAGGATCGCAGCCCCGTTTAGCGGTTTGATTACCGAGGCGATCAGCAAACCAAACGACCAGGTAGCTCCTGGCTCCCCGGCCTTCCGCATGGATGACCTGTCTCACCTGTGGGTGGATGTGGGTATCTCCGAGATCGATATCAACCTGGTGGAGCCTGGCCAGCCAGTCATCCTGACCTTTGACGCCATCCTGGCCAAGGAATACCAGGGTCGAGTCGTGGAAGTTTCCCCAGTAGGTTTATCGAATCTCGGCATTGTCGACTTCAAAGTGAGAGTCGAACTGCTGAATCCTGATCAGGATGTCCGCCCAGGCATGACCGCTGCAGTGGAGATATTAGTCAACCAGATCGACGAAGCTTTGTTAATGACCAACCCGTCGGAGCTGTGATCTATCCAGCACGATAAAGGCTGAAATAGCGAAGAGTAATGAGGTGAAGTAAAAGAGATGAGAAGAGTTTTTTGGATAATCGGAATATTAGCAGTTCTGGTAGGTGGATTCTTCGCTTACCGGGCTTACTCCAGCGCCCGCAGCGCCCAGGCTGCCCAGGAAAATATGCAAACTTTGGCCTTGGAAGAAGGCACCCTGGCAGCCACAATTGGCGCCACCGGGACCGTGCGTGCCAACCAGAGCGCAAATCTGGGTTGGCAAACTTCGGGCACCATCGAAGAGGTGAACATCCTCCTGGGTGACGAGGTGACCAAAGACCAGGAACTGGCTGGCCTGTCGCAAACATCGCTGGCCCAGAACGTCATCCTGGCGCAGGCGGATCTGGTCAACGCAGAGAAGGCGCTTGACGACCTGCTCAATTCCCAGGTGCAACAAGCCCAGGCGTTGCAAGCGGTAGAAAAAGCCCAGCAAACTTTAGACGATGCGAACAACCCCGAGCTGGCCCAGGCCAGTGCGCTCAAAGCCATCGCGGATGCCAATAAGCTGGTGGAAGTAGCTGAGCGAAATTTACGCATCGCCCAATCAAACGCCAGCCAGAGCAGCATAGACGAAGCCCAGGCGAACGTCACCCTGGCTAAAGATCGTCTCGATCGCGCTCGCGATAAATACGAACCTTACGCCAATCGACCAGAGACGAATGTCACCCGGGCGACCCTGCTGAGCGAGCTTTCAGCGGCCCAGCAGCAGTATGACTCTGCTGTGCGCCAGCTGAACAGCCTCCAGGGCACCGCCGCGGATACCGATATTGCCGTCCGCCAGGCGGAACTTGATACTGCTAAAGCCCAGGTCGTGAGCGCAGAACGCGACTGGGAGCGCATCAAGGATGGCACCAGCCCGGTGGATATCACTCTGCTGGAAGCCCAACTGGCAGATGCCCAGCGTGAGTGGGAACGCCTTAAAGACGGACCCGATCCGGAAGACCTGGCTGCAGCCCAGGCGCGCGTCGCCGCCGCACAAGCGACCTTAGACCAGGCCCGCATCGTGGCGCCATTCGATGGGATCATCACCAACGTGGACAGCAAGCCTGGCGACCAGGTCAACCCTGGTACACCTGCCTTCCGCCTGGATGATCTCTCCCATTTGTGGGTGGACGTTGAAGTTTCCGAAGTAGATATCAACCAGGTCCAAGAAGGCCAGCCAGCCATCTTGACCTTCGACGCCATCCTGGCAAAAGAGTACAGCGGGGAGGTGGTGGAAGTTTCCCCGATCGGGAACAACCAGCAGGGCGTGGTTAACTTCAAGGTGACTGTGGAATTGACTGACACTGACTCCGATGTTCGCCCAGGGATGACCAGTGGAGTCGAAATCGTGGTCAGCCAGTTAGATAATGCTCTCCTGGTACCCAACCAGGCCGTCCGGGCCGAAGAAGGCAAGCGCATGATCTACATTCTCGAAGAGGATGGACAGCTGACCAAAGTCGAAGTTACCCTTGGCGCTAGCTCAGATCGATTCAGCCAGCTGCTGGAGGGCGATTTGACACCTGGCGATATGATCGTGCTCAATCCCCCGACAGATTTCTTCTCGGGTGGGCCACCAGGCGGGGGCGGTGGTTTCGGTGGAAATGGCGGAGATGGCGGGTTCGGGCCATGAACGATTACGTAGTTGACGCACAAGAATTGACCAAAGTCTTCACCATGGGTGATATCGAAGTTCACGCCCTGCGCGGACTTTCCATCCAAATCAAGCGCGGCGAGGTGGTCTCCATCATGGGGCCTTCCGGTTCCGGAAAAACAACACTGATGAATATCCTCGGCTGCCTCGACCGGCCCACTTCCGGCGAGTACTGCCTGGATGGTGAGAGCGTAGCCAGCTTAAAGGACGAACAGTTAGCCGAAATTCGAAACCGCAAAGTGGGTTTTGTTTTTCAGAGCTTTAATCTCTTACCCCGTTCAACTGCCCTGACCAACGTTGAGCTGCCCCTGCGTTATGGACCCCCAAACGGCAGAAAGCGGCGCGAGCTGGCCACAGAGGCCCTGGTAGATGTTGGTCTTGGCGACCGCATCACCCATCGCCCCAATGAGCTATCCGGAGGCCAGCAGCAGCGGGTGGCTATCGCCCGGGCGTTGGTCAATGACCCGGCGATCGTCATGGCGGACGAACCGACTGGCAACCTGGACTCAAAATCCGGTGATGAGATCATGGAATTATTGCTCAGGCTGAACCAGGAACGCGGCGCCACCTTGATTATCATTACCCATGACCCTGAGATCGCTGAACAGACCCAGCGTGTGATCAACATCCGCGATGGTGTGGTCTCAGAGGCATAGGAGCTGATCGTGAACTACATGCAATCCTTCATTGAGGCTTCTGAAAGCCTTTTAGCGAATAAGATGCGTTCCGGGCTGACCGTTCTGGGCATCATCATCGGGGTAGCGGCGGTGATCGCCGTGCTGGCGATCGGCAACGGCACCCAGGCATCGATCCTGGGTGAGATCCAGGGAGTCGGCACCAACCTGCTCTTCGTCACCCCTGGCGGAGCGGAAGAGGTAACCAATCCGAAGCCGCTAACCCTGTCAGATGCCGATGCGCTGGCAGATCCATTTTCAGCCCCCTCCATCGAGGGCGTCGCTCCTGTTTTGAACGGCAGGGTTGAAGTAACTTTTGCCGGCGAGAGTAAATCCACTCCGGTCATCGGTGTCACACCCGATTATGAAAGCGTGCGCAATGTTGGTCTTTCTGAGGGTGTATTCTTTACTCAAACAGACCTCTCTGGGCGCAGCTCAATCGTCCTGCTGGGCACGGAAGTGGCCAAGGAATTATTCGACCGTAAATACGGATTGGTGGGCGAAAAGGTGCGCATTGAGGGCCAGCCTTTTCGGGTGATCGGCGTCCTGGAAGAAAAAGGCGGCTCAGCGATGGGCAGCGAGGACGATCAAATCCTGGTGCCGATGACCACCGCCCAAACTCGCTTGCTGCAGCGGTCCACACCGAATGCGGTCGACGTGATTTACGTGCAGGCAGTCGATTCGGATGCAGTACCACAGGCTTCCCTGGAGATCTCCCAGATACTGAGCGCCCGCCACCGCACCGCCATCGGGGCGGAGGATTTCTCGGTGCTCACCCAACAGGATTTCCTCGACCTGGCTTCTACAATAACCGGTGTCCTGACCATTTTCCTGGGCGGCATCGCGGCCATCTCGCTCCTGGTGGGCGGTATCGGTATCATGAACATCATGATGGTCTCGGTTGTCGAACGCACGCGGGAGATCGGATTACGTAAAGCCCTCGGCGCCAGGCGAGTCGACATCCTCAGCCAATTCCTGATCGAATCTTCCCTGCTCAGCCTTTTAGGCGGTTTCATCGGGATCCTGCTCGGTTGGGCGCTGTCGATGATCGTAGAGCAGATCGCCGCCGGCAGCGGCACGCCGATCATCCCGGTCATGTCCCTGGATGCAGTCCTGTTAGCAGTCTTGTTCTCCGCCGCCATTGGCATATTCTTTGGGCTGTATCCCGCCAACCGCGCCTCGACCCTGGAGCCGGTTGAAGCTTTACGCTATGAATGAACTTCCACACCTCCCATAATTTTCATTGAGTTAATCAATTTGCTGTGATCCTGGCTCTTAAATGCCTATGGTGCGAAATGTACATCCACCGGCATCCCGGGTTTGAGGCGGCCCTGTGAGTTGCTCACCGAGAGTTCGATGGCATATACGGTGGTAACGCGTTCTTCCTGAGTCTGGACATTACGAGGAGTGTATTCAGCCCGGTCAGCGATGCGGACGACGGTGGCATCGAAAGTTTGCTCTGGGAACGAATCGGAGGTAAGCTGGGCCAGGTCACCTAAGTTAATCTGGCCGTATTTATTCTCGGGGATGAAGACTGTGACGGTCAGATTGTCCAGTTGTCCCACAGACAGCGCAGCGACACCCGGAGGGATAATCTCGCCTGGTTCGATATTACGTGTCATCACAACACCGTCCACCGGGGTTGTGACCATCAACAAATCAACTTGCACCTGGGCGGCCTCCAGGTCAGCATGGGCAGTATCTAACTGGGCTTGTGCAACGGCCAGCTGTTCCTGGGTGGGGCTTTGGGATTTGGCCAGGTCTAGTTGAGCCTGAGCGTTGGCGACATGCTCTTCGGCCAGAGCCACATCATCTGGATCGGGGCCATCATCCAGATCATCCAATTTTCCCTGGTTATGAGCGATTAGTGCCTCAAAATAGGCTACATCTTCGGGTTTGGGGCCATCCTTGACCTCCTCCCAGTCGCGTTCGGCTTCCAGCAATTGGGCCTCAGAAGTGGCCAGATCAGCCTCGGCGACGTTGATATCAGTTTCGGAACCAGTGCTAGAGATACCGTTATAACGCCGGACTGCCGCGTCATAATTATATTGAGCCTCTGAAAGTTTGGCCTGATAAGTAGCCCGGGTTAGATTGGATTCGGGTTTATCAGCCCATTTATTGAATTCTTTCTGGGCATCTTCGAGAGCCTTCTCAGCCAGGACAACCTGGGCCCAGGCTGCATCGATATCCTTCTGGCTGCCTACTGATTTGACAATATACAGCCTCTTATCGGCATCTTTTACGCCCTTCTTGGCATCAGCAATGGCTTTCGCCGCCAGCGCTTGCTGCAGGGCGGGGTTGAGCAAATCTTCCAGAGCTTCTTCGGCGTTCTTTTTGGCCTGGAGAGTCTCGGCCGCGACCAGGTTGTGATTTTCATAGAGCTGGTCCAGGGCATACTGCGCGCTGGCGAGTTCTAACTGTGCGATCGCGATGGAAGCCTGCCGTTCTTCAATGGTCATTCCGGCTGCGACCATATCATAATTTGCCTGAGCGATAGCCAGGGCGCTCTCAGCCTGTCGCAGTTGAGCTTCAAGTAGTCTATTCTCGATGCGAAAAATGGGATCACTTTGGACGGTCTGGTCACCTTCATCTACCCATACCTGCGCGATGCGCCCTCCAATCTCGGGGGAGATTATTACTTCGATAATTTCGACCACGCCAGATGCCTGGATGGATTCATTGCCTCCAAACGGCAGGGAATCACACCCGCTCAGCGCCAGGCAGAAGAGAATCGTGATAATTAATAACCGGTATAGATTGGTTTTCATGTTAGCCTCCAATCATTTCATACTAGCGATAAACACATCTTCTAATGAGGGCTCGATGATTACCATCGAACCGGGATCAATGCCAGCCCCTCGCAATTGGTCTTCGATTGCAGGCTGGTGAGTTCGCACCTGAGGTGCGACGACATGCACGAGCGATCCGTAAAGCTCGATTTCATCCACGGGCAGCTCTCCACTTTCTTGGGCTGCCCGTAATATTTGTATGGTTTGGATCGCATCGGATGGTTCGATCTCAAGCACCTGCCCGACCATTTTCTCGCGCTTGATCTCCTCTGGCGAGCCGTAGGCGATGAGCTTACCGCGTTGGATAAATGCCAGCCGGTGGCAGTGTTCGGCTTCATCCATGTAGTGGGTTGTGACGAAAACAGTCACTCCACTGGCGACCTGGCGATAAAGCAGGTCCCAAAATACTCGGCGGGAGATCGGATCGACCCCGGCGGTCGGTTCGTCCAGGAAAAGTATCTCTGGACGGTGCAGGATCGCGGCGCTCAGGGATAATCTCTGTCGCCAGCCGCCAGAAAGATCGCGGGTTTTGGTTCGCTCGCGACCAACTAATCCGGACATCTCCAAAGCCTCCTGAATGCGAGAGTCCAGTGCTGAGTTGCTCAATCCATAAGCCTTACCATAAAATTGTAAATTCTGCAGTACGGTCAGGTCGTTATAAAGGCTAAAACGTTGCGACATGTAGCCTACCCGGGGGCGAATTTCGGTGGTGTCGCCATCTACGGGCATGCCCAACACTTCTATAGAGCCCTGGCTTGGTCGCATCAGCCCGAGGGTCATGCGGATGGTGGTAGTCTTTCCTGAGCCATTAGGCCCCAGAAAGCCGAAGATCTCGCCAGGATGGACATCGAATTCAACCTTGTCAACGGCAGTGAAATCATCAAACCGTTTGGTCAGTCCACGAGCGCTGATGGCAGGGTGTGATTGATTACTCATAACAATTTATCTAATCCAGCGCCTGGCGAATAAAACGCCAGGAGATGGCGCTGATGGCGATGCCCAGCAGCGCCAGGGCTAAGATGTGCGGCCAGAGTACAGCCAGGCCGGCGCCCTTTATAAGAATGCCGCGTAATATTGATAACCAATGGTTGGCTGGGATAAAATTGGCAAAGAACTGGACGATGACAGGCATGCCCTCGACCGGGGCTGCATACCCTGTAAACATAAAGTCGACCATCCCAACCAACAATACCAGCAAAAATGCCTGGTGTTGAGATTTGGAGAATACCGATATCACCATGCCTTTGCTCAATTCAACTAGGATATAACCAAAGGCCACAATCAGGAGAAGCACAAGAGAACCCCGGATAGGGACACCGAAAGCCAGGTTGACCATGCCTAGCATAAGTAGAAAATCTACGTAACCGATGATGATAACGGGAATTGATTTGCCGATGATGATCTCAAGAGAGGAGAATGGCATTACCAGGAGCTGTTCTAAGGTGCCCAGTTCGCGCTCTCTGGAAAAGGCCAGGGCGGCAAAAAGCATAACTGTAAACTCAAAAATTAGCGCGAGTTCGGCAGGAATGGTGTAAAGCGTCTCTTTCAGCGCCTCGTTAAACCTGACGCGTAAACTTGGTTCGAAACCTGCGAATTGTTCAGGATCCAGGTTCAATCGCTGGATGAGTATTTTATTTCCAAGATCCCTGGTTACACCTTCGATAGAACGTAAAGCTTCAATGGCCGGAATACTCTCGGCGCCGTTCAGGATGACCGATAATCTCGGTTGCCCTGTTGAGGAGGCAATCTCAGCAGCAAATCCCGGTGGGATAATCAAGGCTGCGTTGATTTGGCCGCGATCGATAGCATCTCTAATGGCAGATATCTCGTAGGCCTGTTTTTCCAGGTTAAAAGTGCCGGTGTTTTCTAAAGCAGTTAAGAGTTGGCGACTGGCAGGACTTTTATCTTGATCCAACACCATCAAAGGCAGGTTGGTAATGGGACGCGAAGTTGCCCACCCGATGAGCAGCAACTCCATCGCGCCACCGATTAACATGAAAGCCGGCAGCCACCAGTCGTTGCGCAAATGGATGAATTCTTTGATGGAAAGCGCCCAAATTCGTCTGAACATAATCGTATCAGGCCAGTTTCTTTCGGAAGAACAACGCGGCAACCCCGGTAAAGGCCAAACCTAATCCTATAAGCATCAGCGTATACGGCCACAAGACGGCCAGTCCAACCCCGGGCAGGAACACCCCGCGCGTGATGAAAGCATAATGGGTGCCCGGAAGCGCCAGCGCCTCCAACCGCATGACTTCGGGCATGGCAACAATCGGAAAAAAAATCCCAGTCAGGAAGAATCCCGGGAAAAAAATTAATAAGAAAGAGAGCGCCAGGGCAGCAGCCTGGGTTCGCATGAACACCCCTATGAGGATGCCCATACTAAGAATTGCGAACAGAAATATTGCCGACAGGAAGATAAATAATAGAAAGTTACCGTTAAAGGGTATATCGAACCAAAGCATCGCCAGCACCGGAATGAGAATCACATTAACCAAACCGACGGCGATATAAGGGATCATCTTGCCCACCAGTAGATCTGCTCGCCCGATGGGGCTGGCCATCAATTGCTCCAGGGTTCCGTGTTCGCGTTCGTGGGCGAATGTCAAAGCGACCGATAATGCCGGAAAACCCAGGACCATGGAGATCAATCCGGGGATCAGATCGACACGCGGTTTCAGGCTGGGGTTGAACCAGGCTCGCACGCGTAAATCGATAGGTTGGATGGATTCTATGGAGACTCCCATGGCCTGGATCTGGCCCACAAGAGCCTGGTCAACGAACTGTTCAGCTCGCGAAGCGATATGTTCCACGGCAAAGCCGCCGCTTTCAGGTTCGGTCCCATCGATGATAATTTGCAGGGGCATGCCGCGCACTGCCAGCAAGTCCTTCGAAAAAGCTGGATCGATGATCAGCGCGGCCTTGATCTCACCATGTAAAAGCAGTTGTTCTACTTCGGAAAGAGAGCCCACCTGGGCGTACAGGTCCAGGTCATCTCCGGCCGTGATTTGTTGCACGAAAGCGCGCGAAGTTGGACTGCGGTCATAGTCCAACACCGCCAGGGCGACATGCTGAATATCCACCGTCAGAGCGTAGGCCATTAAAAGCAGCAGCAAAGTTGGGGTAAATAAAACCAGGAAAAGTGTGGCTCGATCTCGAATGATATGGTTAGTTTCTTTGCGGGTGACGGCCCAAATATGGCGTAGAGACATGGGGTTCACTTTTCTACCAAATCTGATCCTTCATCCATTTGGCGGATCAAGGAGATAAAGGCTTCTTCCATACGGGTTGGGGCGATGCGCGCGCTTTGATAGGCGATTTCGTGTTTACTTAGAGCTTTTTGGATTTGTGGGAGTCTTTTCTCGCCTGAGTCGACCAGGATGTGCAAGGATTGACCGTATGTCTGTAGCTCTAAGACTCCTGGCAGGGTTCCAATCAGTTCTTGGGCAGATTGCCAATCTTGCGGATAGAGCTCGATTAATTCGGCTTGAATTTGATCTCGGATACTTTTGGGGGAATCGCAGATAACCAAGCTGCCTGCATACATCAACCCGACGCGGGAACAACGGTCGGCTTCATCCATGTAGGGTGTGCTGACCAAGATGGTGGTTCCTTTTAGATGCAAATCAGTCAGAATGTTCCAGAATTCACGCCGGGAGATAGGGTCGACGCCGGTAGTGGGTTCATCCAACAGCAAGATATCCGGCTGGTGGATCAGGGTACTGGCTAAAGCCAGTTTTTTCTGCATCCCACCCGAGAGATAGGCGGCACGGCGGTTGGTAAATTCCGTCAGCCCTGCAAATTCGAGCAAATGGTTAGTACGTTCTGCCAACTCATCTTTAGGGACATCATATATCTCAGCGAAAAATTTCAAGTTTTCCAGCACCGTCAGTTCAGCATACAGGCTGAATTGTTGGGCCATGTAGCCGATTAACGCTTTGATGGCTTCCGTTTGGCTCTTTAGATCGTACCCTCCAATCGTGGCTGAGCCGTCGCTGATGTTGAGCAAGCCTGCCAACAATCGCAGCGTTGTGGTCTTCCCGGCGCCATCCGGACCGACCAATCCAAAAAGCTCGCCGGGTTGAATGGCCAGATCGAGTGCATCGACCGCACGCGTGGATTTGTAATCGCGGGTGAGTCCTTCAGTCTCGATGATGTATGTAGCGGTCATCAATAATTCGTATTCAGTTGGTAGGAGCCAGCGCCCGGGCGAACCGATCTCCGGGGTAGCTGCGATTCTTTATCGTATCGGATTATTCTTTAGCCTTGCGGATGATCCACAAAACCAACAGCGCGGCCAGGGCCGGCTCGAAAATGATCCCGATTATTTTTAATGTGTCACTGAAACCCAACAGGGGAATCAGGTACCAGTCAAATAATCCGACGATTACCGTTGTGATCACAGAG
>CALBUI010000315.1 GCA_937968125.1 uncultured Anaerolineales bacterium | reverse complement strand
TACACTTTGAATGCCAGCCCCCAGACGACGTCGCTCATCTTTGCCACGGTTTTCATCGTCGCCATTCTAACTGTCTCACTGTGGAGCAGGCTGATCCGTTACCGGGGAGTAAAAACTGCTTGGTTTGGAGCTATCGGAGTTATGGCTCTCTCAGCAATCATATTAGGACTAGCATCCAGTATACTCGTCGGCGTGATCGGCGCCGCGGTTGCTGGGGTAGGATTGGCAGGGATTAAAGTCTGCCGCGAAATGATCATGGCCAACTTGGTGAGTAAAAGCCTGGCGCGCACTGGCTACCGGCGAGAAGGCATCTATTACAGCCTGCTCAGGTTCTTTGGCAAGCTCTCGAGAATATTAGAAGCTCTAGCATTGATCCTATTGGCGGTGCTCTTCGGATATATCAGCGGTAACGAACCTGGTCCAAACCCGGACGACGCCTTCCGGTTTTTGATCAGTGTGCTGCCCTTCGTTTTCATGGTGATTGCCTTGCTGCTCAGCCGCAGGTTTCCATTTGAAGACCAAGCAGTTGACGGGGAAAGAGAACATGAAGCCAGGTGAGAAAATAGCCCTATGTTAGAGAATCTACTTGCCACCAAGCTGCATGTTCCCAGATCTCGTCGGGATTTATTGCCGCGTCCGCGCCTCACGGAGCGCTTGGATAATGGCCTGCGCAGAAAGCTGACCATCGTCTCTGCCCCCGCAGGATACGGAAAAACCACCGCGTTAACCAGCTGGATCGACCATTCCCAATTACAGATTGCATGGCTCTCCATCGATGAAGCGGACAACGAACTGGATCGCTTTCTGACTTATCTCATTGCCGCTTTACAGCATCTGGATGATGGCATTGGTCTCGATGTCCAGGCAGCGCTGAGTGAATCCCGGGCGGCATCGATCGAGACTTTACTAACCAGGCTGATAAATGAGGTGGAAGCTGTAATGAGTGAGCAGGAACATAGAAATCAGTTCATCCTGGTTCTCGACGACTACCACCTGATCACCACCCAATCCGTGCACGATGCACTGAACTTCCTGCTCGATCACCTGCCTTCAGCGGTGCACCTAGTGGTTGCCGGACGCAGCGATCCACCAGTACCCATCTCACGGTTGCGCGTCCAGGGGGAGGTGACCGAGGTCCGTACTCCTGAGCTGCGCTTCACCAAAAATGAAGCGGCAGCATTTCTCAACGACATGATGGGATTTGCTCTATCCACTGAGGAGATCGCAGCCTTGGAAACGCGTACTGAAGGCTGGATCGCCAGTTTGCAGCTGGCGGCCCTTTCCATGGATGGACGGGGGGATATGGAAGCCTTTATCGCTGATTTTTCCGGCAGCCACCGCTACGTGATCGATTACCTGATCGACGAAGTCATGTCTCGCCAGCCGGCGGATCTGCAGGCATTTTTGTGCCAGACCTCCATTTTGGATCGCTTCAGCGCTCCGCTATGCGATGCAACTCTAGAGATCACCACCAGTCGGCAAATCCTGGGTAAACTCGAAGGAGCCAATCTCTTTTTGATCCCGCTGGACGACGAACGCCATTGGTATCGCTACCACCACCTTTTTGCGAATTTTCTTGGGCAGCGCCTGCTTGAAGCAGACCCCGAGCATATCCCTGAACTACACCGCCGCGCCAGCCAATGGTATGAAGCGCAAGGATTAGTGGATGAAGCCATCCAACACGCCCTGGCTGCTGGAGACTTGAAAAACGCCACCCGCCTGGTCGACCAAATCGCGGCGGACCTGGTTGCGCGCAGGGAGTCGAACAGACTTCTCAAATTGATAAACCAACTGCCTCCCTACCTTTGGCAGGAATACTCTATGCTGTGTATCTGGCACGCCTGGGCTTTGCTCTTCACCGGGCAACTGGAGTATGTTGAACCAGTCCTGCAAAATGCAGAAGCCAACCAGGGCAAGGCGCTCGAGACCCCAATATCTGGCTACGTGACCACCGTGCGTGCCTATCTAGCAAATCAGAGGGGAGATTTTATAAAGGCCATTAGCCTTACCGAAAAGGCACTTGAGCAAATGTCAGATGCTGCGCCTGATCGGATTACGCTCATTTTCCAGGGGGCTGCCATCATCTGGTTGGGAGTGAACCACCGCCATCTAGGTGACCTGGACCAGGCCAGGCGGCTTTTCATGGAAGCTGCCTCCCTGAATCAGAAAGCAGGAAACATCTACGCTGCCCTGGCTTCGCTGGAACAATTGGCCGACCTGGCCATGATTAAGGGGCAATTGCACCAGGCCAATGAGATCTACGGCAGGGGCAAGGAGTTAGCTCGAAAATGGTCTGATGAGAGTGGAAAAAGCCGAGGAACATTGCTGGCTGCAAGTGGGGTTCACCAGGGGCTTGGAACTATATTGTATCAATGGAATGAACTGGAGGGCGCTGAACATCATATCCGGCGCGCCCTCAAACTCCACGAATTGGGGGAAGTCTGGGGGAGAATGCATTCTTACTGGATGCTGGGTTATTTGAAACAGGCCGAAGGGGATTACAAGACTTCCTATGACTTGCTGTGCAGAGCCTGGGCTATCAGGGAAAACATCACAGCCCAACAAAGTAATATAAGCTCGGAGCCTGGTTTGGAACAGCTGAGCATTCTGCTCAGCCGGGCTGACCCAGATATGGCGCACCTATTAACAGATGCCGCTCAAAGATTGGAGACCCGCGGACTGAAGCTGGACAACGCGGTTGATTTTTCCAGCCCAGAAGATTATGCTCGTGAATCTGAATATTCCGACCTGGTACGGGTGTTAATTGCGCTGGATCGTGCGGATGAAACGCTGCCTTTGCTTGAGCGTCTGTTGGAGGCAGCTCAATCGATGGGAAGGCATGGCGATGAGATTCGTTATCTGATACTTAGAACCCTGGCTTTCTATGCCCAGGGGGATAATAATTCTGCGATGAGCTCTCTCAACCTGGCTCTCCATCAGGCCAAACCCGAAGGCTACGTACGCATATTTGTGGATGAAGGCGAAGCGATGGCAGCCTTGCTCGCAAAAGCTGTCTCTCAAGAGATTGTGCCAGATTACTCAGCGGAACTGCTGGCCGCATTTCCCGACGAGGTGCGGCATGCTATAGATTTCGATCCGGAACTTTTATTCACCTCCCAACCGCTGGTTGAACCGCTCAGCGAGCGTGAATTAGAGGTGCTGCGCCTGATGGCAGATGGCTTGAAGTATAAAGAAATCGCCGACAAGCTGGTGATCAGTGTGAACACCGTGCGCCACCATACTCGAAATATTTATGGGAAATTGGATGTGAACAGCCGCGCTCAATCTGTGGCACGAGCTCGAGATTTGGGACTTTTATAGGCAGCTACCAGGTCTGAATCTACGATCTTAGAAAACCGCATACTTTACCCCTCATAACCGCATATTTATGCGGTTATTTTTTATTCCATACCTGCAATACTAGGTTTAGTTCGAGATTGGCTCATCCAATTCTTGATAAATAAAACGGAGGTCACGTGGCAAACGAAATTGAGAACTCCTTCCCCACGGTATACGAGATCAAAATAAAAGGTCACCTGAATCATAGATGGGATGAATGGCTTTATGACCTGGCGATCACTCATGAGAGTGATGGCACCACAACGCTTTACGGTCCAATACCTGACCTGACCGTTCTGCACAGCGTACTCGAGAGAATTCGAGATATGAACCTGCAGCTGATTTCGGTGAATCAGGTAGAGGCTCACCCGAAGGTTAATTCACAGACAAAAACAGAGGGAGGTGAACATTCTGATTAATTTCAATCGTGTGTATTGAATTCATAAAATGTCAACATTGAACTGAGAAGGAGTGAAAAGGATGTCTAACTTTATCAAAAAATATGCCATCGCCTCGTATTATATTTTGGCACTTCTGCTGGGAGCAGGAATTACATATCTGGTTGTGCAGAGAGTCATTCCAGGTGGGTTAATCCTGTTAGCAGCCACCGCGGCTTCCATTTCGGGCATCGTCATCACGGGGATTGCAGATGGTAGAGAAGGTCTTAAGTTGTTATTCGGGCGGCTGCTGATCTGGCGGGTGGGGATCGGGTACTGGCTATTTGCCGTATTGTTCCTGCCAGTTGCCGTCCTGGTGGGTTTATTCCTTAACCCACTTTTTGGTGGCGAGGCGATCGATTTCAGCAATATGCAGCCGCTCTACCAGATCGTACCCATGTTCATTCTATTCATCATTATGGCAGGCTTAGGAGAGGAACTTGGTTGGACGGGTTTCCTGACCCCCAGGTTGCAAGCTCGCTATAGTGCACTGGTCACCAGCCTGATCCGGGGTGTATTGTGGGGCTTCTGGCATATCCCTTTGTTCATCTACTCTGGGCTTGACCACCCCTCATTGGGAGATTTCCCTTATTCTGGTTGGGTTTCGCAGAAGGGCTTTCTGATCGCCATGGGGGCTTTCATCCTGATCAACCAGATACCCTGGTCGATCTTTTACACCTGGATTTTCAACAATACCCGCGGCAGCCTGCTGCTGGTGGTCATCCTACATGGTTCGGAGGTGTGGGTGGCGTACTGGATGCTGAGTACCGGAGTCAATGCGAGCAACTTCGATAATTATTGGGCATATGGGATTGTGATGCTGGTAACCGCGATGGTTATAACGCTTATCTTTGGTGCTCAGAATCTTTCCCGAAAACATGAGCGGATCAAGTATCAAGAAGCATAAGAATACCGAATAAACGAAAAGGAAACCTCAATTAATGAATAGCACAACGACTTTTACGACCACTGCCTGGAACTCGAAAGATGAAAGCGAACAATACTCCTTAGCGAAAATCCTGGGCATCTGGGCGGCGGTGACCATCCCGATGGGCATCCTGGCCTGGGTGGTCTTCCCTGCCATCACGCCTGATTTTGAAACTGACCCAATAGGGACCGGTTATGCACGCATGGGAGCGTTGACAGTTGGCCTGATCTGGTTATTCGTACTGTCGATGATAATCGTTTACCGCGAAGAGGGGGACCTGCGTTGGGCGACTCTGAAGCGGCGCCTATGGCTCAACACCCCACGGGACCCGAAAACCGGCCAACCACGCCGCAAGCTGTGGCTGTGGCTGATTCCTATAATACTGCTGCACACTGTTGGCGCGTTGCTAATTCTCCCGTTGGTGGATGATTGGGTTTCAAACGTGTTCCCTTTTATCGCCCCACCACCTGGTTTTGAACTGGGAGAGTTCCTGCAATCACCAGAAGCTGGACCATTGTTCCTGGGAAATTGGGGCATCCTGGGGATGTTCCTGGTGATGATCACGTTCAATATTCTCGGTGAGGAATTCCTGTGGAGAGGTGTATTGCTGCCAAAAATGAATGGTGTGTTCGGCAAATGGGACTGGCTGGCTAACGGCATGTTGGGAACTTTATATCACGTAAGCATGCCCTGGAGCTGGTTGGGGACAACCGGTGTCAACTGGATCTTCTTCTATGCCTTACCGGCCAAGTACTTTCGCAGCACCTGGTTTTCTTTCATCACCCACGGCTCGATCATGGTGCTCGAGACGATCCTGATCCTGGGTTTGGTGTTGGGATTGATGAGTTTTTAGGAGAACAATATGAGCAAGCCAACATCCCTGCCAACAAAGAATATTTCCATCTGGATTTTCTTCGCCTTGACATACATCTTAACCTGGATCTTTTGGATTCCACTAGCCTTATCAGGTCAGGATGTGATGGCTGGACCCTTAATGATCGCCTTAGTAATCGGTGGTTTCGGACCCTCCATCGCAGGCATTATCATGACCTACCGCACACAGAATCACGAAGGTCGTCGAGACTTCTGGCGGCGCTCGATCAACTTCAGTCAGATCGGTGGGCGTTGGTACTTGGTGATACTGCTAATCTTCCCGCTGGTTTATGGGCTGGCTATCCTGCTGGATGTGCTACTTGGCGGTTCTCTTCCAGGTGCAGAGGCCATATCGCAGATCGCGGTCCAGCCAGCCTCATTGGTCGGTATGCTGTTGATGGGCCTGATCATTGGCCCTCTGGCCGAAGAATTCGGCTGGCGTGGATATGCCCTTGATCCTCTCCAAGCCCGTTGGAGCGCCTTGGTGTCAGCGCTTGTTGTCGGCCTGTTCTGGTGGGCCTGGCATTTCCCACTCTTCTTCATGAATGGCATGCCCCAAAACGAATGGGGTCTGGGGACGACGGCTTTTTGGGCTTACGCTGTCACTGTCTTCTCCCTCTCCGTACTGTTCAGCTGGGTATTCAACAACACCAGGCGCAGCATCCTGGCGGCGATACTAATTCACTTTATGTACAACAGCACGTTTAATGTTGTTTCGCCCATATCAGAGCGGGTGTCACTATTCGTGGCAGTAATTCTCGCTATATCCTCTGGGGTAGTGATACTCATTTCGGGAGCGAAGGCACTTGTTCGAATTCAGACTACTAGTTGATTTCTCTAGTTGAATAGGAGCAAAGATGAAAATCACGATCTTAAACGGGAACCCCAATGCAAGCAACGAAACGTTCGACAAGTACCTGAAGCAGCTTTCCACTGATCTGGTTTCCAACGGTCATGATGTTGACGTATTAGGGTTGAGGAATATGGATATCAGCTACTGCATCGGCTGTTTCAACTGCTGGGTCAAGACCCCCGGAATCTGCAATACGGATGATGAAGGGCGTGATGTGTGCCGGGCTTACATCAATTCAGACTTTGTGCTGTGGGCTTCCCCGGTGATCATGGGTTTCTACAGCGCTTTGTTGAAGAAAGTTACGGATAAATTCGTCTGTCTGGTGCATCCCTATGGAGAATTTGTTGAGGGAGAGGTGCACCATTTACCGCGCTACAAGCATTACCCGCAAGGGGGCATGCTGCTGGAAAAAGGTCCCGACACTGATGTTGATGACCTCCAGATCATTTCTGATATCCACAGCCGCACGATGCTCAACTTCAAGTCTGAGCTGGCTTTCACAAAACTAACTCACGATCCAGTAGAGGAGGTGGTAGATGCAATTAACCGTGTTTAATGGATCCCCGCGCGGCAGGAAGAGCAATTCGAAAATCATCTTGGACCAATTTCTCTCAGGTTTCGAGGCCACTCCGGGCAACAGCTTTGAGCTGCATTACTTAAATCGCCTTAAAGAAACCGAACATTTCGTTCAGGCATATGCAGAGGCTGAGACTGTCCTCATAGCCCACCCTTTGTACACCGACTCTATGCCGGCTATCGTAAAAGCTTTCATCGAAGAACTGGAATCACTTAGTGGGAAAGAAGGTAATCCACCACTTGGATTAATCATCCAATCTGGATTTGTGGCGGCGATCCATTCGCGTTATGTGGAGCGCTATTGGGAGAAGTTTTCCAGACGTTTGGGCAGCCGTTATCTGGGCACGATCATCAAAGGCGGCTGTGAGCCGCTGCATAGAAGTGAAAAACAATTCCAGAAAGTTTTAGATGGTTTTTACGAGCTTGGTAAAGACTTCGGAGAGACAGGTCAATTTAATGAAAAGATGGTAAAGAAACTGGCTGAGCCAGAGAAGATATCCACGTTGATGCGCCTGATCGTCCAGCTGGTTTGGAAGGTCAGTGGTAACGGGTACTGGGATGATTGGCTCAAGGAGAATGAGGCCTACGAAAAGAGCTTTGCACAGCCATATGTAGATACTAAATGATAATTGAAGATGGTTGACAAGAATTTTTTAAACGTCATAATAGGAGATTAATTGACCAATTAATTCTTGCCCAATTATCGTTCCCAAAATCAGCATCAAATAAGGAGATTGATCATGATTATGAAAAAATTTAAGGTTTTAGGTTTATTGATAATTGGATTATTCTTAATATCAGCTTGTGGTCTCAGTACTATCCTGGGCTCTCAGGAGGTAATTACCGGCTCGGGCAATGTAGTCACAGAAAACAGACCGGTCAGCGGGTTTGATGGTGTATCCCACACCGGTATCGGCCGGGTGATCATCACCCAGGGAGACCAGGAATCGTTAACCATTGAAGCCGATGATAATATACTGGAGTACATCACCTCCGAAGTAAGGGGAGGGACGCTCGAGCTCGGATTCGAAGAAGACGTCAGTTTCGATTCAGTATCTCCAATCTTATTCCAGGTAGGTGCAAAAAACTTAAGCGCAATCGATTCAGTCGGCACCGGTACAGTTGAGATGGCTGGACTGAACATGGATCAGCTGGAAATTTCTACGAATGGTACTGGCAGCATCACTATTGATGAGCTTTCCGCGTCTAACCTCGTTGTTGATGCCGCTGGGACGGGGGATACAAAGCTAGCCGGAGCAGTCGAATCGCAGCAGGTAATGCGGGTTGGTACAGGCAATTATGAGGCTTCTGAACTGGAAAGTCGGACAGCCAGTGTACAGGCAACCGGTACCAGCAGCGTCGTGGTTTGGGTGCTGGATTCGCTGGAGGTTGAGATTACTGGAACCAGTGAAGTGAGCTATTACGGCAGCCCTAACGTGACTCAGAACATTACCGGCACCGGAAGTTTAACCAGTCTGGGTGACAAGTAAATTTCTTTTGAATATAAGTTCATAAAATGAGAAAGAGGTTGAAATTCTGGCTGGGATGTAGAAAACTTGTCCAACCAACCCACCCGATGGTGTCAGCGTTATAAAGACGAGTGAATAAAAGCGCTGTTAGAAACCAGGAGAGTAATTATGACCAGCGATATCAAGATTTCTGCTGATGCGACGAGAAAACCAAAATCAGGTGGGGTAAAGTCGGAGCGCCTTTACTATCTCGATTGGCTGCGTGTAATTCTATTGTTTGGTGTCTTCCTTTACCACGTCATAAGACCCTTTGACCCGCTAATAGACTGGCATATCAATAATGCGGAACAAAGCGACATTATCTTGACTATCTTACTCTTGGTCAATCCCTGGGGGATACCGCTTTTCTTCCTGGTTGCTGGAGCGGCGAGCATGTTCGCCCTGCGCCGGCGAAGCAACCGGCAGTTCATCGGCGAGCGAGTGACGCGACTGCTGATCCCCTTCATCGTGGGTTCCATCTTGCTGACACCATTTCAAAAATACCTCGAGGCGCTACACAAAGAGAGCTTTCAGGGCACTTTCCTGAGCTATATCCCCGAAATGCTGGTCGAGATCATATCAGGCAATTTTTTCACTCCGCTCGTATTCGGCAGGTGGGGGCTGCACCTCTGGTTTCTGGGATTCTTGTTTGTGTATTCTCTGTTGGCATTACCAGTTTTTCGCTGGTTCAATAGAGATGCGGGAAAGTCGTTCGTCTCGTGGCTCGGCCGGATGGCTGAAGTACGGGGTGGGATCCTGCTATTTGTCCTGCCCTTGGCGCTGGCCAGGGTTCTTGTGCAACCATTTTTTGCAGTAGAAGAACGTGGTTGGCTGGATTTTGTCTACTTCTTGCTCTTTTTCATCTTGGGGTACATCATTTATTCTGATGACAGATTTCAGGGTGCTGTGCGAAGAGATCGCTGGCTGCTATTTGCGGGTGGTATTATGGGATTGGTTGGTTTTTTTGGATTATTCGCAGTATACGGCGATGTGGTTCTCCAATGGGGACTGACCTTCATCGTGCCGTGGTCGATTATCCTCATATTTGCCTTCACACTGATGAGTTGGGGGTGGGCTCTCGATGTTCTCTATCTAGGGATGAAATACCTGAATTTCACCAACAGATGGCTCGAATACGGAAACGAAACCATCATGCCCTTCTACCTGCTTCACCAGCCGGTGATCATCGTGATCGGATTCTTTGTCCTCCAGTGGGAGGTTAACCTCTGGGTGAAGCTTTTGGTCATTTTGATCAGTTCATTCTTGATAACGCTTGGATTGGTCGAGCTGCTGATCAAGCCATTTAATCTCATGCGAAGGCTGTTTGGGATGAAATCCAGAAGACGCGAAGAAGTGAAAACCAATGCCGATCGCGCTTGAAATTTCAATGCTGCGGCGCTCAGTTCATAACAGTTATGCTTCCCAATCTGTCAGCGTGGCAGTCGCCAAATGGGTAATAAATATCCTCGTTATGGGTAATTTACAATCTCGTGCATTTGATATGGTAAGAAGGAGGTGTAGATGGTGAATGACATGTAAGAATCGATATCGATCGTAATTGCTAATTGTAAATATAAGGAGAGTAAAATGAGCGACGAAAAAGTTCGCACAGAAGAATACAAGGTTACTGCAGATGAAACCGTGGCTAAGGTCAAAGAGCTCGTTGCGGAAGGCAATATCCGCCGCATTATCATTCAGACTGAGGAAGGAAAAACCCTGATCGAATTTCCTCTGACGGTTGGTGTTGCTGCTGCGGCTGGAGTCCTGTTGCTGGCCCCGCTGTTGGCAGCAGTAGGAGCATTAGCGGCCATAGTCACCGATCTCACTATTGTCGTAGAGAGAGAGGAATAGCAGATTCGCAGGACACTTGAGAGAGGAGCCTTGGTTGGATGCCAAGGTTCCTTATCGCAGCTTCTTGGATAATTATAGAATTCCCGGTATTGCTTCGTACCCTTTTACTCGCAAACCGCTGATGTATACTAGAACAAGAACATATGTGGAAACCAACAGAATTAACGTATTCCAAAGGAGAAACAACATGTCTGACAATAAGATGCCTGATCACGAGATGATTGTGATCGCATTCGATAATGAGTACGAGGCTCAGCAAGTTCTGGACAGCCTAAAAGCCATGGAGTCGATGGACATCGTGGATCTGAAAAATGGGGCGGTAATCGTTAGGTCTGAATCCGGGCAGGTCAAGATCAATGAGACCAGCGATTTCGATACCAAGCAGGGCGCGATTGGCGGGGCTGCGGCGGGCGCGGTGCTGGGTTTGTTGGGAGGAGGTCTGCTTAGAGGCGCCATCTTAGGAGCGGCGGGTGGCGCTGCGGCTGGAAAATTCGTCGACCTGGGTATCGAAGATGAATTTTTGAATGAGGTCGGAGATAACCTGGGACCCGGTTCATCAGCTGTGGTGGCCCTGGTGGATTTCGAGCAGGTTGACCGGGCAATGGAAGAACTGGACAAATTCGCAGGCGGTCACATCATGCGTCATACGCTGAGCGATGAAGTTTATGCAAAGCTCTCCGAGGCTGTTGAAGATTAGGTTTTTTCCTCGCTGTAAATTGTGTCGGATCACGACTTAATAAGGGTTAAGATTTGGCTCCAGCGTGAACCCAATATTGTTGAAGTTCAGAGGTAATCATCCTGTTTAACCGAGGAGAATCTAATGGATTGCTTGCGCGTCGTGCTCTCGTTGATCATCCCTCCGGTGGGGGTGTTTCTCCAGGTGGGTTTTGGCTTCCACTTCTGGTTGAATATTTTATTGACTTTAATTGGCTACGTTCCGGGATTGGTTCACGCCATTTGGATCATCGCTACCCGGTGAGAGTTAATGCCTCGATTTCTTGAATCGGCGGGCTTCTTCCTATCGCTTCCCGAGCGAACGATACGCGCCCTCGCAGCCAGTCTTGGTGGCACGGTTTACGAAGCGACAGAAATCCTGTTGCCTAGCTGGCTGCGCGGATCACGTTTCTACCAGGGTCTGGTCGTTGGGACACTGCGAATTGCCATTGAGCTGATAGGTGGTGTTTCTGGAGCCTTACCAGCGGATGATATGGATATGCAAGAGTTCACCTTGCGAAAAGCGGCCGGCACTGGGATAGAGATGGCCGGCTTTCTAACTATCGGTTGGTCGCCAATCTGGTTGTTTGCAGTGGTCGCAGATTTGAGCGGCGGCACGCGCGCTTATTTACAGGAGCTGGTCTCGGAACTGAAGGGCGATGGGATGTTGTTAGAAGATGCGGATATCTCATCCATTGAAGAACTGCTCGATGCCCTGGAGGGGGGCTCCGGAATCATGGCAGAGTCACTCGATACACCTCCTCTGAATGTCGAGGATATGCGCAGTTCGTGGAATGAGATGCAGCAACATAAGAACGATCTGCCAGATGCCAGTCGCCTGACGAGTCTCTATAATGAACTGCAAGCAACCGCAGAGCAACAGGATCATTCGGTGCAAGACATGTCGTCATTGATCGCGACGGGTGCCCTGCGCGCTGGTGTCAATCTGGGACAGGTGCACATCTTTGATTACTACCAGGACTCACTGCGTACTATTAACAGGGAAGGCCTGCCCTTCTACTCCAGGCGAGTTATCAAGCCTTACTTTGCAGCAGCAAAAAACCATTTTAACCCCCAACAGCTAACTTTTACTGAACGTCTTTTAGGACGACGCCATAAGATATTAGATGGTTCGGTGATCGAATAATTGAGAATCAATGATATTTCAGATGAGACAGCCAATATGAATACATTGAAACACCTGGCCCATCTTGTCTACCGGTTTATCATCCTGTGGATTGTTGATGTCATCTCATTGTTGGCTACGGCCTGGATCATACCTGGTATCAGTATTAATCCGGTGGATTCGAGACCTGTCATCGTGGTGGCCGTATCAGCGGCGCTATTGTTAGGTATTGTCAACCTGCTGGTAAGACCGTTGATCTTGCTGCTGGCTTTGCCTTTGGGTTTTTTCGTTATGTTCGCGATTGGTTTCCTGATCAACGCAATCGTGCTGCAAATCACAGCCAGTTTGTTGTTGGGTTTTGAGGTCTCCAGCTGGTGGACCGCTTTTATAGGCGGTTTTTTTCTGGCTGTTATAAACACAATCATTACAACATTCTTGACCATCGATGATGATGATTCCTTCTATGAGGGCTTAGTCGAACGGTTGGCGATGCGGCGAGCCGTCTCAGATGCGGAGGAAGATAAGCTCGGGCTGGTAATGCTGGAGATCGACGGCCTGAGCTATTGGCATATCCAAAAGGCGATCGAAGAGGGCTGGATGCCTACTTTGAAGGATATGATCGATCAGGAGAATTATAAGATCTCGCGCTTCGATTGCGGCACACCTGCCACTACCCCAGCCTGCCAGGCCGGAATACTGCTTGGAAACAACCATGATATCCCGGCATTCCGGTGGTTTGATAAGGATCAGGACAGACTGATGGTGGCCACCAGTGTGGCTGAGGAAATTGAACCTCACCTCTCCGATGGGATTGGACTCGTGCGCGAGGGCTCCAGCATTGGAAATATGTTCAGCGGAGACGCGAAAAAGTCGATCCTCACCGTTTCCAAGCTGCGTACGGGCAGCGAAGAAGACAAGAAAAATCGTGCAGACGATATCTACCTCTTGATGATCAACCCCTATTTTTTCATGCGCACGCTGGTCCTGTTCTTCGCCGATGTGATCCGGGAATTGTGGCAGGCTTGGCGACAAAAAGTTCAGGACGTTCAGCCACGGGTCAACCGCCTGCACAACGGATATCCTTTCCTGCGCGCGGCCACGAACGTCTTCTTGCGAGATCTCTCAGCTTACCTGATTATCCTGGATATCATCCGCGGCGTCCCGGCTATTTACACCACCTTTGTCGGTTATGACGAGGTTGCTCATCACTCTGGCCCATGGACCCAGGATGCGTTTAAAACCCTGAGCCAGTTCGATCGAACAATTGCCCGCATCCGGCAGGTGATCAAAGATAAAGCCTCGCGCCCCTATGAGTTATTGCTCCTTTCCGATCATGGGCAGTCCTTTGGGGCGACCTTCAAACAGCGCTACGGGATGAGCTTATTAGAGTACCTCCAGGAGTTGCTGCCTCATGGCACTGACGCCGTTGAGACGGGTGGCGGAGACGATGGCAGTTTGTCGGTGGTGGCGATGATGGGTGAATTGGAAAATATCAAAGAATGCTGTGAGGGAAGCAGAGCCGGGATGGCGGTGGTGAACAGAACCCAGGGGGCTTTGCAGAGTAATGTAAATCGGCAACCGGCAATGCAAGAAGTCAAATCTGCCAACGTGACGGTCTGCCACAGCGGTAACCTGGCCCAGGTCTATTTCGATGTGCTCCCCAGAAAGGTCACCTTGAACGAGTTAAATGCTGCCTATCCAAGTATGGTCGACACGTTGGTAGACCACGAAGGCATTGGTTTTGTGGTGGCTTATGGTGATGATGGAGAACCACTCGTTTTTGGTGAAAATGGAGCCCGCAATCTGTACACCGGCGATGTCACCGGGAAGGATCCACTTATTCCGTTTGGTGATGTGGACTTGCGCGCCAGGCAATTGAAGCGTGTGGCTGATTTCCCACACGCCGGAGACTTGATTATTAACAGCACCTTGTATCCGGATGGCACCGTGGCTGCTATGGAAGAACTGATCGGCAACCACGGGGGTTTGGGAGGTGAGCAGACGGATGCTTTTATCTTCCATCCCGCCGAAATGGAGGTTCCGGAGACCTTTAATTCATCCGACATGTTTTCCATTCTCGACGCACGCCGGGATATCCCGGCCCAGCCCCCGAAACCGATTGCCGAATCGATCGAAGAGGAAGTGATGTCCTGGGCGATTTCGACGATCGCCGAAGGCCTGAGCCAGGTTCCTTCCTGGCTCAACCAGGCCGCGCGTGCAATCACGCTCGATCGAGCGACCTTTCGCGCTGTTGCAAACAACCCCTTTATGACTGGACCAGCCATATTGATTGCTTTCCTCGCCTCAGCCCTACAATCGATCCTCAATGTGGGTGGATTAGATGTGCTGGATCTCCTATCGAGATATGTTTTCTGGTTTGTCGGAGTTCTGGTTGTCTCAGGAGGGGCACGCCTGTTGGGAGGCAAAGGAGACTATCCTGCTACCCTCAGGGTGATGGGCTTTGCCCAGAGCGCATTTGTTATTGAATTGCTAAGTTTCATCCCGCCATTAGCATCGATCGCAAATTTTATCGCCGTGATCGTAGTCTTCTTCGCCACCTGGATTGGTGTTTCTGAGGCGCATGGATTAAAAGGCTGGCGTTCCATAATCCTGGCATTGGCCGCGTATGGGATATTTTCCCTTGGAATTGCGATATTGGGCTTGTAAATTCATTTCTTTTACCGATCTAATGAAACAACGAGGTTAAACGGCTAGGTAATCAAGTTATCGTGTGGTTTTGCTTCAGCCGAACATCTCGCTCCGGATATCGAATAATAGTATTCACTTGATGATTTGACGCACAAAACGTGAAAAGTTTTAATTAGAAATCACGAACACTGTTTATAAAAAATTCGAGGTGTTGTTTGAGCAGAAGACTGTCGAATCTACAACTGAAAACCCGGCAATTAAAGAGGAGAATATCATGAACACGTTGCAAAAAGCAGGCAGGGCATCAAAGTACATTCTGGCGACGCTTGGCGCGACACTATTTGGGGCGAAGCTACCTAAACCACCCGAGCATGCCAACAACATCGCTGACCTTGAGGGGTACGTGAATGTTCTTGTTGGGATGAGCAGGCCACCCGGGCTGTCACTGGTGGTGGTCAAAGATGGCCATGTGGTTTACAACAAAAGCTTCGGATTGGCGGATAGCCCTAATGGAATCCTGGCTACCCCAGATACGATTTACCATTGGGGGTCAATGACCAAACCGACCACGGCAACTGCCATAATGCAGCTCCAGGAGCGTGGCGCGCTCAGCATTGATGATCCGGTCAAGGAATATTTACCTGATTTCTATGTCCAGTATCCATCTGACAGCAGTGAGCGGATCGCGATTCGCCATCTGCTGAATCACAGTTCCGGCATATCTGATCCAGGGGATATGCTGGAGTTCGTTCATGACGAGGGCAAACCGTTTCCTGATCAAGTTGAACTCACACAGCGCCTGATAGCTAATAATAATAAACTCCAATTTGAACCAGGAACACAAGCAGCTTACAGCAACCTGGGTTACACGGTGTTGGGCGCGGTTGTTGAGGCAGTTGCCGGGCAGCCTCATAAGGATTACGCCGTGGAAAACATATTTCGCCCTCTGAAAATGGAGCACGCTGGCTATGTTTACAATCAGGAAACAGGCCAACTTGCAGCTTCCGGATCGCAGCCCAATGGAACGATTTCGAGCGCGATGCTCCCGATGATGGGCATCGACACGGATATTTGGGTGCGTGAATCAGTGAATGGGCGCATGTGGTTCAAGCACGGCAATGCAGATTTCACGGGTGCAGCCGGTGTCAGGAGTCCAACAACAGATGCTGCTCGTTTTGTGATGGCATTCTTGAACGAAGGCGAACTGGATGGGGCGCGAATCCTATCGCCTGAAAGTGTTGCAATGATGTTCAATGAAGATCATGTTGATCCGAAAGGCGGTCAGACAGCAATGCTGTACAAAGGTGTTAAACATGGTCTGGGTTGGATGATCTGGCCTGATGGGGATCGGATACGAATTATGCACCCTGGCAGTGTGCCGATGGGTTTCAGCGCGACCATGCAGCTATACCCAGCGGAAAGGCTGGGGATCATCATCCATGGCAATGAATGGGCTTATGGGATTAATTTTAGGGGAGCTTCAATCATGGATTCGATCGCCCAGCTGGCTGCCAATATGGAATGGTAATCAATAATCCCACTACAAGATGACTTTTCCTTTATTTTTTGGGGCAAATTCTTGGTTTAGATAAGAAAATCCGAAGAAAGGAGACAACTAATGGAGATGAATGCCACGACCGTGATAAAGCGACCAGTTGATGAAGTGTTCACCTATGTAATCGACTTTTCGAACGATGTCCACTGGCGCGCTGGGGCTCCCGAATCCGGGTTGCGCTCGGATGAACCATTCGGCCTGGGAACGATCGGATATACTCGCGTTGGAGACGTGGAAACAGAGTGGCGAGTGGTCTCGTACGTTGAAAATGAGAGCGCAGATTGGGAACTGACCAACGGCCCCTTTTTGGGGAGCGGCGGCTATCGTCTCGTGCCGGTCGATAGAGACACAGAATTCACATTGGTCGCTGATGTCGAGCCAGCTGGTGTTTACAAGCTGCTGGGACCACTGTTCGGTTGGATAGGTCGGCGCCGAAATCAGGCGGATGTGGAGAAGTTGCGTGAGATTCTAGAATCGATACCGGAATGAGATGATCTGGCAAAGCACAATAACTGGCGCGTATATGCACGAAATTTTCGTTGAATCCCCCTGACTTTTTCGTGTGGATAGGATTAGATCGATCACACTGAAATCTTCCTCAATATTTTCAGGGAATCGAGGGAATTGATCTTAGATTAATGGTACATTAATTAGTGAATCATAAAGGAGGTTACAAATGTATAAGATAAAAGCACTATTCCCTTTGTTGGTAATCTTTCTCATGATTGGTTGCGCACAAGTCACACTCACTGGATCGGGAAATGTTATCACCCAGGAAGAATCTTTAACAGGCTTTGATAAAGTTGACATTAGCCAATCTTTCAACGTGGATATCACACAGGGAGAGAACTTCAGCGTGGTGGTCCGCGTCGACGATAACCTGGTCGAATATCTGGAAGTCGAGAGACAAGGCAGCACCCTGAAGATCGGTTTGGATCCGACCCGATCGCTTACCATATTTAGTGCAACCATGGAAGCCGAGGTTACCATGCCTGAACTGGTCGGCTTGGAGCTCAGCGGAAACAGCGATGCGCGGGTGAGCGGATTCGAGTCTACGGAGTCATTAACGGTTGACCTGTCCGGAAACAGTGATATGCGCGGCGACATCCAGGCTGGAGATTCCAGCTTCGATGTCTCGGGCAACAGTTCGATCACGCTATCTGGATCGGCAGGGGATGTATCTGTAGATGCATCTGGCAGCAGTGAGGTTGACCTGGCTGATTTCCCAGCTGCAGATGGCACTGTGAACGCCAGCGGGGCGAGCACTGTGACAGTCAACCTGAGCGGCAGGTTGGATGCAGATGCCAGCGGGAGATCAGATATTTATTATCTGGGAGATCCGGAGATGGGCAGGACAGACACGTCTGGTTCGTCAAGCATTCAACCCAGGTAAAGGGATCAAGTAGCCAGGATTATTACCAGATTATCTCCCCCAGTTCACCCTAAAACGGCCAGAAGACCGGAATTACCAAAACCGCGACGACCAATATCACCAGGGTGAGAGGCAGCCCGAGTTTAATATAATCACTGAAGCGGTAGCCGCCAGGACCCATAACCAGTAGATTGGCCGGGTGACCGACCGGGCTCAAGAAGGCGGCTGAGGCTGCTATGGCAACCGTCATCGCTAATGGATACGGGGAGACACCCAAATCGCCGGCTGTATTCAGCGCGACCGGGGCCAGCAGCACCGCTACAGCTGGGTTAGGCATAACCTGGGAAGCAAGCGAGGTGAGGATATATAAGCCGGCCATCACCACAGTTGGTCCATAGACACCAATTAAGTCAACCATCCAGGTGGCAACGAAGCTGGCTGCGCCGGTGACCTCCATGGCGATCCCCAGAGGAATCATACCGGCGATTAAGAAGACGGCTCTCCAATCGATGGCGCGATAAGCTTCGTCCATGGTCAAACAGCCGGTCAGCACCATTAGCGCTACACCGACGACGACCATGATGGCGATCGGCACCAGGCCAAAAATTACCGGGACGAGCACAATAGCCATGATCAACAAAGCCAGCCAGGCTTTGTTGATCCGTGGGGCTTCCTGGGCTTCCTCTGTCAGCACCAGGAAATCCGGGTCACTGCCTAAGACCTGGATGCGATCACGGGAGCCATACAGCAGAAAGGCATCCCCGAAGCGCAAAGCCATCTCGCCCAGGTTGGTCCGGAAGGCACGTCCCTCCCGCCAGATGGCAAGGACGCTCAGCCCGTACTTGGCGCGAAAGTGAATCTCCCGCAGAGTCTTGCCGACCAGGGTGGTATGCGGGGAGAGGATGACCTCCTCCAGGCCAACTTCAGCAGTTTCGATATCAGATAATTCCGGAATAGGTTCGGTATCGATGCGCAGAGTCTGTATTCCGTCTACCGTGCGTAAATCCTCATGCGTTCCTTTAACCAGCAAAGTGTCTCCGGCTTGCAGGCGCTCATCTGGTTCGGGCATCAAGTGGGATTTTCCATCCCGGATGATGCTGAGCACTCCGAAACCGAAGGTATCACCCAGTCTGCTATCGGTGAGGGATTTACCAACCAGTGTGGAATCCTCAGGCAGGCGGACCATCATCAGCCGCTCTTCAAGCTGGTAGGCTCCGACGGCGTGAGGTGGAGCGACGAGCAGGTCTTTTTCTTGCTGAATTGCCTCCAGCTGGGTTTGAGTACCTTGAACCAGCAGCTTGTCTCCAGCCTGGAGGGTAATTTTCTCGAGTTTGGTTTGCCAAACGATCTCGGCCCGGCGGATGGCGAGTACGATGACACCGTAACGCTGGCGGAAGTTGGCCTGACGAAGGTTCCGGCCGGCCATGTATGAGTTGGAAGTGATCTCCAACTCGACCATATCGATTTCAGGAGTGATCAGCTCCTCGACGGAGATTTTCTGCTCTTCAAGGATTATATGCTGGTGGCCGATCAATTCGGTCAGCTGATCCAGGTTTCCTTCAACGAGTAATCTGTCCTCAGGCTGAAGGACGGTTTCCGCATTTGGAGCCAGCCTGGTACTCCCGGCACGGATAATGGCAATCACGTTCAGATCCAGGATCGAGCCCAGCTTGCTTTTGCTGAGGGTCTGACCAGCCAGACTGGAGTCTTCCGGGAGGTAAACGACATCCATGCTTTCCTGTAGATCATACAGATCCATAAAGTTGGCCGGTCCCCCGCGCACGGTTTCACGCTCGATATCCCGCCGGGGAAGCAGGCGACGTCCCAGCAGGACAACAAAAATCACACCGGTAACCAGAACTACAACGCCGGTGGGGGTATAGTCAAACATGCCGAATGGCTCCAATCCGGCTGCACGCAGCGCTTCGCTGATCAAGATATTGGGGGGCGTACCGATCAGTGTGGTCAGTCCGCCCATCAAGGCCGCAAATGCCAGGGGCATCAACAGTTTGGAAGGGGGGATATTGGTTCGCTTAGCAATATCGATCACTACCGGCAGGAAGAGGGCGGCCACACCGATGGAATTCATGAAGCCGGATAGCACACCCACCATGAGCATGATCAGCAAAACTATCTTTAATTCCCCGCTTCCTCCCAGGCTCAGAACCCGATGCCCGATTATCCCGGCCACCCCAGTCCGGGAAAGCCCGGCGCTGAGGATCAATATGGCCCAGACAGTAACCACCGCGGGATTGCTGAATCCAGATAGCGCTTCTGCGGGAGTCAAAATACCGGTGAGTGCCAGGCTGGCCATGACCAGCAGCGCAACCAGGTCGACGCGCACCCGTTCGGTGATGAACAGCAAGACAGCCAGGGCAGTGATGGCGAAGACGATTGCGATCTCTAAGGTCATGTAGAATCCATTCTTGTAGACGGGTGGTAGTATTCTACCGCGGTTGACTACTATAAGTTGACTTATACAGCAACCGGGTGGCTCAGAAAAACCTGGTTGCCTCGAACACGATCGTGGGGTGTCTTTGTGGTTACGTCTAAAAAAAGATACAAATCACGTAGTTCCTGATCCGCTTTTGGGTGGGAGATTTGTGGCCAACTCTCCGCGCAAATACCCCCACAAGGGGCTAGACTACATCTTGAATTAGGTGATTAATCACTCGGAGAACTTGATAAATTAAAAAGGCCAGAAGATGGGCATGACCAGGACCACGACCACCAGGACGACCAGCGTGAGTGGTAGACCAACTTTAAGATAGTCGGAGAAGCGGTAGCCGCCCGGACCCATGACCATAATGTTGACGGAGTGCCCGACTGGACTCAGGAAAGCAGCGGAAGCAGATACAGCTACAGCCATCAATAAAGGGTATGGGGAGATGCCCAGGTCGCTGGCGGTGTTCAGCGCGATGGGAGCCAGCAGAACCGCCACTGCAGGGTTTGGCATCACCTGTGAGGCAAGCGCGGCCAGGATGAACAATCCGGCCATGACCGCGATGGATCCCCAGGCACCGACTAGACTGACCATCTCCTGGGCCAGGTAGCTGGCCGCGCCGGTTTTTTGCATGGCGATCCCCAATGGCAGCATACCGGCGATCAGGAAGATGGCCTTCCATTGGATGGAGCGGTGGGCTTCGTCAATTGTCAAACACCCGGTGACGATCATCAAGACGACGCCCGCCACCGCGGCGATGTAAATTTCCAGCCACCCCAGGATGACAGGCAGCAAAACAGCTGCCATGATCAGAACGGATATCAGGGTCTTATTGCGCCGGGGAGGTTCCTGGACTTCCTCGGAGAGCACCAGGAAATCGGGCTCCCGGCCCAGTAGATTGAACTTCTGGCGAGGACCGTACAGCAGGAGCGCATCACCAAAGCGCAAAGACATGTCGCGCAGATTGGAGCGGTAGGCATGCCCCTCGCGCCAGATGGCAAGGACACTTAAGCCGTACTTGGCTCGGAAATGGAGTTCACGTAAAGATTTTCCAGCCAGGGAAGTGTAGGGAGAGAGCATGGTTTCAATCAAGCCCACTTCTTCTGACTCTAGGTCGGTCAGATCGGGCACTGCGTCAGGATCTATTTCTAATTCCTGTAAGCCCTCAATAGTGAGCAATTCTTCCCGTTTGCCCTTGACCAGCAGAGTATCACCTGCCCGGAGGATCTCATCCGGAGGGGGCATCAGGTTCGTCTCACCCTCACGCACGATGCCCATCACACCCAACCCATAAGCATCCCCCAGGCGGCTTTCGATTAAAGATTTGCCCACCAGGGAAGAGTCCTCGGGCAACCCGACGATCATCAACCTTTCTTCTAACTTGTATTTCTCTGCCGATTTGGGCTGCGAGATCTCCAATTTGAGCTCCTCCCCGATGGTCTCGATCTGCTGAAGGGAACCCTGGACTAATAAAATATCTTCAGGCTGCAAGGGGATTGCCTCCAGGCTGGTACGCAGGGACATCTCCCGGCGACGGATGCTCAACACGATCGCACCGAATCGATTGCGAAAATCCGCCTGAGCGAGGGTCTGGCCGATGAGATTTGAATCCGGGAGCAGCCTGGCCTCGACCAGGGAGATCTCAGTCGAAACCAGTTGTTCGAGAGCCAGTTTCCCGCTCTCCAATTGGAGCTGGTGACGACCGAGCAGGTCAGATAACTGGTCAAAACGCCCCTCGACCAACAGCTTATCCCCGGTTTGGAGCATCACATCTGGGCCGGGGGCAAGCCTGGTTTGACCATTATTTATTATGGCGATCACGTTCAAGCCAAGTGCTGATCCCAATCGACTTTGCGCCAGGGTTTTGCCAGCCAATGGCGAATTCATTGGGAGTTGAATGGTACCCAGGCGATCACGTATATCGAAAAGATGTTTTTGATCCTGTGCGGAGAACTCTTTGGTTATGTCCCGGTTGGGGAGCAGGTGGCGTCCGACCAGCAGCATGAAGACGACCCCAGCCAACATGACCACAATGCCAACTGGAGCATAGTCGAACATGGCAAAGGGAGTCAAACCCGCCTGGCGGAGAGCTTCGCTGATCAGGATATTAGGAGGGGTGCCGATCAGGGTGATCAACCCGCCTAATAAGGCTGCAAAAGCCAGGGGAATTAAAAGCTTTGAAGGAGGCAGTTTCAAACGACGGGCGGTTTCAATTGCGACAGGTAAAAATAATGTGGCCACACCGATGTCATTCATGAACCCGGATAGGATGGCGACGGTCAGCATGATGATGGCCAGCAGGCGGACCTCGCTGTTGCCAGCCAATTTCAAAACCCGGTGCCCAACCAGCCCCGCCACGCCAGTCCTGGATAGGGCTGCGCTGAGGATCAACACCGCCCAGACAGTCACCACTGCCGGGTTGCTGAAGCCGGAGATCGCTTCAGACGGGGAAACCAGGCCGGTCAAAGCCAGGCTCACCAGCACCAACAAGGCGACCACGTCGACCCGAATCCACTCGGTGATGAAGAGCAAGATGGCCACAGCGGTTATGGCAAAGACAATGGCGATCTCGAGGGTCATATGATCCTATTCTACCTCGATCCCCAGGTGTCTTAAACGTCGCGAGCTGCAGCTGGAAAGCTCGCAACGACATCTAGAATTAGGGGTTAAGCAGGAAGAGACCCATTTGATGAGTGATAATTACCAGAGAGATAAAGGAGAGCGTGATGTTAGATTCTAAGACGATCAAATTTGGGGGATGGGCGTTAATCCTGGCTGGCCTGTTATATATCCTGACCTTCGTTACTTCCGGGAGTAACAGAACACTATACGGCATTTTTGGTATAGAAGGGACCATCTTGATGTTCCCCGCGATCTGGGGGCTCTACCTGTATTACCGGCGGAGCAGCGAGAGCTATCTGGTTCGCCTGGGCACCTTGGCGATGGTGGTAAGCGGTCTGTTCATCGTCTGGCTTTATGCATCAGCCTTGGCAAGTGGGCTGCTGGAAAGTGAACTGGGCCAGGTGAGCGCTGAAATCGAAACTTTGGGATCCATTGTCTCCGGGATGGGGATCATGTTCGGCAATATCTTCTTCCTCGGCACTTTCCTGCTGGCGCTGACCAGTGTGCGAGATGATGTCGATCCCAAGTGGCTGGGCTGGTTGGGTATGCTCGGCAGCGTGGTCACATTCCCCTGGTTCTTCTTCGTGTGGGCGCCACCGATCCTGCAGATGATCCCGGCCTTTGGATTCGCGATCGTGATCATCTGGATGATTGTGATGGGGGTGAGGATGGCGCGAACTACTTGAGAAGTTATTTTTTAGAGAATATGCCTGGGGATTGCAAATCCCCTTGGAGCATTTAGAGGGAGTTATGTTTAGCGACCGGGTTTCACTGAGAAACCCGGTCGCTGTGTTAGGTGAATTAGCTGGCAGATCTGCACCTTTAAACCAGCAGTCTGCCAATACCAGGTTTGGTCAATGAACGGCTCTTACGAGATCAACTCAAATTCTCCCGGCTGCCAGGTCTTGTCAAACCACGGTTCCAGGGGACCATACAGCCGCAGGATCACAAACCAACCTTTTCCTGCGACTGTCTGGGTCCAGTTTTTCTCGAAGCCTGCAGGCGGGTTGGGGCCAAAATAGAGATCTACGGAGCCGTCCTCGTTGTAGATCAGATCGTCACGCTTGTTGTTCTTACTGGGATATGGTTGCCCGGTCTGCAACTCAGAACGCGTCTGAGGATCGTAGACAACCAAGGACCAGAAATCTTTGGCGGGGGGATCCGTTGGGATATTGACCTTGTAGTTTTTACTCCCATCCAGGTAGTTCCCGTCTTTATCTTTTGAGGCCAGTGCGTACTGCGAACCTACACCCACCATTTTGAGGGCCATTGCCGGTGTATTCACCGTTGCTGCATAAAAGAACAGTGTACGTGCATCCAGATAGCGCCCCCCCAGACCACCATCGACGAGCCACTCGTGACTGCCACCAAGAAAACCAGTTATCCACGCGCTGTTTGGGTAGAAGTAAGTTTCTTCTATGCGTGGGTTGAACACGATCGATCTGGCGGAAGCGTTACCGACAGCAACCGCCTCGGTCAGAATGCCCTTCATGCGTGCATCTGGGGCAAAAGGCCTACCCTTGACCATGCCAATACTGGCGAACAGGCCGCGAATTTCTGGATCGATCAGCGCCACCGGTTCGCGTTGGATCACGACATCCAGTTCCTCGTAAAATTCATAGTCATTAGCATGAATAGTGTTGAGGATTTCTCTTGAGAAACTGACGAACTCCATTTGCGGTGGTGCAGCTTTGTCCTTGAGTGGGTAGATCTTCACGCCGTTTTTGAACATTGCAGAAGATGCATCCGGTTTGCCATCCACCAGGAAACCGCGCAGGATCACCCAGTTGACATAACTGGGTGATTGGGCCACAAAATAATCCTCGGGCACCTCATCATCGAACTCAGGCGGCAAGATCAGGTAGCTGCCGCCCTGGCCCCGGTCGGGACCTGGCGCGCCCATATCGATCACAAAACGGAAGAAGGCATCATTGACGGTGCCAGGGCCACAGCCAGGCGGGATCTCGACGACCGTGGGGCCATCGCGTTCCAGATCGAGGAATCCCGAGCAGTAAACTGTATCGGTGTTGCCAGTCAGGAACAGCGGGTTTGAGTCCAGCAATTGGTCTGCCAGCAGCATCTGGCTGCTGTTGGTGACGCCCATCTGCACATGCCCAAGCCGCAGTGCTTCAAGCGAGGCGATGGGGATGCCGTTCAGGAAGGTTTCGACCCCGCGCAGGAAGTCCAGATTATCCCAGACTTTCTGGGAGGTCTCCGGGGTGGGCAAGCCATCGAAAAACTCCAGCGTACCGATGCGGGTTTCGACTTTATCAGGTGTGAGGATGCTTTCGGGGATGGGGGTGTTGAAGTTAGGTGTGGGTTTTATTGCATCTGACATGATTTTTTCCTATAGAGCAATCTTGTTTTTCTACTGGCGCGCCATAATCTGGCGGATCTCGGCTTCGGTGTCCTTGATCAGCTCGCCGCTGACGTCTACGGTCACGTGATCGATCTCACCGGTGAACTCGAACGGTGGAGCGTATTCCGGTGTGACTGGCGAACCGCTGTCCATGCCGCACTCCAGAGCGCCGCCTGCCACGCCAAACACCAACGGCGTGGTATAAGGGAAATCGCTAGTCCCAACCAGCTGGCCATCAAAGTAGAGCTGGGCGCGACCGGGTGCACCTTTACCGGCATGGATATCTGGCGGACCGGTCACTTCGAACTCGAAGCGCAGCTGGTGTTTACCAGCAGGCACTGCATCTGTTGACTCAACGAGGAAATACTCTTTGGCCACATAGTTGTGCACGTAATGCAGCTTGCCCTCTTTCATGTAGAGCGAGTAACCGCCGTCACTGCCTCCGTGGGAGAAGATGACCCCTTCGGCGTCATCATCCGGGATTTCCACCTCCGCGGTGATGCTGTGCGGGCGGTTCATGCAGTTAGCGCCTGCGGAGGCAGACACCGGCTGCGTATGTGGATAATAGGTGTAGCTGGTGCGACCAACTGATATAGCTGGGCGTTCGTCAGCGACCCGTTGCGAGCCGCGGCCGTCGATAGGCAGCACGTTGTACTTGCCCGCCTCGACATACCATTGGGCGATCATCTCGATCAGCCGGTCACGATTATCGGCGGCGATATCGTGATTCTCGGCGAAGTCCTCGGCCACGTGGTACAGCTCCCAGTTGTTAGCATCCAGCTCGGTCAGCTTCTCGGCCGAGATGGGATTACCAAAACCGGTACCCGCCTCGGCAAACGAGGGACCAGGCCAGGGACAAACTGCCTTCCAACCGTCGTGGTAGATTGAGCGGTGGCCCAGCATCTCGAAATATTGGGTTTTATGCTTGCTGGACGCCTCAGCGTCTTCAAAGGTGTGAGCAAAGCTGTAACCTTCAATGGGGGCCTGGGTGACGCCCTTGATGCTGGTGGGTGCCTCCAGACCCAGTATGTCCAGCACCGTCGGCACCATGTCGATTGCATGGGCATACTGCATGCGCACCCCACCCTTGGCCTGGATGCCATTGGGGTAGTGCACGATGAAGGGATCGCTGATGCCGCCGCGGTAGGTCTCGCGCTTCCAGCGGCGGAAGGGTGTGTTGCCGGACCAGGTTCAACCCCAGGCGAAGTGGTTGAAATACTCCGGTCCTCCCAGGTTATCGAGCGCTTTAAGATTCTCTTCCACTGATTCAGGAACGAAGTTGAAGAAGTTGCTCTCGTTAACCGACCCGGTGGGCCCACCCTCGGCGCTGGAGCCGTTATCCGAGATGAGCATAATCAGGGTGTCATCGAATTCGCCAATTTTCTTCAGGAAATCGAACAGGCGGCCGAGATGGAAATCGGTGTGCTCCAGGAAGCCGGCGAAGACCTCCATCATGCGGGCGTACAGCCGCCGTTCTTCTTCGGGCAGCGCATCCCAGTCCTGCACGTCAGGATCGTGACGTGAGAGTTCGGCGTCCTGTGGAACGATGCCCAGCTCTTTTTGCCTGGCAAAGACTTTCTCCCGGTAGGCGTCCCAGCCGTCATCAAACATTCCAGCGTACTTATCGGACCACTCCTTGGTAACGTGGTGGGGGGCGTGCATGGCGCCCGGCGCAAAGTACATGAAGAAAGGCTTGTTGGGGGCGACCTGCTTGGTATCGGCGATGAAACCAATGGCTTTGTCGACCAGGTCTTCCGTCAGGTGGTAGCCTTCTTCGGGCGTCTTCTCCTGTTCGACGATATGGTTGTCGTAGACCAGTTCGGGGTAGTACTGGTGGGTGTCGCCGCCCAGGAAGCCGTAGTAGCGCTCGAAACCGCGTCCCAGCGGCCAGCGGTCATATGGGCCAGCTGCCGAGACCTGGTCGACAGGGGTCAGGTGCCATTTGCCCACGGCATAAGTGTTGTAACCGTTCTGCAAGAGCATCTCCGACAGGAAGCCCTTCTCGAAGGGGATGTTGGCGTTGTAGCCCATGAAGCCGGTCGAACCCTCGGTTATACAGGCCATGTTGTTGGAGTGATGGTTGCGCCCCGTGAGGATGCAGGCGCGGGTAGGCGAGCACAAAGCGGTGGTATGCATGTTGCTGTAGAGCACCCCGCCTGCAGCCAGGCTGTCCATGTTGGGCGTGGAGATGGGGCTGCCGTAGCAGCCGAGGTGTCCAAAGCCGGTATCATCCAGGACGATGAACAAGACGTTGGCCGCGCCATCCCTGGCGCGCGGCGGTTCCGGCCAGGCAGGTTCGGACTGGTCGTGGGTGCGACCTACGACGCCGGTGAAGGCGGTTCCGGGCTTGTATTCTTTTAAAGACATTGTATTCTCCTTATATGAATTGTTTACCTTCAGGACTGGCAGTGCTAGCACACTGCCAATCCTATTTATGTTACTTCACTTTTTTGATGATGACGATAAATTGCAGCTTCCC
>CALBUI010000314.1 GCA_937968125.1 uncultured Anaerolineales bacterium | reverse complement strand
TCGATTCGCCCAGGAAAACCTGCAAGATATCTACACAGACGAGATTGGAAATGTCTTTGGACGCCTGCCTGGATCGGGATCTAAGCTGCCTATCGTCGTCTCCGCCCACCTGGACACGGTTTTCCCAGCCAGCACGGATTTATTATTAAAGCACCAGGCGGATAAGATTGCAGGACCAGGCATTGGTGACAACGCCGTTGGCCTGGCAGGATTATTTGGATTGTTATGGGCGTTAGAGGCTCACCAAATTTCGCTAGCATCAGACTTGTGGTTGGTAGCCAATGTAGGTGAGGAGGGATTGGGCGACCTGTGCGGTATGCGGGAGGTGGTCCGCCGTTTTGAGGACCAGATCAAGGCATATATCGTGCTGGAGGGGATGGCCTTAGGCCAGGTCTACCACCGGGGATTGGGAGTACGCCGCTACCGGATCACAGTAAGTACATCTGGCGGACATTCCTGGGTTGATTACGGCAAGCGATCGGCAATTCATGAATTGGGATTAATCATCTCCCGGTTGGTAGAGATCGAGATTCCAGAAAAACCGCGCACAACGATCAACGTTGGGGTAATTTCGGGTGGCACCTCGGTAAATACCATCGCTGCTGAGGCCTACCTAGACCTGGATCTCCGTTCTGAGGATATGGAGACGCTGAACACCCTCGAGGCATCCGTCAAGGAGACCTTGGGTGAATTTCGCACCCCAGAGGTAGAAATCAGTACAGAGATGATCGGAGATCGGCCAGTCGGTGAGATTTCTCCCACCGACCCACTGGTCAGGTTGGTAGTTGAGTGCCTGGAATCAGTTGGCATTCGGCCGAGGCTGAACATTGGATCTACGGATGCAAATATCCCCCTCAGCCTGGGCTTTCCGGCCATATGTCTGGGTCTGACCACAGGCAACGGCGCCCATACTGCGAATGAATATATCAAAACAGCCCCCTTGCAGCTGGGGTTGGAGCAGTTAAGACTGGTTATTGAAGAATTGGATCGTGGTTGATCCCGGTCCCCGCCCGCACGTCCACTGCATAGGCTCCCTGGCCGTCTTCCAGTACAGTTAATGGATTTATCTCGACCTCGGCCAGTTGGGGGAAATCAGAGGCCAGGAGGGCTAAGCGGGTGATGATTTCAACAACCGCACCTTGATCAGCAGGGGGTAAACTGCGGTAGCCGCTTAATTTCTTCCCTGCCCAAGTATGCTCCAGAAGTTGCTCAGCTTCTATCCTTGATAGCGGTGCTAAGGCGAACTGGACATCTTTCAATCCTTCAACCTCTATCCCCCCCGATCCAAACATTACCAGCGCGCCAAATTGGGGATCCTGAATCGCGCCGACGATCACATCTTGTCCAGGAGGGAGCATGCGCTGGACATGCACGCCAAGAACCTCCACCCCCGGGTATGCTGCCTGGCTCTTCTCCACAATATTAGTAAATCCCGATTCAACCTGCTGGGCGTTATGCAAATTGAGCAAGACGCCCCCCATGTCGGATTTGTGAGTGATCTGAGGTGATGCGATTTTTAGCGCCACCGGGTATCCCATCTCTTGAGCCAATCCTGCCGCCTGGTTAGGAGTGCGTGCTAAACGCGGCTGCATAGATGGGATTCCATAGGCCTCCATCAGATTGAAAACATCCTCTGGACTGATGGTTTCACCTGGGTTGTATTTTGACAAAATTTCTCTCGCTTGCTCAGAATCAATACCCTCGAAACTTGCTTGAAAATCCGCGTCGTTCTTCAGCGAAGCCAGATAATCTGCCCGTTGGGCGAGTACAGCCAGTGCCTCAGCTGCCCTTTCTGGAAAGCGGTATTCTGGTACCCTGGCAGCCCGGAAATGCTCAACGGCTTCCTGGATCAAAAGCTCGCCCATCAAAGCCACTACTACTGGTTTGTCTGCAGTGTAGATCACCGGGATGATAGCTTTGGCGATGCCGGCTGCGGTGTGCATCGGCGGAGGGGGTAGGATCACCATCACGCTGTCTACTTTCGGATCAGATAAGAGGATCTGCAAGCAGGTGGCGTATTGCTGTGGAGAGGCTGCGGCGAGCATATCGACTGGATTCTTCAGCGAGGCGGCTTGCTCTAGGACTTCACTTAAGGCCACCTCGGTTTCATCGCTCAGGTTTGCGATTGTCAAACTTTTAACTTCGAGCGCATCGACTGCTGTGACCCCAGGACCACCAGCGTTGGTAAGCACCCCAACGGAACGTCCTTCAGGTAGAGGGCACCAGGCAAGAGCCCTGGCCCAATCGAAAAGCTCCTCGGTGGTCTCAGCCCGGATGACTCCCGCCCGGCGGAAGGCTGCATTGTAGGCACTCTCCATGCCAGCTAAAGCTCCTGTGTGAGATGCTACGGCCTGCTGACCTCGCTCGTAACGGCCGACTTTCAAGGCCACGATCGGTTTCTGGCGGGTCACTTTTTGAGCCTGCTCTAGGAAATGCCGGCCGTCACTCACCCCCTCCAGGTATAAGGTGATCACCCGTGTGTAGGGATCTTCAGCAACTGGGGCGAGGAGATCCGTCTCGGTGACATCGCATTGGTTTCCCAGGCTGGCTAAGCGTGAGAGACCGAAACCCTGGCCGCGCGCCCAATCAATCACCGCTGCACAGATGGCGCCTGAATGGGAGATAAATGCTACATCCCCGGGAGTTGGACCTGGAGGAGAGAGGAATGTTGTGTCGACGGGTAGATGCGTGTCTATCAACCCAATACAGTTGGGTCCTAACAGGCGTACCCCGTTCTTTCTGGCGATTTCCAAACATTCTTCTTCTAATGCCGCCCCTTCAGCCCCGGTTTCCCGGAAACCACCGGAAGCGATGATTACAGCCTTGATCCCTCGCCAGGCACAGGCTTCGATCGCCTCTGGGACGGCAGGAGCGGGGATCAGTAATACTGCCAGGTCCACTGGATCTGGGGTTTCGCTGATATGCCTGTGGACAGGCATACCCATCAGTTGGCCGCCCTTAAGATTGACGAAATGAATGCCGCCCTTGAAGCCGCTCTGCACCAGGTTGCGAGAGAGCCCATAACCCAACTTGGCAGGATCAAGTGATGCACCGATGATGGCTACCCCTTGAGGGTTGAAAAAAGGAGTCAAAGAGGGATCGGTTTTCATCAGTAGCTAACTTCTATCCTGGCATAGCTATCGAATTCGAGATCGAACAGGTTTCCCCCGGGTGTACGTATTGTCCAGGGAATAGGTGACCCATTGAGTGATGCGCTCTTAATTGGCTTCGGAGTGGCGATTTCAATTTGCCCCTGGGTATGGCCAGGTCTTTCAAGTTCACAAGTTAATGTTCCCTCAGCTGTCTGCCAACCCACTACCTCCAATCCTTGTGAGATGTGCAGGTCGCTTCCCAGGTATTGGGGAGTGTAAGGGTGGTGCGGCCGCAGGGCGAATAGGACCCCACCGTGAGGGGGAATTTGAGCTAACTCGAGGCTTTGTGTTGATTTTGGATCGCTGGGAATAAGATGAACTTGACCTCCCCAAAATTCCCGGGCGTACATTTCTCCTCTCTCGGGCAGGTAAAAATCATTCAATTTTAGGTACAAATCTTTCGCTTCATCTTCCCAATTGAATAAAGCAATTAGATGCCAGGGGCCGGATGGACCCTCCAAATCCAGCTGCACACGTGTGGGGGTTTTGTCGTCAAACCAATCTAAGATGTACGGTCGTTTTCCAATCAGCGGGAGAAGACTTTCTGCAATTTTCAATCGCTCCGGAGGTAGATCCGGGACATGGTCGGATATCAGAAACGACCCACCGGTCAGCGCGATCACCGTAGCGATTGACTCAATCTCCGTTTTGGTGAGCTTGGTTTCGGGACGCAGGAGCAGGCAATCCGGATCGTTTATCCACCAGCGCTGGTGCATATCCGCGCGGGTCAGCGCATTATGGACGGCATTGAAAGCAGAGGGGAAAGATACTTCGTCCTTGAGGATGGATTGGATCCCCCAGTAGTAAGGCTTCCAGCGTCTGCCAGTATCAGCTCCGATTCGCATTCCATCAACGATGCCGATCGCGGGACCCAGTGGGCAGCCGCAACCGAGCAAGAACGTGTCCTCACCGGCTGCCTTCCGAACAGCTTCTAATCCAGTGCGCAAAACCTGGGCCCTGGTTTTTGTCGCATCCTGATATCGACCAGGCAAGGCAGCCGCATACAAGAAATCGAGCTTCAAATATGGGAAGCCCCACTCCTTGGTTGCAGTCCCGATCACATCCTTGACATAAGCGAGTGCATCTTGATTGGTCAAGTCTAATGCCCGGGTAAAGGAATTCCACAGTAAACCGGCATTCACCGGCAAACCCAGACTGTTGCGCAGCAGCCAATCCCCATGTTGGGCGGATAATTTGGATCGTGGGTGTACGATAAATGGCGCCAGCCACAGACCAGGGGTAAATCCCTTGTTCCTGATCTTGGCTGCCAGAGGTGATACACCGGATGGGAAGCCCCTTTTAAAAGAAAACCAGTCCCCCACCTGGGTTTCAAAGCCATCATCAATTTGAATGATCTCCAAAGGCAGCTGATCATTCAGGGAGTGGATAGCAGCTAGATTTTCTTCGATGTCACCCGCGCTCACCCTGCCGATGTAATCCTCCCCAGAAAACTGGTACCAGGAACACCAGCCGCTGGGTGATTTTGCACCATTATTCTCCTTGCTTTTCAGGTTGTTCTCTTTTGCGACTGCCTCCAAATATGGAGCCAGGGGATCTGGGTTGTCAAGATGCAGGTACTGGATGCAGGCCCAATCAGTTTCGATCTGCGACCCTGGATCGAGCCGGGCGCCATCACCACTGGCCCATAATCTCAAGGCCGGAGAAATGCCTCCTAACCAGGTTTCAAGAGAACCAAAATGCTGTTTTTGTGAGAGAAATCCGAACAGTAAGCCCTGACGCTGATTCTGATCTCCCAAGATTCCGTACATATCGCTGGCGAACAAACCCGATCTTCCCGACCTTGGTGTCCCGGCATTCTTGACCATTGGTGCACGCAAGAATCCCAGGCGAGTCTGCAGATAGCGGTCATTGAATGTGTAGCTCGTTGAGCGCGACCAGGATTGCCAGCCATTTGAGAAAAATCCTAAATTTATGGGATGCGAACCGCGTCGAAAACGCCGTGACAGGGCACTTCTTTGGCGTCCAACATCAGGGAAATAAATCTGACCACTGGGACCATCCCTACGGCGGTGAATATATCCTGCAGAGAGCAGTTCGATTTCATCAATATTTAACGGTCGCAGGGACTGGTTTTTTATCGCTATTTTCCAAAGCAGCAGGTCTTGAGCTAGAGCAAATGTCAGCGTAGATTGGACATCCTTGTCATTTCCACCGATCTCCAGGCTGATTTGGCTGAGTGTTCCGTGGGGCGATTCTTTCGCTTCAATCTCTGAGACAGCGTACTCATCCCAGCGATTTAGCAGACGAGCTCTCGTGATTCCCCGCCGATATTTTACGCTGACCTGGATACTTTCCAGGGAGGGACTATTCTTCCCCCGTGAAGAGAGGCTCCACCGGGCGAGTTCTGGATTCAGCGCAAACTGGAGGGTAGAGTTCTCAAGTGTATGAACCGTCATTTATAGAGGTGTAAATCCAGCGGATGTTTTTAGTTGTTCTGATCGATGTGGTGTTTGGATGTGGACGTGAATAATTCTGCCTCTATTAATTCTTTGTCCAGAGTCTATCTACTGTTTTTATCTGTTGATGGCTCTGGTTCAGTGGTTGTGGTTTGTTGCGATCGCCGTCGTGGTCTCCTCAAGATCGTGGTGGTGAACCAATCGCTCAGGATCAAAGTGGTGTTTGAAGCGCTTTCCTGGATATCTTCGAATACATCTTCCACCAGGTCGCCAGTTTGTGTTTGGATCAGTTCATCCATTTCTGGGCTTTCTGCCAGGTAGTCGAGAGTCTCCTCGATCACCTCTATCGTGGTACCTTCTGCCAACTGCCGGCTGAGATATTCTTCTCTGCGCCCGGCTGCAACCCATTCCGAGACGACCTTATCGCCATAATCTGCATAGCGCTGGTAGCGCCTTCGAATAGGTCCCAACACGCGGCTGTCTGTAACTGGCTGCATGGATCGTGACAACCTGCCAAAGGTACGGTTGGCGACCCTTCCTAAAGATGAAGCCTGCCTGCGGACTGCCTCAGATGATTTTGCCGCAGCGCCAATGGCCGCATAACGGGTCCGATCCGCTTCACTCTCGATCGGGGTTACCTTGTTGAGCTCCACGCCAGAGACATGGGACACGCTCTGCTGCTCTTGGAAACGTCGTTTCAGCTCTTCCCGACCGATTAACGTGCCGCCGAGAGCCATACGCATCACCATGCGTAATGTGCCGACTATTGGTTCATCTACCGGTTTTGAATAGGTGATGACTTCGATTTTTTCGCCTTCCTGTGAAAGATTATTGTCTTCGGTCATCCATTGATCCTTTAGGTTGTTGCTGTTCCGAACTCATAAATGTGGGAGTAATTCATATTACCATATTTATCCATTGAGATAGGGGAAAAAAGATCAGGTTTGACCTGTATCCAGAAGGCTGTTTAGACTAGTTGTTTTGCTGCCAGGTTCGTTCGAGGAAATCAAGTCTAAAAAACGCCATATTCATTTTTTCTTCCATAATTTTGTCGGGGTGCGTTCCGCAAAATCATGTGGACACACCGGCAAGTGGGGCAATATTTGGCTTACAATCAGCCATTATTATGAAAGAAACCACTCCGCCGGTTGCACGCCAGCAGAACCACCTGGGAGCTGAGCTGTCGCACCGAATTACCGATGGATTTGGATCACCGATATTACTTTTCCCATCCGTAATACCTACCCAGAAATTAATCAATACCAATCTAGGAAGATCAGATTACCTAATAACAAATATCTAATATCCAATTATCAATCGCCCAACCATTCTGATCATCTACCATCTCAATCTTCACCAACCCGAAGAAACCAATCGACTTTATCCTAAAGCTTGACTTAAGTCGGCGATGAGGTCTTGAGGATTTTCTATACCAACAGAGTATCGGATTAGACTCTCGGGAATGCCCATCGCTTCACGCTCTTCTGGAGTGCATTCCACGTGGCTGGTTGTCGCTGGTGGGCCGACAACTGTCTCGACTGCTCCCAGGTTGGCTGCAGAGTGTGCATATTGCAATCGCCCCAGTAATTTGCTCACCGCATCAAAACTTTCCTCTTTCAAAGTAAAACTCATTACACCGCCAAAACCGCTCATCTGGCGCCTTGCGATGCTGTGGTTCTCATGGGATTCAAGACCTGGGTAAAATACACGCTCGATTTTTGGATGTGATTCCAAGAACCGGGCAATTTCCAGGGCATTTTCATTTTGTTGGCGAATCCGCAAGTGGAGTGTTTTCATTCCCCGCAGCAGTAAATACGCTGCCATCGGGTGTAAGGTCGCACCGTTAATCTCACGAAAATGGAAAACCTGTTCAACCAATGATTTTGGACCGCAAACAATACCCCCCAGGGCGTCAGCATGTCCACCCAGAAACTTGGTCGCGCTGTGCAGAACCAGGTCTGCTCCCAGCTGAAGTGGGTTTTGGTTGATCGGTGTCGCAAAAGTGTTATCAACAATGACGATCGCACCTGCCTTGTGACCCGCCCGAACCAATCGTTGGATATCAATTATTTTAACTGTGGGATTGGTAGGACTCTCGAGGTAAAGAATCGTGCACCCTTTAGACACCTCAGCTTCAATCGCTTCATGATCGGTTGTATCACAGAGGGTGACCTCAATTTGAAAGCGGGGAAGAAATTCTGTGAATATTTTGTTCGTTCCGCCATATGTATCTTTGATCGAGACGATCCGGTCTCCAGGAGAGAGGAAGGTAAAAAGCACACTGCTGATTATGCCCATACCTGTGGAGGCGCTGGTAGCTGCCTCTGCCCCCTCCAACAAACGAACTTTCTCTTCGAAAACCTGAACAGTGGGGTTGGTATTGCGGCTGTAGATATGTCCAGGTTCTTGCCCCAAGGCAACCCGCAGCCACTGCTCAGTATCGTCATATCCATAGGAGACGCTGTGGACAACTGGTACCTGGGTCGCCCCTTGGAGTAGATATTCATCTTCACCTGCCCAAACAGCAAGGGTATCGATGGAGGGTTGTGTTTTGTTCATCATTTCCTCACTCTTGACAATAAATGATCGCTGTTTCAGCCAGAATGTTGGCTAATTCCACCACAGAATCAAGATCGACCCACTCTTCAGCGCTGTGTAACCCATGTCCAGTAGGGCCGAGCAGCACAGTTTCCATACCGGCTTCCGCAAGGAGGGCGGCATCTGTCCAAAAAGTTTGGCCGGTGTGGGTTGGTTTGTTTCCTGACCGGGTTTCCATGACTTGTTCTAATGTTTGCACAATGAGCGCCTCAGTTCCGATTTCAAATGGTTCCCGTTGGAAAGTCGGCTTTACCTTGGCTTTAAATGTAGGATCCTCCGCTGCCAACCGATCAATAATTGCCTGCAATTCAGCTGTTGCCCCCTGCTCAGTCTCACCAGGGGCAGTCCTGCGTTCAATTTGCAAGTAACAATGATCAGCATAGATGCTAACTTCTGCACCACCCCGAATTTGAGCTGCATGCAGGGATGGTGGGCCCGTTAATGGATGAGCGGGACGTTGGCGCAGCTCCTGTTCAAGTTTATCGAGTTGCGCCAGGAAGCGGCCCATGCGCATATTGGCATCAATGCCTTCATCGAATCGACTCCCATGAGCTGCCCGGCCAAAGGTTTCCACGTCGAACCAAATGAAGCCGCGATGAGCTCTGCAGATGTTTAAATCAGTTGGCTCAGTAACGATGGCGGCATCGGCTTTTACATTTTGGACGAGATCTTCCATTCCGAGGCTGGCATATTCCTCGTCAGCCACAGCTGTTATCAACAAGTCACCAGCTAATTCCACTCCTCCATCCAGGAACGCCTTGGCCACACCTAACATTGCTGCCAGGCTCCCCTTCATATCCTGTGAACCCCTTCCATACATACGACCATCTTGAATTTCTGCGCCGAAAGGATCGATTACCATCCCATCCACACCAACGGTATCCATATGAGCATTGAGCAGGAGAGAACGACCGTTCCCGGACCCCTTTATTATCCCCACAACGTTGACCCTCCCAGGTTGAAGTACGTATGTATCTACCTTGGTACCTAGCCTTTCAAGCTCCGTAGCCACATAGGCGCCAAGTTCAGCTTCGCCTTTTCCATCTGCAGATAGTGAAGGATTCGCAGAATTGATCCGCACAAGATCTGCGAGTGTTTGGATGATGTAATCTTGATCAATCGAATAGTTCATGTTTTTATCCTCGGGTGTTAGGGAATTCTCGCTTGCACTCAGATTGAATTTTACTCGACTTTAAATTTATTCTCTCGAGTTGAAGAATAGCACATCCTTTTACCTTATAAACAATCTGATCCAGAATACAACTCAAAAAGATGGTTTATACTTTCTCAAACCAGGGTCAGACTCGCAATTAATTATTTACTTCTATTAGTGAAACTTATCGCTCATAAACACATCGGCGCGCTGTTGATTGGTCAAAGCCCCCGGCCTGACCTGATATCTCCTCTGATGCAGCTCATGCCCGAATGCAAAATCATCCAGGCTGGCGCCCGATGGTCTTCTTCTAGAGGAATTACCAGATGCTTCTGAGACTGCATATCCGCTGTCAACCCAGATGAGGGACGGCAAGAAGGTATTGGTTGACGAAAGCTTTATCAGCCCGAAACTTCAACAAGCTCAGAATCGCTTAGAGGCCGAAGGAGTCGCTGCAACGTTGCTGTTATGTGCAGGCACATTCGCCAATTTACATGGCACCCAACCTGTTTATAAGCCTTTTGATATTGGTTGCAGCGTTTTGAGGGCGCTCAATATGAACTCCATCGGTCTCATCACACCAATTCCCGGACAGGAGGTCCCAATTCGGAACCGATGGGAAGCCTTGGGTTGGAAAACGACTGTATGGTCAGCCGATCTGGAGCATCAAGATCAGGCTTTTCATCAGGAGCTCAACACCCGGATTGATAAATTTTACCTGGATTGTATTGTGCTGGATTATGTTGGCCACCCTCCGGCTCAAGTTATGGAGCTGCAAGGATCGGTCGAACAACCGGTCATCGATTTGGGATATTTATCCATGGTAGTTTTGGCAAACACGGTCTAATCTTCATTACCAGCATCAATTTTTGGAGAATACATAATGAAAACTACTCTGATCAGGGGCGGCACAGTGGTTGTCGGAAATAGCGTATCCGCACAAGATTTGCTAATCAAAGGCGAGAGAATCTCGGCCTTAGGCGATCTATCTGATTTTCTGCCGGATGAAACAATAGACGCGGGCGGTCTCCTGATACTACCTGGCGGCGTAGATAGTCACGTCCACTTCAACGATGTTTTCATGAACACGATCAGTGTCCATGATTACTATACCGGTACACTTTCTGCAGCTTTCGGTGGAACCACCAGTGTAATAGATTTTTCCAATCAATCCCCAGGGTCCACATTGATGAGCACCATCGCTACCAAGCATGCCGAAGCGGAGGGGAAAGCGCTGGTTGATTGGGGTGTTCACCCTTGCATCACCCGGCCGACAGAACGAACTCTAGCCGAAATTCCAGCGGTGGTGGCAGCTGGAGCACCAACCATTAAATGCTATATGACCTACCGGGAAGAAGGATTGTTAATTGAAGAACCTGATTTGCGCCGCATTTTGGAAGGGCTGCATGTGGCTGGTGGTATGCTGCTGGTGCATGCTGAGGACAACGAACTGGCTGAAGCCGGTATAGCACGCTATCTTGAAAGCGGGCGTACTGGCCCCATTTATCATTCTGAGAGTAAGCCTCAATCTGTGGAGAACAAGGCGATCGAACGAGCAATTCAGCTGGTGCGCGAAGTTGGTGGTAGATTGTTTATCGTCCATTTATCTTCAGCCGAAGGTCTCAATATGGTTGGTGCAGCCCGAGGCGAGGGTTTAGATGTGCTGGCCGAGACCTGCACACATTACATTGTATTGACAGAAGACATGCTCCATCACGAAGATGGTCTCAAGTGGATATGCTCACCACCTTTGCGCGACCAGGAGACCCAGGACCAGCTATGGAAAGGCTTGCAGGATGGGCGATTGTTGCAAGTCACTTCTGATGATGCTGCATATACCTGGGAGGCAACCCAATTAGGAAAAGATCGGTTTGATCTCTGTCCAAATGGGATGCCCGGTGTTGAACCTCGCTTCACTTTACTCTATTCTGAGGGTGTCGCTAAGGATCGCATATCGTTGTCCCGCTTTGTGGAATTGGTAGCGACCAATCCGGCGCGCAACTTTGGGTTGTTTCCCAAAAAGGGGACACTGCTGCCTGGCAGTGATGCTGATATCGTCTTGTTCGACCCTACTACCAGGTGGACAATGGGGCAGGCGACTTCGCACTCATCCAATGACTGGCATGCCTATGAGGGCGTCGAAGTTACTGGCAAGGTCCAGAAGGTAATCTCGCGTGGGGAAATGATCATTGATGGTGAGAACTGCCTGGCTGAAATGGGACGCGGCCGTTACCTCCATCGACGATTGCCGGGAAGTGAGAACAAAGGATGAAGAAATCCACACCTGGATCGTTATATTCGGGGGCTACACCACAGCAAGTAGCTGCAGATATTGACAGCTTGGTAGATTTTCAACCCGAGGGAATCTCCCTTAAACAACTCGAGACATTGGTCACAGATTGCCTGCTGCCCCACTTGATGCGTTATGACCAACCCCAGTTTCAATCCATGTTCAATGCCTTTCCCTCGCCAGAGGCAAAAGTAGGAGCGAGAGTTGCGCTGGATTTCAACCAGGGCGTTACCAACTGGCAGGTGTCCCCTGGGGGAGCTGTGCTGGAGGAGCTGTGCTGTCAGGCACTCTGTAAGCTTTTTGACCTTGGACCAGAATCAGACGCCACTTTCATGTATTCAGGTACCTATGCTAACCAGCAAGCCCTTTACATGGCTTTACACCATTTTGCTGATCACCAGGGATTTGACCTATCGAAGAAAGGTATTTCTGGTTTTAAGCATCCAGAAAGGCTGACCATACTTGCTTCACAGGACGCACATTTTTCATTGAAACATGCCGTGCGTATCCTGGGACTTGGGGAAGAATGTCTGGTTCTTCTGCCGCTCGATGATAATCGGCGTATGGATGTTAGTGCGCTTCGCGATAAGATTATTGAGCACAAAGACTCACATGATATCGTGTGCATTGTGGCAACGGCCGGCACAACCACAACTGGCGCCATTGATCCAATTGAAGAGATAGCAGATTTATGTGCAGAGTCCGGTACCTGGCTGCATATTGATGGTGCCTATGGGTACGCATACAAATTAGTTCCTGATTGGGCGCACATTTTTTCTGGCGACGACCGTGCTGATTCCATTGTGTGGGATCCGCATAAACAGCTCGGTGCACCGATCCCGAACTCGGTGCTTTTTGTTAATCAGAAGACCGATTTTTTCCGTATGGCACTTCACAGCAGCTATTTCAATCGCCCTGGGGAAGTGGAGCCCAACCCGGGCTTGAAATCCCCCCCGTCCACGCGGCCAATGTCAGCCCTACCGCTGGTGGCGATTTTGCGCGGCCAGGGATTAGATAAGGTAGTCGAGGATTTACAATCACCGTTGGTTGCTATACACGAGCTCGCAAATACCCTTAATACCCAGGCAGATATAGAAGTCCTTCACCAGCCTGATACCGGAATCCTTTGTTTCCGCATGACCCCGGAGGGGACACCAACCCGAGATTTGGATGCGCTGCAAATCAGACTATATCAGCAGGTGTTGTCTTCTGGTGAAAGATCGATCTCGTTGACGGAAATTGATGGGCAGAATGCTTTACGCTTGGTTGTTGTGTCTCCACACACAACATATGAAGACCTCTGGGAAACGATCCAGGTCTTACGCAAGTCTGTCAATCAATAGTGCCTAACTAATTACCTGGAGAAATATCCCTCCAGCTGACCCCGCCATCGTCGGTCGTCATCAGCATGGAAGATGATTCGCATAGCAGCCCTGGTGCTCCTTGAGGAACAAGTTCTCCTGCTTGCGGTTTGAACCCTGTGCAGGAGCCATCTTGCACGATCGCCCAACCGGTCAGATCATCAACCATTTTGAGTGCGACCACGCTTTCAAGTGCTTCACCAACCTCGTCTAAAGTCTGGGATGGGTACTTTGTGCCAGCTGATTCTGAGGACAGGATTTCTGGCGACCCATTATTGGTCAGGTTCCAGTTTTGGCCTCCATCCTCTGTGTAGTAAATCTCGTCCAGGGGGCCTCCACTGGTCCAGCCGCGTTGAGAATCCAGGAACTTTACTGGTTCACCAAGAGGCAGCATCCGTTCCCCCCAGGTTAATCCGCCATCGTTTGTAGCGAACAACCTGCCCAGGCTGAAGTTGATGCTGGAATGCAGCCTGAAGGCGATATATCCAGTTTGCGCGTCGATGAACTCCAGTGATGCAGAGGCGATCTGGTAAACCTCTTCCGGTTTGGAAAGCAGAGTTGAAATCTCTTGCCAGGACATCCCCCCATCTCCAGTAAGAAGTAGGGAGATTCTTCCGTCCTTCAAATTCTTGCTGACCAGCCAGCCCTGTTGTGAGTCCTGGAAGTGCACTCCCAGAATGTTGGTAAGGGTTTCTGCCGAGGGTGAAATATCTTGCCAGGAATTTCCACCATCCTTTGTTATGTAAAGATTGCCTCCCCGCAAAGCCCAGCCCGCGCGATTGGTCAGCAGTTGGAAATCAGCAATCGCCGGTTCGCTTACCTTGAGGATCTCAGAAGAGGATTCGCTTGAGCTCCCCAGTTGAGATGAAGCTGGGAGGGGTACATCAAGGATAGCACTGACATGGCCATCCAGGACGTTGCTGTCGATACTCTTTTTCAACCCACCCCAGGTTTCATTATGCACACCAGCATATTGTTTCAGTCGCTGGTTATTCGCCCATAAATCGTTACCAATGCAGGGCACATCCCAAACGGTAGCATCTTCATCATAATCATTGGTGTACCAGTGCGCGAACCATACATCATCGGGTGGATCAACGTTGTCAGCCCACTCGTACATGAAGGAGGTGCAGGCTGCACCGTAGCCTCCTGCTCTTTGATCCAGCTCGTGGATTCGCTCAACCCAGCCCTGCATGAAACTGGCCACTGCCGCTCTACAGCCCGAATCGTCCTTGCCGTTCGAATAAGATTCGAGATCGTAATAAATCACCAGGTCTCCTAGAAAACCTTTCTCTCTCGCCTTAGCAACAGCTGCATCCGCATTATCCCGGCCTTGCTGTTTTGCAGTGGCAACGTTCCTGCTCATGGGGTGGTTGAAGCTCGTGCAGGGCGCCTGGGGTCCGACCCAGGTCAGGATGAAGGACCAGCCCTGCTGGGAAACGTCGTACAACCAGCCTGCGTCGCGTTGGATTGGGCAGGCGGCGCTGACTCCGCCCAGGTAGATGTTAACCGTCGAATATGGGCTTTCGTCCCACCAGGTCTGCATTTGTGAGGCATTCGGCAACCCGCAATCATCAAATCCCTGGTTGCTGGCCACGATGACACTGCTGGTGTTGATCACCACAGAGTTGAAATTGATGCTTTCTGTCCCTAGTTCGTAAATCAGGTTGATCGAATTTGCGTACACACCATAGCAATTTGAGGCGACCTCGTTGGCGATGACCTGGGTCGTGCCAGGTTTTAAAACGAATTCCTGGTTGATCACCAGCTTCTGCTCGCAAGGACCAACCTGGTCCCAGGTGACCTTTACTGAAGTAGTGTCAAAGCCGGTGTCGTTTTTCAGTTCAATGACGTATTCGAGGGCGTCCCCCGGCTCGAAACCATATTGTTTTGCCCCATCAGCATTATTGATCCAAGCGCCGGTGAGTTCAAGTTTGCCAATCCTCAATACCAACGGCAAGTGTATTTTAAGCAGCGGAGGGGGCGAGGTGGGTGAAGTTGTAGGCGTTTCGTCGAGGGCTAATATATCCCCATGATTAGCCGCAGAACCGGACGCATTAATGATCGAGATGAAAACTAATCCTAAGACAATGAAACTGACGAACACCCCCCGAATCGCGGTCGCTGGTGTACGCATTTTCAGTGGTTGTCTCCTGAGAAAAGATGTGGGCTGAATTATACTCGCGGATCAGGTGTGGAAAATAAATACTAATCTTCCTCTCCCTCTACTCCCAATCCTGCTTCACGGGCTCGCAGGACAGCCTGAACTCGATCGGTAACTTGCATTTTGTTGTATATATTGGACACGTGGTTTCGTACGGTTTTTAGACTGATGCTTAATCGTTTGGCGATCTCACCATTGCCAATTCCCTGCGCGATCAAGGCCAGAATCTCGTGTTCTCGCTCAGTCAATTCTGGAAATGTCTGAGGGGGCTCAGATGGGGGGATAGTGAAGAAATCCATCAAGCGGGAGGCAATAGATGGGCCAAAGAGCGCTTCTCCCCGGTAAACTGCTCGGATCGCGAGCAGCACATCATCTTGATCTGCACCCTTGAGAATGTAACCACGTGCCCCAGCCCGCATGGCGGAGAAAACAGATTCATCATCCTCGAACATGGTCAGCATGACGATACCCATATGTGGGTATTCCTGGATGATCCTGCGGGTGGCTTCTATTCCATTGAGCTCTGGCATGAGAATATCCATCAGGATCACATCTGGCTGGAATTCTGCCGCCAGTTGAACGACCTCACTCCCGTCTTGTGCCGTGCCAACGACTTTGATATCTTCAACAGAATTTAGAAGTCCAACCAACCCGTCTCGAAAAAGGGTGTGGTCATCAGCGATCAATACGCGGATCTCTTCTTCCATAATCACTCCTCGACGATAGGCAAAACGGCGCGCACCAGAGAACCAGTCTTGAGCGTAATCAATTCCAGGTTACCGCTTAACTCTTCAGCACGCTCTCTCATCGAAGTTATCCCAACTCCAATGGGGATTGGCTCTGGGAACCCAATGCCATTATCCATGATCTCCAGGATCAAGCTGTTCTTTTCGATATAAAAACGGATCTCTGCATTAGATGCTTGAGCGTGCCTGATGATATTGATGACCCCTTCAAGTGCAATTCGATAAGCAGCGACCTCTACCGCGGCTGGCAGGGATGGCATTTCACCATGCTCTTCCACAGTAATTCCCAGTCCATCAATATTGTGTTGATCGATGTAAGCCTGAACAGCTTTTATTAAACCTAATTCATCCAGCGCAGGAGGGCGCAGGTTGTAAACCAGACGACGGATATCCCCCAGAGTTTCCTGGATCTGTCTTTTGGTTTCAACCAATAATTGATCTGCCGCCGTCGGGTTGTAAGTTAACAGGTTGCGAGCAGTATCGATTTTTAGGCTGAGAGTAGCCAGAGTGGGTCCTAATCCATCATGCAAATCACGGCGTAATCGCCTTCTTTCCTCCCCACGGGTGGTGATTAATTGCTGGCGCGATTGGCGCAAGTCAGAAGTTAATTTGGCTGCATGGACAGCTGCTCCAGTTTGACGAGAAATATTTCGCAGCAGTTTTGACTCTGCCTCGCTGAAGCTTTCATTTATACTGCGGTGTGCGAAGATCATATAACCGACTCTTTCTGCCTGGTAAATCAGCGGCAGCCGTTCAGGTTTTTTCCGGGATTCTCCATACGCAGCAACGATGCCAGTGCTCCTACCATTAAAGACCTCGATAGCCACATAAGGAAGTTTCAACGCATGCCCGACTGTATCAACGATACCAGGTAAAATGGCTTCCGGTTCTGAAGCTACTTCGAGTCGTTTCGAAAGAGAACCCAGCACAGCCAGAGGATCGTCGCGTTCTCCATACATCAACCTGTTAACTGCTCCTTGCAATCGTTCACGTAGTGGTTGGAAGATCACGGCCACCAGACCGGTTGCCAAAAAACCAAAGGTCGATAGGTTGATTGCTTGAAACAAACTTCCCAGGTATCCAACAATAAATACATAAATCCCAACCGTCGCGATGGTCAAGGTGCCATAAACCAGGGTGCGATTGATGATGATGTCGATATCGTACAGACGGTATCGCAAGACAGCAAAGGTCAATGATAGCGGTAAAAAAGAAAAAGAAATTAAATATGCCAGTTCATTGAGCAGCTGCCACCAGGGGATGGCTGAGCCAGGAGGCAGCTGCTGCACCTGGGCGTATGGGACGCTGCCAATGGCCATTACAAGAAACCATAAACTGATCCCGTAGATCACCCATTTCGTTTGCTGCCGCTCGCTTGGATCGGATACATGCCGATAACGATAAATTTGTGCATACAAGACCAATAAGAGAGTGCCCGCCGCAATCACTGCTCCAACCCAAAATAATGGTTCGTCAATCACGGAGAAAGAGGATGCTTCGAGGAGATAAGATACTGGCACAATTGAGAGCGAGAGCAGAATTAGCCAACGGGTCCAGGAGGGGACAAATTTTCCGTCCGGAAACAATACAAACAGAGTCACAAACATTGGCCCGATGAGAGAAGAGAAAATTAATCCAAATTCTAAATCAGACAAAGTCGGCCAGAAGGGGTAGATTGACTCTAGTGATCCTGCAATTGCGTACAGCACCAGGAAAAATGATAGATAGACAGGCATTCTTTCAATTGATCTCTGGCGGAATATCACCCAGGCCAGGAACGTGGAAATTGATGCAACTGCAATAGAGGCAATTATGATGCCAATATTGAGCATATCGATCCAAAACGCTAATACTGCAGCGGATTCGATTGTCCTGGATCGTGCCTCCAGCATGATGAGATTGCCTGGGATGGAGGCGATAATAATAATTACGCATAGGATTGCCAGGATAACCCAGGTCAAACGAAGGACGCGCAGCCAGGGTTGTTGGATGGCGGTCGTTTCACCCGTCTGATCAGAAGTCAAGATTGGGATATCGCTTTCCATGTCTACTCCTGGGGACAAGGAAGACAAGCTCGGATGAGCGTCCCTGGTGATTTTTGAGTAATCTCCATTTGACCGCCCAATTCCTCCGCTTGTCTACGGATTGAGGTCATTCCTGCACTGATCTCATTTGGATCTTGTATGCTTTTGTCATCATCCTTAATCTCTACGATCAGATTTCCATGTTCCTGGTAAAAAGTGATCACAGCATTCGTTGCCTGAGTGTTTTGAATAACATTGGTGATCCCTTCCGTGGCAATCCGGTAAGCCGCTACTTCTACCGCAGCTGGCAGGGTTGGCAACCCTTTCAGATCGTCAACTAGAATTTTCAGGTCAACGAATTTCTGGTTATTGATATAAGCTCGTACAGCTTTTACCAAACCCATATCATCCAAAGCGGGAGGTCTGAGTTCGTAAACGAGACTGCGAATATCTTCGATCATGTCGTGGATTTGGCCCTTCGTCTCGACCAGCAATGAATCTGCCTGACTGGGATCGCTCTCCAATTTATTCCTCGCGCTATCAATCCGCAGAGTCGCACCTGCCAGGGTGGGGCCGAGTCCATCATGCAGGTTACGTCGCAAGCGGCGCCTTTCTTCTTCGCGGGCAGTGACCAGATGCTGGCGCGATCGTAGCAGGTCTGCTGTCAATTTGGCTGAATGTACGGCTGTCCCAGTCTGGCGGGCGATATTGCGCAATAATTCCTGCTCAGTTTCACTTATGGCCTCATTCGGACTTCGGCGTGCGAATAGCAGCCGACCGATTGTCTTTGATTGGTGGATGAGAGGTAAGCTTTCACTGTTCTGCTGGGGTTTTCCATATTCAGCTACTACCATTGCCCCTGCTCCATTGGATACTTCGATGGCCACATAAGGTAATTTCAGGGTATGACCAACAGTATCCACAATTCCGGGCAGGATCGCCTCGGGTTCTGCGGTTGCTTCCAGGCGTTTGGAAAGGCTGCCCAGGACAGCGAGCGGATCGTCACGCTCTCCGAACATCAGGCGATTAACACCAGCCTGCAACCGCTCGCGCAAGGGCTGGAAGACAAGTGCTACCAGACCTGTGGCTAGAAAGGCGAAGAAAGTTTGGCTTGATGCCTGGAATCGATTGCCCAGGTAGCCTACAATGAAAACATAGATGCCAATCGTGGAAATGGTTAGAGCAGCATAAACCAGGGTGCGGTTGATCAGGATATCAATATCATACAGGCGGTAGCGCAAGACAGCAATGGTTAGCGAAAGGGGCAATAAAGTCAGAGAAAAGGAGTAAATCAGAGTCGTGAGAGTCCCCCACCACATTAGAGGTGATCCGGGGGGAGCCTGCAGAATTTGAATATATGGTGGCGTAGTAATTACAAAACAAACAAACATCAGCAAGAGACCATACACCACCCACTTGGTCTGTTGTTTCTCAGTTGGATCGGAAACCACCGTGTAGCGATGTATTTGGGCAGCAAATGCGATTAAAGTTATTGGTATTAATGTTAATATACCAATCCAAAGGAGGGGGCTGGCAAGAAATGATGAGATGGAAGGATAGAATGCGTAGGTTAATGGGATACCAAAAAATGATAATACAACCAACCAGCGCGACCACGCAGGCACAAATCTCCCGTCGGGGAAAATAAGCAAAAGGGTAATTATCAATGGAAAGAAAAGAGAAGAAATTACTGGGACGACAGTTGTAAAAAGTGGAGAAGATTGGGACACAAGCATCCAGATAGGACCAGCAAAGATCACCCCATAATACAATAGGAAATAAGAAAGAAATATGGCCATTCGCTCATGTGGTTTTTGACGGTGGAGTACCCAGGCTAATGTCAGGGATAGAAGGGCAGCTGATATAGATGCAACAGCATAAAACAGACTGAGAACGAAATTCCAGTATATTCCAGTAAGCTGAAAAAGATCATCAATAGTCCCACTAGATAAGCCAATGAAATATCTCGGTAGCGCAACGATGAGAATACCCATCGCAATCACCGCGGCGGGATACCAGAGAATGTTAGCGAGGCGAATCCACCGGCTGGGTACTAGGATGGTTGATTCCTGTACAGTTTTATTGTTCATCGAAGAGCGTGAAATGGTTGGTATGGACTATTATTACCAATCATACCTGATAATATTTTGTGGGATTGATTTTCTCAAGAATTAAGGGATACAGGGTGTTCAAAAACAGGTGATGACTTCTTTGAACATCCCATTCATTTATTCTCATTATCCAATTCAAGATGATCCTAGCCTTATTTAATTGTAGGGGTAACGTGCAAAAATGGAAGGCTGGCCCATTATCCTGTTTAAACACGTTACCCTTGCTGGTATCGTCAGGCTTTAACCTCAGCTTGAGCTTCCAGCAGATCCTTCAGGGTTGCACCATTAGTTTCATACTGTCTCTGAAGCATCCGGTTTACGATTGGCTCGCCCAGCTTGAATAAGCCGCCTGAGTCTGCATCTAAAGAGACAGAGAACTTTGTGTCGCCATTTACTGGCTCAAAGTGGTAATCAATCTCACCCGATACAGGACCTGAGGTGGGTTTTAGAGACCACTTGCTGTTCGGTTCGTACTCTGTGACCTCTATGGTGTTCTCTATCTGACGGCCCAGTATCTTGGCTGTACTGCTGAAGGTCGTGCCTATTCCCATTGGACCCTCAGAAGTTTTCCGGGCTTTCTCGACTTCAGAAGACCACACCGGCATATTCTCAATATCGGTCACATATGCGAATACCTCCTCGAGAGGTCTTTCGATTACGACACTATAATTAATATTCAGCATTTTTTTGCCTCCATCAATATTTATAATTTTTTCTTTGTCTGCGATTTTGGACCACACTGCTGAGATTGCTGTACCTTTAGTTAACCATCAGGCGTTCCCTCAGCTCGAAGCTTCCAGTGAATCCTTCAGGTTGGCGGAATTTATTTCTGTCCAGTCTGTCAACATCACCTCCTTTTTGCGGGCCATAAGGTAGGTCGCTTTGGCGGAAGTCTGTAGAAATTGGAATTGATTTCCCATCCTCCATTACTACACGGGATTGTTCGGCGACCATATGGAATTCATTCTTTTTGATCTTCCAACTGTCTCAACACGGATCCTGTCCAGACGTACCAGATGATCAGGGATATGCTGCTCAAAACGAATCCGGCTGTCTCCAATCCAGCGTTACCCAGCGAAGATCCAGCAACGACCAACCACGAAGCAATTCCAGCGATCATGCCCAAATAAGTCAGGAACCTGGGTAATTTGTCGCTCCGGTTAGCGAGCCAATTCATAACGATGAACCACAAACCTGTCAAACCATAACTCATCCAGAATTGTGGGTCGAGCGAGAATGGCCCAATTAAAGCGACCGCGGCGCGGGTCGTTTCGTCTGCCTGGGCATATCCGGCAGCTAGTGTGGGATTGGCTTGTTGGAGGGCAAAGTACCAGATCATCGCAACTGCATACCCGATTATTGCCAATGTGCTGGTCCAGCGAACCAGACCTTCGTTGGCTTTTCGCACCAGGTCGGAGGTTGACATGACGACCGCGATGGCAAAAAGTCCGTAGAATGCCCCGCTCCAAAATAACAACATCGTAAACGTCGAGTTATCAGCTAGAGATAGGAGATAAGCATTGATGTCGGCGCTGTTCTGGGCTTCAGGTCGTAAAGCACCGCCGATCAAATATGCTAGTAAAAATAATGCCGAAAGGAAAGAAGCCAGGCTGCCTAACTTGAACATAGAATTGTTTTTCATCTAAGACCTCCTATATGACTGAGAAAATAGTCTTTTCCGAATGGTGAATAATCTGTCAAACAACTCTCAGTTAACTAAGTGATATTTCTACTCACTGGTGTTTTTCACCATTTTTCAGTACCTGTTTGAAAAATAAGCTTGGTGCGAAAGAAAATTTCATAAACATCTCAGGATTGACTGTATTCATGCGGCAAGCGCACTTGAGGAACAGGCTGATTACGCCTTGCAGCCTCGACCTCTAGCCGCTTTCCCATGCGGAAGATATTTGCCACCAGCGAAACCAAACTGGCCGGGTCCCGACCTGCACTGAATATCGGTAAACATCGATCTACCTTGAAATAAAACCCACTCCCTTGCTCAGAAACTTCACCGACAAAAGACATGTTTTCATTTGAGACCATCTCGCCATTTTTAAGGTTAATTTTGTGAAAAGTGAGGCACGCCCGCCCATTTGGGTTAGTGGGAAATGTGGCTGGTAAAACCAGGTTTACGCCGCTGTTTCTCAACCCGCTTGCGCGCACCCTAAAAGGTAATGGGTAGCCTTCCTGGTCAACCACGGTAAGGATCGGCGATCCTAGATTATCAATTGCATAAGCCATATCCTTTTGCCAATCCACTGAAGGATCAACCAGGGATTTATGGGGAGCAGGTAAAGGTTTTGGAGGCGGGTCGGATGGTGGAGCCTGGACACCTTTCGGAGCAAACCATTGCTGTGGGCTTGCTTCCAAATTACCTTCAGGCCACCAGAGTATTTTTAAAGGAGTCACCGCAATCCAAATCCGAGCTAAGTACCCGTCCATCTGGCGTAATATAAATCCAGGAACTGGTCTAAACATTTTGAAGCGAGTCAAATTCAAGTTGACATAGCGGTCGGTGTTTGCCTGGAGATCCGCATCATAGACGGTTGCCTGTCCATATACCAGAATGATCGGTGGATTATCAACCAGCGTTGCATTGGGCTCGGAATATAAAAGGCAAACCTTTGGGTTATTACGAGCCCTTTCCGCTTTCGTCGGGTAAGTGAGACCAGTTTGGACGTCGATGGTACGCCCAGCCATACCTGGGAACGGGATCACCGGTGATGTGATCGGTGTTCCATCTTTCTTGAGTGAGGCGTATTCACAGACGCCTTCTGTCAATAGTGGGACGAGATCTTTGGGTAATTTTAAGGTATTGTTTTGGTTTGGCTCGTTTGACATTCCTGTCTCCTCCTCGATAATTTCTTTTCTGATCATAAAGAGTGCTGGATAAATTGTCATGAGGCGCGAGACCTGATTTAACCGGGAAATATTCCCGCGATGGGTGGGAACAGGCCAGTCATAAACTTCGCCGATAAAATTCGTATTCGAGTTAATTGATTTCGAAGGATAATTAAGCAGAAAGCCCCAGCCACACGAAATTGTTGTGACAGGGGCCCTCATCCGGATGTTTCCCCTCAAGTTAGTTCAACAAGGGCGGACGACTCCCCTTCCGACGCGCCACGAGTATGCAACCAGATGCTTACCTTAGCTAGCCATATAATACAAATCAATTGTTCGAGCAGTAACTCGTTCTGATCTCATAGTAAGATTCGTAATATTGAAGTGATCACCAAAACGTATTTCGACTTCATCTGGTGGAACACTCTTGCTGAAGCACATCAAAATAAAATTACTGCTCGAATGTGTCAGCGGTAAAACGTTTTCCATGTAGGCATCGCGATCGGATGGATTCAGGTCATTCAATGCTCCGAAATCCACCAGCAGATCGAATTTTCCACTGACCTGCTGTAAATCGGTGAGATCGTCTTCTACAAAATTCACCTTCTCGTCTGCAGATTTTGCATTCAGGATTGCCCTTCTGATCGCTGTGGAGGAGAAATCCACACCAGTTACGTCGAATCCCTTTTGAGAGAGGTAGATCGCGTTGCTCCCTTCACCACAGCCAAGATCGATCGCCCGGCCACCTGGTATGACCCCATCCTCAAACAGCTGCACATATTCCTTTTGCTCATGAGCTGCCCCGAATATCCAGGCTATGGGTATGAATGGGATGCGGTACATGATCTCATATAACCATTTTTCCATGATTCCTCGCCTCAATTATTGAGATACCCGATCCTACTCCTCCCAGAGGCAATTGTCATGAGGCTGTTTACCTGAATCAAGCAGGAAAAATTCCCGGCACGACCGGGAACTAAATATATCGAAATTATGGTGGCGAATGGATTTGTTCGCTTTAAATAGATAATCGGAGCTTCAGCCTGCGAAAGTCTGACATCGCTGAAGCTCCTAAATCTGAATTAGAACCCCCTCAAGCAGGTTCAACTTGAGCGGACGGTTCCCCTCCCGGCGCTCCCTTGAGATATAACCAGATGCTTACCACCAGCAACCAGATGAATGCCAGGGCCAGCACAGCATAAGCGTATGGTGATAATAATCCGACTGCGATTACTACGCTTGCCCAACCAAACCAGGCCGGGAACAACCCGCTGCGCAGTGACACCACGGCAATGGCGCTGATGAAGACGGCCATGAAGATCGAGAATAACTGACCGGTGAGCTGGGTCCAGAAGTCATACATTGACACTGCCCCAATGGCTGTAATCCCAGCTGGATCGCCCGCTCGCAGCCCAGCTGAAAATATTCCGATGAATGAGATTCCCAATGCTATTGACGCCGCGATGCCCCCTCCGAGAGCAACCATTGAAACTTGGCCTGATTCTCCGTCATGTTTGCGCAGTACACTGTAGACGCTGCCAACAAACCAAACGAAGAAGAATGCAGCCAGTGAACCTATATACCCACCTGTCGTAACCATTGACGCGTTCCGGTTCAGAAATTCGGCGATTTCTTCAGCTGGCGGCCGGAAGGTGTAGTAGTTGAAAAAAAGGATACCAATTATTAGTAATACTACAGAAACTGTGCCTGTAACCGGGGTCAGCCTTTCTAAACGAGATTCGTTCATCATGTTCCTCCTAAAATGAGTGTACGGATAATTTGTCTCTGATGAGATATATCCTACCCGTTCAGGTCCGCTGTTGTCATGGGGCAGCAATCCCATGTTAACCAGGAAACTTGTCCCAAATGGCTTGGGACAAGTTTCATTCGATGGATTCTTATGCTTATATTTGAATCAACGACTTGTGGGGGTGAAGCAATCACCTTTCTATGGGTGGTTTAATGAAAATGCCTGTCTGTGATTGCTTCACCCTTTACGAACGCGGTAAATTGGGTTCAAATAATTAATCCGCGGCTGCGGTACTCAGATCGGCCTCAAGTGGTGTCTTTTCGTCCACTTCCTCCCCGGTCAAGCGGGACCACATATTTGGCGATAGGAACAGCACCACCAGCACCAG
>CALBUI010000313.1 GCA_937968125.1 uncultured Anaerolineales bacterium | reverse complement strand
CCAAGATGCTGAGCGGAAGAGTACCTAATTTCACTTTTTTGGGTCGTTCTTTCAGCGGGAGTGTGGTCGTGATCATCGTCGTGATCGGGATCACCTCCTGGATGTACTTAGCACGCATCGTGCGCTCTAATGTCCTGTCACTTAAGGAACAAGAATTTGTTACTGCGGCGCGCTGTACTGGGGCAAGCAATTTTTCGATTATTTTCTCTCATATTTTGCCAAACACAACCGCACCGATTATCGTCTCGGCGACCCTACTGGTTGCCGCGGCAATCCTAGCCGAAGCTTATGTCAGCTTTCTGGGTGTAGGCGTTCAACCACCCACTCCAACCTGGGGAAACATGTTGGATCAGGCATACCACCACCTGGAAAGAGAACCCTGGATGTGGTTCTTCCCTGGGATATTGATTTTGCTTACGGTATTAGGGATCAATTTCGTCGGGGATGGATTGCGGGATGCGCTCGATCCGCGCGCCCTCACTGAGTCCGATTAGGAAAATAAAGTGGATCCCGTCCTTGAACTGAAGGATTTAGTCGTCCAATTCCACACCCAAGACGGCATCGTCCATGCCGTAAATGGTGTTACTTACTCAGCAACGGCTGGGAATACATTGGGCATTGTCGGCGAAAGCGGCTGTGGGAAAAGCGTCAGCGTCCTATCAGCGATGAGGCTGATTCCTGAACCTCCGGGCAAAATCGTCTCTGGAGAGATCCACTTTCAGGGTCAGAACTTATTGGAATTGGATGATGCGGGCATGAAGGATCTGCGGGGTAAGGAAATAGCCATGGTCTTTCAAGACCCGATGACCTCCTTCAACCCGGTGCTGACCATCGGCAACCAGATCAGTGAATCAACTATCGTACATCTGGGACTCGGGCAGGAAGAAGCCCGGCAGCGATCGGTGGAACTGTTGGAATTGGTCGGCATTCCCGATGCTGAGGAGCGGGTTGACGATTACCCCCACCAGTTCTCTGGAGGCATGCGCCAGAGGGCTATGATCGCTATGGCGCTGGCCTGCAATCCCAGTTTGTTGATCGCGGATGAGCCAACAACTGCGCTGGATGTCACCATCCAGGCTCAGATCGTTGATCTGATCAAGGATTTGAGCGAGCAGTTCAACATGGCTATCATCTGGATCACTCACGACCTTGGGGTTATCGCAGAGATTGCCGATCGAGTGGTCGTTATGTACGCAGGCTATGTTGTTGAACGAGCTGATGTCTTTACCCTTTTCGAGCAGCCGAGTCATCCCTATACTTTATCCTTACTCAAGTCTCTACCTCGGATTGATGCCCGTTCCAGTGAAAAATTAACCACAATTCCTGGCGCTCCGCCAGACTCCCTGATCTTGCCGCCAGGCTGCCCGTTCGCACCGCGATGTTCGTTCAGAGTAGAGCATTGCCAGCAGGAAAACCCGCCGCTGCAGAAAATAAGCCCAGACCATGAAATCGCCTGCTGGGTGGATGTCACTACAGGGAAGGAAAGATGAACGACGACCAAGTATTGGTAAAAGTGGAGCTGCTCAAAAAGCATTTCCCCATTACCCAAGGAATCCTGCGTCAAAAACAGATTGGCGCCGTCAAAGCAGTAGATGGCATCACCTTTGATGTCTATCGCGGAGAAACCCTGGGATTAGTCGGTGAAAGCGGCTGCGGCAAGACAACCACTGGCCGGACGATCCTGCAGCTGTATCGTCCTACGGAAGGGAAGGTTAATTTCGATGGCATTGAATTAACCACCATAAAAGGGGAGCAGCTGCGAAAAATTCGCCGCCGCATGCAGATGATCTTCCAGGACCCGTATGCCTCGCTCAATCCTCGCTGGACGATCTCCCGCATCATCAGCGAGCCCATGCGGGTACACAAGATGAACTCCGGTAAAAACCGTGATGAACGCGTGAAGGAACTGCTCGAACTCGTCCACCTGAATGCCCTTTATTTAAACCGCTACCCGCATGAATTTTCAGGGGGACAACGCCAACGAGTTGGCATCGCCCGAGCTTTAGCCTCGGACCCGGAATTCATCGTCTGCGATGAGCCCATATCAGCCCTGGATGTCTCCATCCAGGCTCAGGTTGTCAACCTATTAGAGGAACTGCAGGAAGAATTCGAACTGACTTACCTTTTTATTGCCCACGATTTAAGCATGGTCCGGCATATCTGCAACCGGGTGGCGGTCATGTACCTGGGGAAAATCGTCGAACTGGCCGAACGTGATGAACTCTACGAAAACCCTTTGCACCCATATACCCAGGCGCTGATGTCAGCTGTCCCAATTCCCGATCCAAGAGAAACCAGGGCACGGCAGCGAATCATCCTCAGCGGCGATCCACCCAGCCCAAGCGACCCACCCAAGGGCTGTCGCTTTCACCCTCGCTGTCCAATCACCATTGAAGAGTGCAGCCAGGTTGTACCCGAATGGCGTGAGATTTCCCCCGATCATTGGGTCGCCTGCCACAAGGTATAGATATTCTTCTGTCATGTCCGATTACCTGGATTTAGAACAACTGCTGCAAGTTCCTTACGTAGATCCAGACCTGGGATTCGATATCTCCCCATCAGGTTCGAGAGTTGCCTTTTCCTGGAACCTGAGCGGACGCTGGGAAATCTATATCCTGGACCTTGGGGGTAAAGTCGATCCACAACAGATAACAACCGGGGAGGGAGCCAAGTTCGCCCCCCGTTGGAAACCTGATGAGCAGGGCTTGGCTTATATTCTCGACATAGACGGCAGTGAAGAATACGACATTTATGAGTATGACGTTGCAAGTAAGGAACATCGCAATCTCACTCCAGATACTCCCTACGCAATTTTGCCAGTCTATGACTGGTCTCCGGATGGAAATTTACTCGCCTTTTGTGCAAATCGCGATGGTAGATTTGATACTTACATGATGAGGGCAGAAGGAGGTCAGCTACGGAAAGTACTCGACCTGCCTCATTCAGATGAGAAAGTGCATTGGTCCCCCGATGGAAGCCATCTGGCAGTCGTCGTGGAAGGCTCGGGTCAGGATTACTGGACTTACCTGGTGCCGAAAATAGATGGTGAGCCCAATCCTATCGCAATTGACGGAGATCCGATTTCTGCAAAAGATGTATGCTGGTCTCAGGACAGCCAACGTTTAGCATTTTCATCAAATTTGAGCGGAACTTATGAGATTGGCGTTTACCAAATTGACTCTGGATCGATCGATTGGCTGACTGATGGGGACGGAGAAAACGAGTCGCCAGACTGGTCTTCTGCCCGGCTGATAACCTATATCACCAGTCACGGACCGAGGAGCGATCTCAAGGTACTTACCTTAGAGACAAGGGAGTCAGTCACCATCCAGCTGGATCTCGGAGTGATCTATTCGCCAAAATTTGATTCACAAGGTGGGCAGGTTTACTTCGTTTTTGAGAATCCACAGCACCCTAACGATCTCTGGTCATATTCTCTCACTACGCAAACCTCCAGGCAGATCACCCATTCATTGCCAGACGCAATTGATATCAAGAAACTCACAGTGCCTGAAGAGGTTCTCTATCCCAGCCTGGATGGTACTGAAGTTCCGGCGTTGCTGTATCGTCCTTCTAACCCAATCGATTCACCCCCGGCGGTAATTCATATTCACGGTGGGCCAAACTGGCTGACACAATTCATCTGGGATCCATTAATCCAGCACATGGTCAGCCGGGAGTGGGTTGTGCTGGCTCCGAACTATCGCGGCTCGACAGGTTATGGTCGGGAATGGCAGCTGGCGAGCCGCTTTGATTTCGGTGGGGTTGATACGGAGGATGTCGCCGCAGGTGCGGATTTCCTCATCCGCCAGGCGATCGCAGATCCCGACCGGATTGCTGTTACCGGCGCGAGCTGGGGAGGCTACCTGACCATGACCTGTCTTACCCAATATCCAAACCGGTGGAGGGGAGGATCAGCGGTGGTACCTTTTCTTAATTGGTTTACAGGTCACTCCAATTCCCGGGAAGATCTCCAGCATTGGGACCTGGAAAACTTCGGAGACCCGGAGAAAGACCACGACCTGTGGTACCAACGTTCTCCCTACTTCTTTCTCGATCGAGTGCAAGCGCCGGTTCAAATGATCTGCGGCGCACATGACGTGCGCTGCCCGGAAAGTGAAACCACCCAAGCCTATGAGCAGTTGACCAAACTTGGCAAAGAGTGTGAATACATCCTGTATCCGGACGAAGGGCACAGTTTCTTGAAAGTCGAGAACCAGGTCAAGTCAAAACAGCAGCAAGTGAAATTCTTGGCCCGATATTTAGAAGAAGGCAAATAGATAAGATTGAATTTTACGCTAAATTGGGGACCTTTGCTATTTGCTTGACACCAACACATCCTGATGTTTATTTTGTCGATAATCAAATCCATTTACTCCATGCTAATTCTAGATGCGAGTAGCTAAATCATCATCATTCAAATCCGGTAGCAAAATATCGAGGGAATATATCAATGATTGACTTGAAATTAATTCGAGAAAACCCAGATAAGGTACATGAAGCTCTCTTGAAGCGTGGTGAAGATGTTGATCTAAATATACTTCTTAGTTTAGATAAACAAAGAAGGGAAAAGATAACGGAAGTTGAGGGCCTGAAATCGAGAAGAAATCAAGTTTCTTCTGAAATTTCTACTTTACGTCAAGAGAATAGATCAGCGGATCAACTGATCGAAGAAATGAAGGAAGTATCTTCAGAGATCAAAATTCTTGACATAAAGGTTGCCGAGATTGAAGGCCAGATTTCTGGTTTTATTGATGAACTACCGAATCTTCCTGATGAAGATGTACCTCCAGGGGGAAAGGAAAACAATGAAGTAATCCGCAAATGGGGCGACAAACCAGATTTTAATGACGGGATAATTGATCATGTAGAACTTTCTGAAAAGCTTGGTCTTATTGACTACAACCGGGGAGTTAAGCTAGGTGGAGCTAATTTCTGGATGTATAAAGGCGATGGGGCGTTAATTGAGTGGGGATTGCTGAATTACTTCATCGAATCTCACCTCGAAGATGGGTATGTATTTATTCTGCCACCTCACATATTACTTTACGAATGTGGTTATGCAGCTGGTCAGTTTCCAAGGTTTGCCGACGAGGTTTTTCACATTTTAAAGAAGGAAGATAATCAGGATGGGCAGTTTTTGCTTCCTACTGCTGAAACTGCACTAATTAATTTACACCGGGATGAAATTCTTGAGGAGGCAGAGCTGCCAAAGAAATATTTTTCTTTCACCCCATGTTATCGCAAGGAGGTCGGCAGCTATCGAGCAACAGAAAGAGGCACTATGCGTGGTCACCAGTTCAACAAAGTTGAGATGTTCCAGTTTACTACCCCTGAGGAATCCCCTGACGCACATTTGGAACTCCTTGATAAGGCTGAAAAACTAGTGCAAGCACTGGGCTTGCATTATCAAGTGACGAAATTAGCTGCTCAAGATATGGGAGGTGCAATGGCAAAAACTTTCGATGTAGAAGTTTGGATTCCAAGCTTGGGCCGCTACACGGAAGTCAGCTCAGTTTCGACTGCAAGGGATTATCAGGCAAGGAGAGGAAAGATCCGATTTAGAAGATCTAAGCAAAAAAGAATTGAATTTGTCCATACCCTCAACGCCTCAGGCTTAGCAACAAGCCGTCTATTTGTGGGACTGGTCGAACAATTACAGCAGGCAGATGGTTCTCTGGTAATACCAGAGGTATTAAGAAAATGGGTTGGTGAAGATATCGTTTATCCAATTCAATAAAATTTGATCTTGAACTCTGACATTAACAAATCAGAATCATTTATGGGAACCACAAAGCGGACTGAACACAATAGAAAGGAGAATCATGCTCAATAAAGCACAAGAACTTTCACCTCAGATCGTCACCTGGCGCCGGGATTTTCACATGCATCCCGAGCTGGGTTTCCAGGAGACTCGCACCGCTGGAGTGGTCGCCAGGCATTTGCAAGAGTGGGGATACCAGGTGCGCACCGGCGTGGGAAAGACCGGCGTGGTTGGCGATATTGGTTCTGGAAAACCAATGGTTGCCATCCGGGCCGATATGGATGCCCTGCCAATCCAGGAAGCGAATGATGTTCCCTATAAATCTCAAAACGATGGTGTGATGCACGCCTGCGGGCATGATGCTCACACGGCCATCGCCCTGGGTACCGCTAAACTGTTATCCCAGGAAGATTTCTCGGGGACGATCCGCTTCCTGTTTCAACCTGCCGAGGAGATGGAAGACGATGAGGGATTAAGCGGAGCGCCTAGGATGATTGAGGACGGCGCATTGGAGGGAGTTGATTATGCGATCGCGCTGCATGTCGCCGCGAATATAGAAGAGGGCAATATCGAGCTCGATGAGTATGCAGCCGCTGGCGTGGATACTTTTTATGCAAAAATTACTGGCAAAGGCGGGCACGGTTCAACGCCACACAAGGTGGTAGATCCGATCTTCATCAGCGGGCATGTTATCCTGGCGATTCATAATATCGTCTCACGCCGTTTGCGACCCTTCGATCCGGCCGTGATCAGCATCGGCATGATCAAAGGTGGGCAGGTGGACAATGTCATCCCGGCGGAGGTTGATCTCTCCGGAACGATCCGCTATCTGAACCCAGATACTCAGAAATTGATCCATGCTGAGATTGAACGTGCAATGGAGATCGCCAAAACCATGGGCGGTGATTACGAGCTGCGCATCGTCGAAGGCTACCAACCGATGAACAATCATCCTGAAGTAATTGCCCAAATCAGAAGCGTGATCGAAGACACGATCGGTCTGGACAAGCTGGTCGAACCAGAACCTGAAATGGGCGCTGAGGATTTCGGCTTCTTCATCCAGGACATCCCAGGGGCGATGTTCTTCTTGGGTTGTGAGATTGAGGGGGACACCCGTCGCCATCACGATTCCAGATTTGATATCAACGAAGAATGCCTTCCGCTCGGGGCAGCGATAATGGCCCAGTCCGCGCTAAGGTTGCTCAACGATAGCTGACACAAAACAGGTTAGACAATTTATCAATTCAATCTACCGTCTTCCTTTTGGAGTGAAGACGGAAAATATTTATTTTTGGAAAATTGTATGCAAGATTTTATTCCTGGGCTCGAATTGAGTCATGATTATTATTGGCAAGTCGTTAGATCCCTGCTCGACCAGCATTATCCTGGATTACCTCATGCGGCTGGGCTAATCGGCCCAGGGAGTGAAGTACTTGGTTTTGATACTGAAATGTCGATGGACCATCACTGGTTTCCCAGGGTGCTTATCTTTATAAGAGAGGAAGATATTCACCTCGGTCAAAACATCCACGAGAAGCTGCGTTGGGAGCTGCCGCTAATATTTATGGACTTTCCTTTAAACCTGGAGGAAATTTCCGATGAGCCCGGGATCTATTTAATGAAGCTAAAGAACGAGCCTCCGATCAATCACGACATTTACCCAACTACCCTGCGTGCTTTTATTGAGCACTACCTGGCTTATGATCTCGACCAGGGATTTGGAGTCGCAGATTAGCTTTCGACACCTTCCCAAAAATTGCGCTCATTAACTGCAGGTGCTGTCCACCACGATGGCATTGGAGAGCTCACCGGCCTGCGGAGACGGCTGGATTGGTACCCGCGGGACATCTGGCTGTATCTGCTCGCCTCGGGATGGCAGCGGATCAGCGAGGAGGAACACCTCATGCCCCGGGCAGGATATGTCGGCGATGAATTGGGTTCTGCATTAATTGGTTCTCGCCTGGTTCGGGATATCATGTCTTTATGCTTCTTAATGGAAAAGCAATATGCTCCTTATCCAAAATGGTTAGGAACCGCTTTCCAGCAGCTGGACTGTGCGGATGATTTGACCCCTGTATTGAGGTGGGCGATCCTGGCTGAAGACTGGCGAGCGCGGCAAGCTGCTCTGACTCAAGCATATGAATACCTGGCCGAGATGCACAATCAATTCGGCATCACAAGATCCCTCCCGTCTAATGTTACCGATTTCCATGGGCGTCCATTCAAAGTCATCCATGGCGAACGATTTGCCCAGGCCATCCTCGAACAGATTGTGGATCCTCATCTGAAGAAACTATCGCAGCGCAGCTTGATTGGCAGTATCGACCAGTTCAGCGACAACACCAAGCTGCTATCGGATACAACCTGGCAGCCGGAGGTGCGCCATTTTTACCAAGGGTAAATTGAGACACAAAAATCAATGCAAATGCGCTTGACAACCAAGTATTAAGGCTTATAATTCTCTTCACAAATAACCGGAATGATCTCGTCCTGAAAAGGGCAGATCAATTTACAACTTAGACGGCAGGTCGTTTCATCAGGCTGATTGCCGGTTCCAGAAAAATGGACATCGGTGGTTTCACGTGCTTACCCTTGACAAGGAAACACCAGACTGATAAAATCCTGTCCGCCTTAACGGTCAGAACCTTAACAACTGAAGAGTGATAGGAAGTACCTGAGAAAGAACGGGATAAGTGTGAACAGTAATACGTAAGTAAACTCGCATCTCTTTGTAGATGCATTTTTTTTGCGGAGAGTTTGATCCTGGCTCAGGATGAACGCTGGCGGCGTGCCTAATACATGCAAGTCGAACGGGGAGTATTTACTTCGGTTTTTACTCCTAGTGGCGAACGGGTGAGTAACGCGTTGGTGACCTGCCCCGAAGAGGGGGATAACTCCGCGAAAGCGGAGCTAATACCCCATGTGGTCTTTCAGGTTAGAG
>CALBUI010000312.1 GCA_937968125.1 uncultured Anaerolineales bacterium | reverse complement strand
ACATTTTATCAAGTTTCCTTTACAATACATGTAAAGGAAACTTGATAAAGAGGTGCCAAAATGAAGGATTCGACAAATCAAGAACCTTATCAATCTAGAGGGCGAAATATTGCCTTAGGTGCAGCTTTCGGTCTGCTCATTGGTGGTGGACTTGATCTGATTTTTGGGGATACCGGATGGGGGTTGGTGATTGGAATACTATTGGGTGCGTTGTTAGGGTATTGGATCAAATTTCCCCTGCCAGTCATGCAGTACCCGCCACATGTCATCCGGCAAATTTTCATATCAGCTTTTTTATTTTTTGTAATTCTTCTGGGATCCCAGTGGTTGCTGAACCAGGATATCTCCCAATCCTACCAATACCTGGTTGCTGCAGCTCCTGCTGTCCCTGCGATCTGGCTGGCATATTCGATTGGCTCAGCAATCGTACAATTGGATGAACTCCAGCGCCGCATACAGCTGGAAGCGATTGGGATCGGTTTTGCTGGGTCCGTGGTGATAAGTTTAATGTACGCCTTGTTGGTCCAGGTGGGGATCCCGCAAATTAGCTGGATGTTCGTCCCGTTGTTGATGCTCTTACTCTGGGCGGTTGGTAAGCTGTGGACGATGTGGAAATACCGATGAAGAATAAGCTCAAAGTACTGCGCGCGGAACGCGATTGGTCTCAGGCGAATTTGGCTGAGAAGGTTGGCGTTTCCCGGCAGACGATTAATGCCATCGAGACCGGGAAATATGACCCCAGTTTACCGCTGGCGTTCAAACTATCAAAGTTGTTCGATCGCCAAATTGAAGAAGTTTTTGACCATCAAGATGTATAACAATCAGTAGAAATAGTTACAGTTTAGATTTTGGGGAAACATTGACACATATCTGCGTATAGACAAAACATTTCAGGTGTATTTATGTTTAATAATTCGAGGCGATCCGCAGTATTGCAGATAAACTTCTCTCAACATCTTCATCTGTCGTCGCCCAGGAGGATACGCTGATCCGCATGGCGGTGTGACCCTGCCAGACAGTGCCTCCCATCCAGCAAGTGCCATCCTCTTGAATATCATTGATGATCAATTCCGTCTTTTGGGAGTCGCCAAAAGAGACCAAGACCTGGTTGAGGACGACGTCATTGAGGACTTGATACCCGGCCGAAGATAGCTCCTCGGCAAATCGCCTGGCGTGGAGGCAGGTACGTTCGATCATTTCCACGAGACCTTCCCTCCCCAAGTATTTTAAAGCTGCCCAAACCTCGACTCCCCGCGCCCGCCGGGATAATTCTGGAGTGAAATCGGAAGGATTGCGCTCAGGAGTATCAACCGGCAGGTATTCCGCAGTAACTGCCATTGCCGCGCGCATTGCATCTGGATGGCGGACAAATGCAATCCCACTATCATACGGAACGTTTAGGTATTTATGGGCATCTGTTGCTAAAGAGTCGGCTTTGGATGCTCCAACTGTCAGGTGAGATAAGGAAGGAACCGCAGCTGCCCACAACCCAAAAGCGCCATCTATGTGTACCCATCCACCAGACTCATGAACGCGATCGATGATTGGGTCAAACTGATCAAATGATCCCGTATTGACATTACCTGCTTGCAGACAAACCATGGATGGCTCGGAAATTTGTGGCAATGAATCGGCTTTCACGCTACCTTGATCATCAGTGGGCAGGAATTTTACTCGTTTCCGGCCCAATCCCAGCAAACCTAATGACTTAAAAACGACTGGATGGGATTCCTCATTGATATAAACTGTGATTGGCGGAGCGCCAAAAAGCCCATCAGCCTCGACATCCCACCCGGCGCGATTAAGCAGCACTTGTCTTCCAGTGGCCAGGCCGCACAAGTTTGCAACGGTTGCCCCGGTGACAAACGCGCCGCCGCTCTCCTCTGGCAGGTCGAACAAATCGATCAACCAATTTAGTGCAACTTGCTCGATATGGGCTGTGGCTGGTGTCGGGGCGTAAAGACCTGAATTTTGATCCCAGGCTCCAGCTAACCAGTTCGCTGCCACGGTCACCGGCAGTGATCCACCGATCACAAAGCCAAAGAATCGCCCTCCTGTTGAAGCAATAGTTGCAGGTGAACATACTTCATCAAGAATTCGGATCACTTCATGTGGATCAGTTTTTGCGTCTTGTAGTGGCTCTTCCAATTTTCTCAAAGCAGCAATGGCATCATTATCCGGTGCCACACCGCGATCGTTGATTCCTTCTAGATAATCAATCGCTCTTGCAGCACCATCCTTCAGCAGCTCTCTCATGATAGATCTCCTTAAACTTCACATCAGTTATCTGCATCCCAATATTATTTTCCTAGCCATTGTAGTCAACCAATTATTCCGTTATTCAGTGCCCAATCATAATATACTCCAACGAATATGCAAAAAGCTTGCTGTGGAAAAGAAGGCTGGAAGGGATTTATTACCCAAAACCAGGTCATTTATGGTAAGAAGTTGGCAATCCTAATCAAGGAGTGATAAAATTATCGCCGATTGAATAACAAAAATTTTGGCTTGAAAATCTGAGGATAGCCATGTGACTAGCCTCTTTTCATTTTATATTTAGGAGGATTGTTAGTTATGGATAGGCAGAAGTTAGAATCTGTTGCACAGGCGATTGTGGCTCCAGGAAAAGGTGTGCTGGCAGCTGATGAAAGCTTTCCAACGATTGAAAAACGTTTGAAAAGCATCAATCTCGAATCGACGGAAGAATACCGCCGGGGTTACCGGGAACTGCTGTTCACCACAGATGGTGTCGAGGAGTTTATTGGTGGCGTGATCACATTTGATGAGACGATGCGCCACGAAACGGTTGATGGAATCCCATTCCCTGAACTGTTAACCTCGAGGGGCATTTATCCTGGAATTAAGGTTGACAAGGGTACCCGCGATCTGGCGTTATACCCTGGAGAGAAATTCACTCAGGGTTTGGATGGCTTGCGAGAACGCTTAGCAGAATATGTTGAGCTGGGTGCAGCCTTCACAAAATGGCGCACAGTTTATACCATCGGAAAGGATATTCCTACTGAGTACGGGTATAATGCAAATGCCGCCAGCCTTGCCCAATACGCCGCGCTTTGCCAGGAGGCGGGCTTGGTTCCCATCGTTGAGCCCGAGGTTCTGATGGACGGTGATCACACCATTGAGCGTTGTGAAGAGGTCACTACCTATGCCCTCGAAGCCGTGTTCGCTGAGTTGTTTGCAGCGGGCGTATCGCTTGAAGGAATGTTGCTGAAACCCAATATGATCCTGTCTGGAAAGGATTGTTCCGTTCAGGCTGGGGTCCAAGAAATTGCTGAAGCAACCATTCGGGTACTCAAGAGGACAGTACCCTCAGCTGTACCAGGTATTGTTTTCCTTTCCGGTGGGCAAACGCCAGCCCAGGCGACGGAGAATCTCTCCGCGATGAATGCTATCGGCGGCTTCCCCTGGCAGATGAGCTTCTCTTATGGTCGAGCATTGCAGGAAGAAACTCTGAATAGCTGGTTAGGAAAGTCCGAAAACGTTCCTGAGGCGCAGAATGTATTCTACCGCCGGGCGAAGTTAAACAGCCTGGCAAGGTACGGTGAATACACACCTGAGTTAGAAACGGCTGCAGTTTAGGCCAATATCAAGACGACATTGAGGTGCGGAGTTTTTCCGCACCTTTTTTGATTCCATGGAAATGAATTAGGAATCGCGATAGAACCCATCTTTCAAACATAATCCAGGTTGCGAACGAGAAAAGAGCACTATGCTCGCATTCTGCTGATATGTTCTCGCACCGAATCCTCTTAGATCGGAAAGGGATCGGTATTACAGACCGATCGGTCCCAACGCCAGCCAGTTAACCCAAATCCTTGTTAGGTTATTAGTGGACCACCAGTAGACCTCGACCGTCGATGCGCTTGCGACGGTCGTCTGCATCACAGCCTCTTCAAAGCTGGGCAGCGTGCCCGCAATGGAGGAGATCAACAACGGCGGCTCAGAGAAAGAAACCGGGAAATCAAACTCGAAGCCTCCGGAACTTCTGGCCGTGAACATATCCCGGAAGCAGCCAGCTTGCATATGCCAATCTCGAGGAAGATATTTAGTGCTGCCAGGTGTAGACCAATCAGTCGAGGATCCACCAGCCCGATAGCGTAACTGACCAATGAGAGAAGATACCCGACCCGCGCCAGGTGACAAACCATCCAACCAATCAGCAAAGAGATCCCCGCCAAATGCGTCCTCTTGTTCAGCCATAAGGAGAGTCCATGATCGAAAAACTAAAATTCATTTACTATTACCTTGTTCTCCGCTGGCGCATACATCAGCTTTTCAAATTGCCACCATCAGAGATTAAGCACAGATTCTGGAAAGCAGGATATAAGCCGAAGATAGAGGGTGAAGTCTGGACATACGATCTAGGTTATTCGGTCACATTCAGAATCAAACACAACACCAACAGCTAGCCGTAAGTATCCTGAACATGATCCCGCCCCTCATCCCACTTATCCAACGACCAGCCAGACAACCACGACGGACCATGACGAACTTGCTCGCGCTGGATGATCTTTAACTGTGCATTGAACTCGCGGATCTTCCGCTGGCCCCAGGTGCCCAACAAGCCAACCTGAAACAGATCCGTATTAGCGACCTCTACCAGGTCGGCAGTGCGACTCATGGCAGCATGACCAGCCGCGCCCAGGATGATTAAAGATTCATGGTCGCCTCTGATTGTGGTAGTTGATCCGCTGTCTAAGTTCTCTATGGTCTGGCGCTTGGCGTACCAGATTCTTACTTCTTCATCGGTTTGGGGTTGTGAGCCCTCGGTAATCTCGAGGAATAAGACAGCCCGGTTATCATCCCACCACACCCGCCAACCTCGGACCCGGTTGGGTGGCCAGGTCTCAGTAGCAGCATCAGAATCATAAGGCCACCAACAATCAAGAACATACAACAAACCAGAGATACCAGACAGCGCAATCTCGCGACCATCACCTGGCAGCGTGATTACCGTCTCCATCCTCAGCGGATTGACCAGGTTGTATTGATCTAGAGCCTGGCGAAGACCCTCATCTAAAACATCAGTATCCCAAATCGCGTTACCAGTATCCTGCAACATTACTTCAATACGATCTCGGATTGCAGCCAGAGCAGCCATTACTTTTTAGCTCCTGTGTTCTTTTTAGCAGCTGGTTTCTTGGTGGTTGTCTTGGTGGTTGCTGGTTTGCGCTTGGCTGGTGCCTTGCGCTTTGGTTTGGGTTGGGCTGCTTTGTACTTGGGCTCAGCTGCAACAATCTGATCGTTCGTGAATCTAAACTTCATCCCATTAGCAGCAATGACAACACAACCCGCTTGATCCTCATCGCGAAACTTGATAATGTCACCTGGCACCTGGTTTTGTGCCAAAAACGTACA
>CALBUI010000311.1 GCA_937968125.1 uncultured Anaerolineales bacterium | reverse complement strand
GAATTAGTGACATGATTCCGGTTGCACCAAATTCGGGGATCACCCTGTGGCGAGGCACATACTGGCTAGCATCCTGCTGGAGGTCGATAAGCGACTGACAACCACTGTGACAAGTTGCCAAGAAATGCCACTGAAGACTGCTTTGCGCAACCCTACATGGGCATCGCTGATGATCAGCTCCACACCGTTTAGGCCTCGTTCCACCAGGCTCTGCATGAAGTCTCGCCAGTGCAATTCTTGTTCACCAAGAGATACGGACACGCCCAGGATCAGGCGCTTGCCATCAGGCTTCACACAGCTGGCCATCAACACAACTGCTTCTCGGACCTGACCATCAACCCGTACCTTCTCATAAAGAGCATCCAGATACAGGTAGATGACTGTACCCAATTGGCGGTTAGCGGACCGTTCATATGGACCAACGCCTAGATACTTCTGGCGTTCCATTTGTATGGCAGTGTTGACAAAAATGTGGATGAGCTCAGGTATGAAATTCAGTCCTTGCTCTGCCACCTGCTTGAGTAATTCAGTTGGTAGTGATTTATCAAGGAACAAAAGACGCCTAGCCAGTTGAATAATCTAACATTTGTAACAAATTGAATCACGAACTAGTTGAGAGATTCTACGTGGCTGACATAGCACAGCGGAATACAATCGACCTCTGGTAGAATCTGGCATTGACCTTGGGTGCCTTTGTTAACGACTAAAATCAGCGCCCTGCAGTTAATTGCACGATTTATATAAATGAAATTTCGAGCTTTCAAGGAAAGAGAAGTAATCTGGAGGAAACCATGGGAGAGAAAGGCGCGAAATTAACGTCCGATTCGAGTATATCCGCAGATGATATTCAGAATCGATTGTCCAGCCTCGGAGATATTAGTGTCAAGAAGATGTTTGGCGGATATGGTATTTTCGCAGAAAGCAAGATGTTTGCTCTGATTGATAGCCAAGGGCAAATATTCTTCAAGGTTGATGATACGAATCTATCTAGCTATGAAGATGCAGGATCTGAGAAACATTTCAGAATGCCTTATTATCGTGTTCCGGAGAAAGTGCTTGGAGATGATCATCTCATTGAAGAATGGGCTCGAACCTCGATCGAAATAGCCAAAGGTTGAAAAGAAATCAAACAAGATAATCTAAAAATTTTGGATCTTCTTTGATCACAGAGGGGAAATTGCCAGGGAAAGTGTCTTCAATGTTGGTCGACAACCGGGTTCACATTGAATAATTGGCATGGCAATTGTGTCCCAAGGGGTAAGTAAGATCATCACCTTTCAGGTAATAGGGACAGAGTAGAGAGCATAATTGAGTTTTTTTACCAGGGCTGACTGATATTGCGCTCTGAATGAATCTTCTATATACTGATATTAGTCAAAAATAGAACTATTGGGGATAGTGATTATACAGATCAAGGAGGGTGACTGTGAGCGACTCACCATTCTGGAGTAATACTGTACCGCGAGTACTCAGCAGCTACGCCATCGCGATCTTCGTGCTGCTGTGGGTCGGGTTTGCTATCGCAACCGCTGTAAATCGTGAGTGGTTGGACTTGTTGTGGAATTCAGTGCAGGCGTTGCCCATCGTGACTGAAATCATCATCTGGGTGTTGATTCTCCCCATCATGGTGGGGCTTTGGATCTTGGACTCTTCCTGGCCAGCTCTCGTAAGCTTTTTAGCAGTTGCTGGAATTGTCATCTGGACCCTGCTCGCTTTAATCAGCTTTGTGCGAGCTGTGCGATAGGTGTGCTTTCGCCGGTTCGGCATGGGACCAGATAGTATGTTCTTTTGAAAAAATCTAAAGAGAAAATGTGATGGAAAGATCCAGGCAACCAGATATTAAGGATGTTCAAGAACAACTCCCTAGAGCAGATTCACCATTCACGGCAACAGAGCTGGTAATCGATGAAGAAGGGCGAATTTACCACTTGCAGGTTAAGCCGGACCAGATCGCACCTGACATCCTGATAGTAGGAGACCCAGGGCGTGCTGAAATCATTGGTTCTACATTCTTACGTGATATTGAATTCGAGCACGAGCACCGGGGATTGGTGACTATAACGGGAACCTCGGACATTACAGGGGAACAGGCAACCATCATTTCACCGGTGAGAACCACAGTCACAACCTCTGGGATAGGGACCTCTTCCCTTGAGATAGTTGTGACCGAGTTGGTTGCGCTCAACGAAATTGACTTTGAAACCCGAACGCCGAAAACCGATTTCCCCAGGCTCCATATCATAAGAGTAGGAAGTTCGGGGGGCCTCCAGGCATCAACCAGGTTAGGTACGCCGATCATCACCTCATATTCAATCGGTTTGGATAATGCCGGTGTCTACTTCGAGGCACCTTATCAAGACGAGAATTGTAAACGCCTTGAAGAGGAACTTGATCAAATGATCATGGACTCGATGAGCATAGAATCCCGGTTTTACAACAAAATCCACCCGTATGTCTCTAGGGCTGAACCTAACGTTGTCAATGGATTGTTAGAGGCAGCGGAAAATCTTGGCGTGCCAGCTAAACTCGGGTTGACAACCTCATCTCCTGGATTTTTTGCTGCTGAGGGTCGTGACATATGCAGGGTAAAGCCCAGCGTTCCAGATCTCGATAAAATATTTTCTGCGTATGATCCCAGGTTGGGTGGTCAGCGTGTTGAAAATATGGAGATGGAATCCAGCTTTCTATTTCATTTTCTGGGCTGCCTCGGGTACTGGGCAGGGACAATTTGTCCGACCATTGCCAATCGCCAGGAAAATACATTTGATCACCATTACCAGGAGTCGATCAAGGATACGATCAAGGTGGCGCTATTGGCATTGGCTATCCTTAGAAGTTGTTATCCAGATGATCACATCTCATAATCCGGTGAAATCTAGAGGTCTGTCTAGGGTCAATTATGAAGTTGCTAGAGAACTGGCAGCCATTCAAATCTGTCAGAATAACATGCTTCCGGACAATAAGCGCTTGAGGTGATTTCAGGTTCCATAACATAACTGCCTGTCATCAGGTTACGATATTTTAGTATGACGATTGAAGATCTACTAGATTATTGAATAAAATTCGATGATATTGTAAATTCATTAACCTGAATGAGCTCAGGGAGGCCAAATGAAAACTATAACCCTTCCAACCCAACCAGAAGCGAAATCGCCAGCGGGAGCTGACATTCGTTTTCTCGTAGGAGGAGAAACGGGCAACATGATTCATAGTACTGTTCCGCCACATCAAATTAATATAGCCACAGTTCATGCAACAGTCAGCGAATTCTGGTACATATTGGAGGGGCACGGTGAGATCTGGAGAGATGGCGGGGTCGAAAGTGGCATCACTGTCCTCGTTCCAGGCACCTCGATCGATATTCCAGTTGGAACGGCGTTTCAATACCGCAACGTCTCAGATGCAGATTTGAAGTTCATTTGCATCAGCATGCCGCCCTGGCCGGGGGACTCGGAGGCTACTTATGTTAAAGGAGTATGGCAGCCAACGATTTGATGATCTTGGATATCCGTTATAAACCCAGATAGTTCTGTGGGAGCAAAGGGAAAAAATCTCCTCGGGTCAATATTAGATTGGAGGCATTGTCGCATTTGTTGTGGCTATTCTGATTGAGGTTGTTTTTTCAAATTTCATCCACAGCCCAGTACAATTTACGGTAGGTACGAAATATTTCAACGCAGTCCTGTTGTTGGGCTCCTTGACTTTTAGGGATTTGAAGCCATGCAGTACTTGATACTCACAATAGTATTCTGCGCCTCTATGTTTTGCTCAGAGAGACCAATAAAAGTGGGGTGGCGATCACTTTCACTTTCGTGTTCCGGGAGATTGCCATCTTCTTCGCAACAAATAACCCCTTTTCTATGCTCACTCTCAACTCCAAGCATTCAGAATTTCTAACTCATTCTGAGAGATGTAATCGAGTTGAACTATCAGGAGGCAGATAGATGGTCCTCAGAACTGAAAAAGAGAAAATGTTAGCCGGAGAAATTTACAATTGTCTCGATCCCGAACTGGACGCTGAACGTCAGAAGGCCAAGGAATTGCTCCGCAGCTACAACCAGACCATTACTGAACCTGAAAGACAGGCTATCCTCCAACAATTATTTGGACAGATCGGTCAGAAATCGCTGATTGAGCCGCCTTTCTACTGTAGTTATGGTCGAAACATTCATATCGGCGATTTTGTATTTCTAAATGTATTGTGCAATATTCTGGATTGCAATGAAGTGCGGATTGGTAATCATGTCTTGTTAGGACCCGGTGTCCAGATCTATACAGCTGCCCATCTCCTTCAGGCAGAAGACCGGAACCAGGGCCTGGAAGAAGCCAAACCAATTACAATCGAGGACAACGTGTGGATAGGGGGTAGCGCCATTATCCTGCCAGGGGTAAGAATAGGCCAGAATGCGGTGGTAGGTGCTGGGGCTGTTGTCTCACGGGATATACCAGCAAATATGATCGCTGTGGGAAATCCAGCTAGAGTGATTAAGGAGATCATGCAGGAATAGGTGGTTGAAGGTTTATATGATTGCCAAGTTACATCTCCTTTCAGTCCCAAAGATTTCATTTTTTCAGCTGCCCGATCTTATGGTTTGATTTGTTCATCCAAGCAGGGAGATACCAGCGCGTTCTTGGAATGATTCAAGTTTTGTGAAGCTTGATCCGAATATCTAACAGGTTTTGGATTATGATGTTTTAAATTAGAAATTCAACCAGGATAAAACTTCAGTTTATGAATCTGTTCTTCATGTAGACTTGTGATGTCTCGCAAACACAAAATTAAATTCTAAGATAATTAACAGGAGCGAAATGACTAATATCAGCAAAGTTTGCATCGTAGGAGCTTCAGGGAAGCTGGGACAATACATGGTGGAGCACTCGCTGGAGCGAGGTTATGAGGTGGTGGGTGTATGCCGGGAACAAAGTGTAGAAAAACTGGACAGGTTCCAGGACCGCATCACCATCAATCCTGGCGCAACGAATAACCGGGAGGTCATCCAGCAATCAGTCGCAGAATGTGATGGTGTACTGACTGTACTGGTGCCTTGGGGAGTTCAACAATATTCCTCTGGAACCGCGCAGGCGGTTCTTGATTATGCAAAACCAGGCGCCCGGCTCATATATTCCTGCGGGTGGCATATAACGATGGATGGAAAAGATAAGTACTCCCAGGGCTTCTTGATAGGCATGAAGATCTCATCTTTTCTCGGGCGATTGACACGCATGGTGGATATCGACGACCAGGTAGAAGCTTGCAATCGAATTTTTGCCAGCGATACGTTGTGGACAGTCGTACGCGGGAGCGGCCTGGAAGAGGGCGAAAGCCAGGGATTACCAGTGTGGAGCAGGCACGTGGGCGACCCCATCCTCGAGAGTGACATTACGCGCCGCACGGACTTTGCATTGTTCATGGTTGAAGCGCTACAGAATGATGAGCTCATTCACGAGGCGCCGGCGATTGTTGGCAGTCAAACTCCCTCAGCCCTCGCCCATGCTGGTGACAATTGATCGACCTGGATTACTCCCGAATTATTGAGCTTAAAGATGGAAATAATCGGCCAAATTGTCCAGTAGTGGATTGATTTATGACTGCTGGTCTTATGCATGAAGGCGAAGTCCATACAGATGTCCCTCTGGTTCGAAGCTTGCTCGAAACGCAATTCCCGCAGTGGGCAGACTTTTTCCTCGAGCGGGTTCAGTCAGCAGGGACTGATAATGCGCTTTACCGGCTTGGGGATGACAAGGTTGTGCGGCTCCCCAGGATTGACTGGGTGGTTGGACAGATGGACAAGGAGCAATACTGGCTGCCGAGGCTAGCCCCAAACCTGCCTCTTGCCATTCCTGAACCACTTGCAAAAGGTAAACCGGATGAGAGCTACCCCTGGGAATGGTCAGTATACAAGTGGCTCGAAGGCCAGAATTTGACCATTGAGGAATTCGCAGATCCGCAGCAGGCTGCAATTGACCTGGGACAATTCATCCTCGCTCTCCAGAAAATCGATGCTACTGATGGACCACCACCTGGACAATACAATTCATTTCGGGGTGTTCCGCTCGCGATGCGAGATACACTCACTACGGAGGCGATTGGAGCCCTGCAGGACACAATCGATACTGAAACAGTTAAAGCAGTTTGGGAGACAGCGCTTGAGGTTCCTGAATGGCAGGAACCTCAAGTCTGGATTCATGGAGACCTTCAATCTGGAAACTTCCTAATAGTAGATGGACAATTGAGTGCTGTTATTGATTTCGGGTGTCTGGGTGTGGGCGATCCTGCCTGCGATGTAATGGCGGCCTGGATGTTCCTTGATGGTGATACCAGACCGGTGTTCCGTGAAGTGCTTCAGGTTGATGAGGCGACCTCGCTGCGAGGTCGTGGCTGGGTGCTCTCGGCCGGATTAATTGCCCTCCCATACTACCAAAGCTCTAACCCAATGCTCGCCGAAATAGCACGGCGAGCAATCGATGAAGCAATCGCGGATTTTGAATCAAGTCGCGAATCTATTTAGAGGAGGAAAAAATGGCAAACTCTGGTTACTTCAGCAACGGCATGCCATATAACCGGTTTGGTCATGGACCTAGTCCAATGGTCATCATTCAGGGATTAATTTTTGAGAACAAACCCCAATCCAGCTTGACGTACCGGATGTATGAATTTCTGAAAGAGAACTTTGAGGTCTATGCTGTACTGCGAAAGCCAGGTATGCCTCACGGGTACACTCTAAAAGACATGGCGGGTGATTATGCGGCGATGATTCGCGATGAATTTGGGGATCCTATAGACGTGATTGGTGTCTCGACCGGGGGATCTATTGTCCAACATTTAGCTGTTGACTATCCTGATTTAATTCGGCGACTAGTGATTCACTCCAGTGCATATCAGCTAAACGATGAAGCAAAGAAGCTGCAGCTGGAAATCTCGGATCTGGCGCAGCTGAGAAAATGGAGGCAGGCATATTCCCTTCTAATCGGAAGCATTTTTCCCAAATCAGGATTGAAGAGTATCCTCTCAAAGCCCATTATCTGGCTCGGATCATTGATCATGTCCTTCGATGTGCCGGATGACCCCACGGATCTAATTGTAACGATTGAGGCAGAAGACAAGTTCAACTTCGAGAACCAATTGTTTAGGATTGATGTTCCAACCCTGGTAATTGGGGGCGACCAAGATCCTTTCTATTCCAAGGAATTATTTCGAGAGACAGCAGAAGGTATTCCCAATGCAAGGCTTATTCTTTATGAAGGCATGGGGCATCCAGCTTCTGGAAAAAAATTCCGCCAGGATGTGAATGATTTTCTTCAGGAGGGCTGAACATAGGGTGGTAGAATGAATCAGGTGCATTGCATCATTATTTCATCCTGATTCAACCTATAGATCATTAATTCACCACGAAGACAACTTCTGGGAATATTCTCCTCTAGTGAATTTTCCTTATATGTTAGATGACCAAATATGACTGAAACGCTGACTTTTTTGTTTACAGATCTTGAAGGAAGCACCCGTTTGTGGCAGAAGTATCCAGATGCGATGAAAACTGTCCTGGCTCGCCATGACGACCTGGTGAGGGCGGCCGTGGAAAACAATAACGGGCAGGTCGTCAAAACCACTGGTGATGGCTTTCACGCTGCTTTTGAGTCTGCCCAAGATGGCTTGAAAGCATCCATTGATGCCCAGGAAAGCTTATTAGAAGAGAACTGGGAGGACACAGGTCAGCTGCAAGTTCGTATGGGTTTACACACAGGTGAGTCACAGCAAAGGGGTGGAGATTTTTATGGCACAGCTGTCAACCGGGCAGCTAGGTTGATGTCAGCCGCGAATGGAGGCCAGGTACTGGTTTCGGAATCTGTGGCTGGTGTTGTAGCTGACCAGCTTCCAGGAGAAGTTTCGCTCCTTGATTTAGGGGAACATCGCTTGAAGGACCTGCAGCGAGCTGAACACATTTACCAGCTCATCCACCCAAATCTTCAATCCGACTTTCCTGCCATCGCCACGCTGAACAGACTGCCAAACAATCTTCCGTCTCAGCCTTCGGTTTTCGTGGGTCGTCAAACGGAATTGGGTGAGATCAACAACTTGTTAGGGGCTGATAAAGTGCGTCTGTTAACCTTAATTGGTCCCGGCGGCACGGGGAAAACTCGCCTGGCACTGCAATCGGGTGCAGAATTGTTCGATCGGTTTAAAGATGGGACTTACTTTATTGACCTGGCTCCAATTCGGGATCCCCATTCAGTTTTAGTAATAATTGCCAGAACAATAGGATTAAGTGAATCAAGTAATGGTTCCATTCTTGATGACTTAAAGGACCAGCTGCGGGGAAAAACTATGCTGCTCCTGCTGGATAATTTCGAGCAGGTAACTTCGGCTGCCGTCCAGGTAGCAGATCTGATGCAATATTGTCCGCAGTTGAAACTGCTGACCACCAGCCGAGAAGCCCTGCAGATACGGGGTGAGCATCTTTATCCAGTGCCCCCACTCGGCCTCCCAACAGCAGATATCAGGCACCCGACACCAGATGAGCTGGCTCAATATGAAGCGGTTCAACTGTTTGTTGAACGTGCTCAAGCGGTTAAACCAAACTTTGAGCTGGCGGAAGATAACGCGGCTGCGATCGCGGAGCTCTGCCTGCGTTTGGATGGATTGCCACTGGCAATCGAACTGGCAGCTGCCCGGGTTCGCTTATTTTCACCTCAGGCGTTACTTGACCGTTTGGAGAGCCGCCTCAAATTGCTCCGCGGGGGAGCACGTGATCTACCAGAACGGCAGCAAACCTTACGCGATACGATTGATTGGAGCTACGAGCTGCTGGAGGAGCATGAAAAAGCCCTGTTCGAGGTGATCTCTGTTTTCTCCGGCTGTACATTTGAGGCTGTCGAAGCGGTCATTGATGATATTGAGAGCCTTGACGAGAAAGATTTGGATGTGGTCGACGGGTTAGTATCTCTGGTCGATAAGAGCCTGATTCGAATGGTGGAAGACTCCTCCGGTGAACCCCGACTGCGGATGTTAGAGACGATCAGGGAATATGCCTCGGATCGATTGGAAGCTGATCCCGAGCTGCATGCGGTTGTTTGCCTGGCTCACGCCACTTATTACGCATATTTTTCCGAATCACAATGGGGATATATGGTTGGAAATGAGCGCGATGAGGCGATTAAGAGGATGTCCTCCGAAGTCGAAAATCTCCAGATTGCCTGGCGATACTGGGTAGAGCAAGGGAATTTGGAGCAGCTGCAGAAGATGGTGAACGGATTATGGCTGCTATATGATGGTCGGGGTTGGTACCAGGCAATGGTTGAACTAACTTCCGATTTACTTGAAATCCTATCCTCAACGCCCTCAACTCCGGAATTAATCGAGCAGGAAATCATGCTGCAAACCAGCCTTGCCAGGGCGCTGATGGCACTCAAGGGCTATACAGCCGAAGTAGAAGAAGCCTATATGCAGGCGCTGGAGTTGAGTGAGGGTCACGGTGAAATTCCCCAGCTTTTCCCAGTCCTACGCAGTCTCGCAAGCTTCTATCTGTTCCGGTCCGAGTTCGAAAAGAGCGCCCAAATGGGACAAAAGATTCTCCACCTTGCGGAAAGCAGGGATGATGACAATATGCGCGTTCACGGTTACCTATTACTGGGAATGAATCTTGGAGTGATACAAGGGTATCAGAAGGGATTGGAGTTGCTCGATAAAGGAATTGATCTTTTTGAGCGTGAACCGTATGCAATGCGGGCATATCAACTCGGTAACAATCCGGGAATTGTTTGCTACACTACGTCGGCTTTCTATTCTTTTTGGCTAGGCTATCCAGACCGTGCCGTCGATAGAGCGAATCGGGCAATTGAATTGGCAACTGAACTGGACCATCCTTTAACGATGGCCTATGCACTCTTCCATACAGGCGCTCTTCATTTATGGCGGGGAGAGATGGAATTAGTGAAAGAGCGGGCGCAGGCGATGCTGGCAGTTGCTGAAGATCACCGCTTTCAAGTTTGGGAATCAATTGCTACTATGCTTTTTGGGTTAGCCCAGTTGGCGTTGGGTGATCCGGAAAATGGTTTAGAGAATGTTGAGCAGGGTTTTGCAAAGTATCAAGGACATATCAGCCCACCAGTCTTTTACCCATCCATCATCAACATCAGGGCAGCTGCATTAGCCCAGGTAGGTAAGCAGGCTGAAGGGTTGCAACTTCTCAACGAATTGCTAAAGGATGTTGATGAGGAGCAGATGCTGACCGACTTTGCACCATTGGTCCTTCTCAAAGGTGATTTATTAATTTCTATGTCTCCAGATAATATGCTTGAATCTGCTGGGATATTCAGGCAGTTATTGGTTGGCGCGAAGCAATTTGGGGGGAAAAGTCTCATGCTGCAAGCAGCAACCAGGCTTTGCAGGCTGGACATGATGATAGGGAATGCAGAAGAAAGTGGTCGACAGCTGGAAGAGATATACGAAAGTTTTACGGAAGGATTTGATACGCTTGATTTGCGGGAAGCCAAGGCGGTTTTGGATGAGTGGCGGATACTGGTTGGGAGGTGAGGAATGCGCAATTTGGATTTGGAATCGTGGCCACGTCGAGAGCATTTCAACGTTTTCAGAGAGTGGGGCTACCCGCATTTTAATCTTTGTGCAAATGTCGATTTGACCAGTTTCTATCCAGCGGTCAAGGAGCGAGATACATCAATATCTATTGCTATTGTTTATATCCTCTCAAGAGCAGCGAATGAAATAACAGAATTCCGGTACCGTATCAGGGGGGAAGATGTTGTTGAACATGATATCGTCCACGCATCCACGACGATCTTGATCAAGGACGACATTTTTACCTTTTGCCCGATGATTTACACACCCGATTTCGCGGAGTTTGCTAAAAATGCAGAGGACTGCTTCAAAGCTGTCCAGGAAACTCCATCTTTGGAAGACCCGGAAGATGACAACTGGCTGTATATGACCGCCATCCCATGGGTATCCTTTACCAGCTTCATGCATCCACTCGATTTGGACCTGGTTGATTCGGTGCCGCGATTTGCCTGGGGGAAATTCTTCCGAGAGGGTGATGATTTGTTAATGCCCCTGAGCGTCCAGGCTCATCACGCACTGATGGATGGCATACACATGGGAAGATTTTATAAACGAGTTCAAGAGTACCTGGACCATCCAAATTACCTGTAGGAATAAGTTTCTTGTATCACCATGTCAATGAAGCGAACAGTTTTTCGAAATTAGTTTAGGTGGTATGCAGGAGATTTCATTTGGAAGATAACAAATTCATGCAGCGCGCGATTGAGCTCGCCAAGATGGCTGAGCAGGAGGGGAATCTGCCGGTCGGTGCAGTGATTAGCTATAATGGGCAAGCGATAGCAGAAGGTCGCAGCGCTATCTGGGTCCCAAAATTTGATGCTACACGGCATGCAGAGATGGAAGCTTTACGAGCAGTTCCGCAAGAGCTTTGGACAAATTCAAAAGAGATGAGTCTCTACACTACATTGGAACCTTGCTTGATGTGCTTTGGAGCCATACTCCTACATCGAATCGGCAGAATTGTATATGGATCCACTGATAATTATGGCGGGGCCGGTCCAGCAATGGCAAATTTGCCAATTTATTTTAATAATAGATTAGAACAAACACAATAGGTTGGACCAAGCCTGTCAGATCTGTGTGATCCATTATATAAACGGCTTATTGCTCTCGAGAAGGCTCGAGGCAAGCGATAGTTCCTATTTACTGGAGAGAAATTGAAGGGGGTAGAATAATATCTCAATGTTTAACCTGGATATAATTTAATTTATCTCGCACCGGGATACGGATTATCTCGGTGCCCATCTTCCATCTACAGAGGAACCACATGGGCGAAAATTCTTATTATTTGATACAGGTGAATATCGCTACAGCGCGGGCTGCAATGGACGACCCGATCATGAAAGGGTTTGTTGATCGCATTGATGAGATAGACAAACTTGCCCAAGGTTGGCCGGGGTTTATCGCCCAACCCACACCTCCTGACGAAGGTTCGATTTATCCTGAAAATATGTTAGTCAACGCATCAATCTGGGAATCAGAGGATGCATTACGGAAATTCACATACGAGAGTCATCATGTTGAGGTATTTATGAGGCGAACGGAGTGGTTTTTCCAGTCTGAGCTACCAAATTATGTGCTCTATTGGGCACCTGTTGGAGAGGTACCTATAGAGGTGGAGATTAAGCGGCGATTTGATTACCTTCATCGTCATGGCGCGACTCCTTTTGCATTCAACTTTGATAAGTCGTTCACTATAGAAGAGATGTTAGACTATTCCGATAAGGTAGAACTATGATGGAAAAAATGAATATCCGACAAAGTGCAACAATGCGATACCCCATTTTGCTGCTGTTTATCATAATTGTTGGCGTTCTTATGTCCGGGTGTGGGTTATTGGATTCTGGCGCATCAGATCAAGCGACTCTTGATGCACTCCTCGAGGCAGGTTCGGACTTGTCCAAAGTCCACCCCTTCGATTTCTACTTTTATCACGATGAGCAATTGGGAGCGCAGCAGCTCTGCGCCGCACTCCGGGATCAGGGTTTCCAGGTGAGCGTACGCAGTGGAGCAATTGAAGGAGAATGGCTTTGTTTGGCATCGCAGAACATGGTACCTTCAAATGACAGGTTGACGAAGTTGAGTTCAGTTTTCAATGAGCTCATTGACCAATATGGGGGAGAGTATGATGGCTGGGAGACAATCGTAATTCCTTAATTATCTCTCGGAATATCTTGAGGGCTGGATAAATATGATGGATGTATTTAACAAGGATGCTTTCAAAGCAGGTGCAAGAGATGAATAATCCCTCACATAAAGTCATTTTTTTCAATACATCCAATAT
>CALBUI010000310.1 GCA_937968125.1 uncultured Anaerolineales bacterium | reverse complement strand
ATTGTTTAAGATACTTCAAAAGAGATTTCCCAAAATGAGATAGAGGACACAAAAATATTGCCTTTTTGTTCCTGGCAACTGGACTTCAATACTCAGCCACCAGTACTGGTTTCCAACACGCACACACCCTCCTCCAGGCCCATAAAAAACCCCTTTGCCGGCTCGTGTCTTCTTCACGATCTTGCTATATCCTATTGTCACTATGAACAAACCATTTCAAGGAGTATCTACAGTGAACACAAATATCAAGCAAATTCCAGAAAATCAGAAACTAGTATCTCCCGGATTCGAATACCGGTCAGAAGAGGAAATATTCGGCTGGCCGCTAATTCATATCACCAGAGGTTATGACCCACAATCCGGAAAGCGACTCGTATCCAAAGGTTTAATTGCAATCGGAGAAATTTCGATCGGCTTGGTGGCCATCGGTGGGTTTGCTTTGGGTGGCGTTGCCATTGGTGGATTGGGGATCGGCCTGATTGCAATTGGTGGTTTGGCGGCAGGATTGATCGCCTTTGGAGGTCTCGCCTTCGGAATATCAGCAGCCATCGGTGTAGCAGCTTTCTCCTTCATGTACGCAGTTGGGGTTATGGCACACGGACAATATGTAATCAGTCTTTTCAGGGTGGAATGGGAAATTTTCGACCACCTTCGGCAATTCTGGTCAGGAATACAAAGCATATTTTAGAGAAATAATTCAATGGACCCACATAACATAGAGGAGAATCACTATGATTAACGAAATTGCAATCTCATTGGAAAAACGGACCAGCCGATCACGCAGACTTCAAAAATTCCGCAGCCTGATCGAAATCCTGGTCGCATCTCTGCCAATACTAGCATTCGGCGTCGTTGGAACCAGAATAGGAACCAGCACCTTTCTCGGAGGCATGATCGTCACCCTCGGATACGTTGTCAGCATTTTGATTGTCACAGTTATCCTGAAAATCCGGGGAAGTGGGTGGCGACAGATCGGAATGGCTCGTCCCCAGAGTTGGAAACGCACCATTCTGCTGGGTATCGGCGTTCTGCTTGCTTTGCTGGTCATGAACATCGCCCTGCAAGTGATTGCGCTCAACCTGCCAGGTGCAGAGGTGCAGCCGATCGATCAATCTCGCTTCAACCTGCTAAATGGCAACCTGGTATTGTTCCTATTATTTGTGGGAGCAGCCTGGACGACGATCGCTTTTGGGGAAGAGATGTTCTACCGGGCTTTCCTGATCACTCAATTGGGAGATGTCCTTCCCGGATCGAGACTGGGCACTGCACTGGTCCTGCTGTTCAGTTCAACTATATTTGGCCTGGTGCATTGGGTGGAAGGTCCCCTGGGAGTGATCAACACATTCGCCATGGGTCTGATCCTGGGCGCAGTTTATCTCCGTTCAGGACGTAACCTGTGGATAACCATCATCGCCCACGGTCTGGCAAACACAATTCGCTTCGTTTTCTTGTTCCTGGGAGCCGTTTAATGAGCATGTATATATCCTTACCCAATGTGGCCAACACACAACTACTCATTAACCTTCATAATAGTATAGACAATGGCAGCATATTTCTCCGACCTATATTAACTAAAATATCAGAAAGAACTAAAGGGGAAGCAACAATGAGCATTCAGTCTCAAACAAGTACGACAAGATTTTTACTATATTGGACAGCCTTAATTTTTGTTATTTTTATCTTGGTATGGTTTTTACACGAAAGTGCACACGGCTTTGGTTTCTGGTTAGAGGGAACCCATGTCAGCACAGGTTTTAACCTCGTGGGTGCTTCTGGGAAAGCGCCCAGCGATCCAAATTTTACAGTCGAATTACTTAACCAAGGACTAACGCCGGGACTGTTTTTCGGACCAGTAATTACCTGGATAATGGCTATTGCATTCACTGTCATCCTGCTCTATCGTTCACAAGCCAACTTCCTCAGCCTCATTATTGGAGCCACCGCGGTCAGTAGCGCATTAATGCGCCTTATCCCGATGATTATTTTCATCATCCCAGCCCTGTCAGGAAGTCTGCCAAACCTACAAGATGAACAGTCGATGTCACTTGGATTAGTCGCTGGCGTGCATCTTCCCATTTCGGATGCGGCATTAGATCAACTTACAAATTTCAATCCATCCTTGTTCTTAGCAAACCCAAGTTTTTACTTATGGTTTCTGGTATCGATTGTAATTTCATCAATTTGTCTCATACTCTCATACCGTCAGCTCTATAAGCTGTTCGCCGATCAATTACAGTCTCGAGCAAACAAAATCATTTTTGGCTTAATTCCTGTAATCCTGTTTATTCCCATATTCGGAACCGTGACATTTCTCGACAACATCCTGCGGATAAATTGGTGAAAAATCGGGCTCCGGAATAAAAATATGATTGAATTTCGAATGTACTACAGAAGGTTGACGGATATTCGGAGTCGGAAAGACTCTTGTCTTGAAATCTGATAATCCATAAAAAGGCTCAAACAAGCCCAACGTTGGACCTGTTTGAGCCTACCCCCAACTCCAGGATTGATTTCTGCCCCCCATTATCCCCCCTGGAGACCCATATAAATCCCCATTCCAGGCCGATGTATTTTTCCTCAGAATAATCTATGCTTGGTATATCAAATTCAACCTAACCTAAGGAGTAGTTCAACAATGTTCAACGAATCTGTTCTTCCTGTAACAGAACAATCGGACCAATCAATCAATAAAAGGAGATTTTCTGATTTACTTGAGATATTTGCAGCCTTCCTACCCCTCTTCATCCTCGGAATTATAGGAACCATTCTGGGTGGTGCAACAATAATCGGAGCTGCGATCATCAACTTTGGTTACTTGCTCAGCATCCTGGTCGCATCAGTCGTATTGAAACGGCATGGGACCGGGTGGCGCGAGATCGGGATGGCGAGACCAAAAAACTTGTTTCGCACCATACTTCTCGGTTTCGGGACAGCAGCCGCTGCTTTGGTGATGATCCTCGTTCTTACTACCATTGCGACCAATCTGCCAGGTTCCGAGGTTGCGAAGGCGGATATGAGTCGGTTCAACCCTCTCGAGGGCAACCTGCCTCTGCTCATAACCAGTGTGGTCCTGGCCTGGACCGCGGTAGCATTCGGTGAGGAAATGATGTACCGGGCATTCCTGATCAACCAATTAGGAACCCTATTGCAAAGTAATAGGCTGCGTTGGACCCTTTCCCTGATTTTTAGTTCCATCCTCTTCGGAGTGATCCACTTCTACCAGGGACCACTTGGGATCGTGCTGACCGGACTCACGGGTCTATTATTTGGCTTGATTTATTTGAAATCAAGTCGCAACCTGTGGGCGGTCATAATTGCCCACGGGTTGATGAACACATTTACCTTCGTGCTCCTCTTCTTAGGTATGGCATGATCCCACAGCCAAATTTGAAATGATTTCAATCTGCATCTCTCTTCTCATGGGTCTCATGGAAGGGGATGCAGACTTTTCCAAATTCAGCTCCTTCAATTTATAATAATCCAATGAATGATCCCAAACCCAGTAAGAAACGCTTCCAGCAGCTGCGCTGGAGATTGACTCTGACCTATACTGGCGTGACATTAGCTGCTTTGCTGACAGTGGAACTGATTTTGTTGGGCATCGCTGGAATAGGCCTCATCCTGCTAATCAACAGCGGCATTCTACAAGCCCAACTGATCGAAGCTGTCAACACAGATTATGCTCCGATTCTGCGGTTTTATCTTGAACAATCTCCCCCGGATCAGGCTGGAATCGGTGATTGGCTGGAAGGTGTTGGTTCCGCTTCGAGCGTAACCTTGCCTCTTTCATTTGATGCCACTGATGAGATGCTGGTCGTAGGAAGTGACAGCAATTTACTTGCTGTCAGGCCAGTTGATCTGCTGGGAAAGGAGCTGCTCGGGCAACCATTTGACGGGCATCTTATTCCTGGATTAGCAGACCCTCTGAAAGCCGCATTGTCCGGATCCGATGATACCGAAAGTTTATATTTCTTAGATGAGATAGACAGGAAAGTCATCTTAGCTCTCCCCATTTGGGATGAAGCGCATCAACAGGTTTTGGGTGTTTTGGTAGCAATTGGCGAGCTGCCGACGATTGTCTCCCAACTGGCGGATGTGCTCCCAATCTTAGGAGTTAGCGCCTTATTTTTTACCATCATTGCCGTATTAGCTGGTACTGTATATGGATTCCTGGCGGCGCGGGGACCAGTTGAAAGGCTGAACCGCCTATCGGAAGCCAGCATAGCCTGGAGACAGGGAGATTTCTCCACGCGGGTAGAAGATACTTCCGGTGATGAATTGGGCCAGTTAGCCCGGCGACTCAATGAAATGTCCCAGGAACTACAAGAATTGTTGGAAACACGGCGGGAATTAGCAGTGATCGAAGAAAGAAACCGGCTAGCCCGCGATCTTCATGATAGCGCCAAACAGCAGGCTTTCGCAGCCGCAGGTCAAATAAGCGCTGCTCACAAGCTGATCAAAAATGATCCAGAGGCTGCGGAAACACATATCAAAGAAGCCGAGCAATTGACTCTCGCTTTGCGGCAGGAACTGACCAATCTGATCCAACAGCTGCGCCCCGCCGCATTGGAAGGGAAAGGTCTCGCGGTCGCTTTAAGTGAATATTGTGAAGAATGGTCGCGTCAAAATCCAATTATTGCTGAACTGCGCGTTCAGCGCCAACGCCAGCTGGATTTAGAGATCGAACAAACGATATTGCGGATCGTGCAAGAAGTGTTAGCAAACGTCGCTCGCCACAGCCATGCCAGCCAGGTGGATATTAATCTAATCTATAGTAGTGATTTTGTCACCTGCACAATCCAGGATAATGGTGACGGCTTTGATCCTGAAACCAAGGACAGGGGATTTGGATTGCAGTCAATGGCTGAACGATCAGATAGAATCGGTGGAGAATTAGAGATTGACAGCAAGATAGGTGAAGGAACATCCATTTCAATTACTATTCCTGTCAATAGTTCAAGAAGATCTACCGTGGAGGAAACAGATGAATAATCCCATCACTGTCTTACTGGTCGACGATCACAAGCTGGTGAGACAAGGTGTGCGCGCCTTCCTGGAAGCTCACGATGAATTCCTGGTTGTTGGAGAGGCTGAATCCGGGAAATCTGCCGTTAAATTAGCGGAGGAAGCTGTCCCAGATGTAGTCTTGATGGATCTGATCATGCCTGAAATGGATGGCGTGGAGGCCACCCGCCAGGTGAAAAATGTCAGCCCACGCTCACAGATTGTGGTTCTCACCTCCTACCACGAAGATGAGCATATTTTTCCAGCCCTGGAAGCTGGCGCGACATCTTATATCTTGAAAGATGTCGACATGGATGAACTCGCGGAGGCGATTCAACGAGCAGCGCAAGGGGATGTAACTTTGCACCCGCGGGTGGCCTCCCGCGTCTTACAGGAGCTGCATGGTACCAGACGGGATGAAGCAAATCCGTTTACCGAGCTGACAAAGCGTGAAATGGAAGTGCTTAAATTAATCGCCAGTGGGTTGAGCAACCATGAGATAGCGGAACAGTTGGTGATCAGCGATCATACCGTCAAAGGTCACGTCAGCAATATCTTCAGCAAGCTGCACCTGGCAGATCGAACGCAGGCTGCAGTATACGCATGGCAAAAGGGGGTTGTCAGGCGAGATCAGGATTCCTCCCCACAATAAAAACTAACGCAGTAATGTAGCGTAATAGATCGCCGCGATGATGTGTATAAAGGCTGCTGTGAATAATGCTAACCCGATCGGCACATGCAATGTGTGCCAGAGTGCCATGAGTCGCCGGGCCTGGGCCAGGGAAAAGCGCTGCCGGTCAAGTGATCGCCGGCGATTAAGTAATTCAGCCAAAGCTGCTGCTTGAGTTTTTGTTTGCGGATCCATTTTTCGCATTAAATTCCACATATTGATCCGGTAGCTTATATTCCCAAAGGGATTACTTAATCCTGGAGAAGAATTTGAAATGGATACAGCCGAAAAGCTTGCCAGCTCTTCATACGCTTGTGGCTGCTGACCAATCCATTTGCTTATTTCCACTTCCAAACCATTGATCTGTCTTTGCAGCTCCCCTGATTCCATCTCCATCCCATCCGCAGTGCGGGGAATGGCTGTGTAGATATAGCGCCCGATAAAACCGGAGATCACGACCACACCCGTCATCAACATCACGATCCCTGCTAGGCCATTGAATTTCCAGGAGGAATGCAGCAAGACCATGTAAGGTCCAACCAGTCCGGTGACGATGTGAAACTGCAGCCAGGAAGACACTCGGCCTAATCTGGCATTTCTGCTCCTTTTACGCAATGTGTAGAGCGTTTCGGTCATCAACATCAGCAGAAACCCAAGGACGCCCAAGGAATGGCCGAAAAAATCGCTCGCGGCGGGAATTCCACCGAGCATGATCACCGCTATTAAATAGACGATAGATATAATTAAAATGGCTAAGAAGGCTACCCACAATTCACGCGTGTTGGGGTACATGATTATTCACCCATTGGGTCCAAAATTCTGCGATCAGATCTGCCAGGGGAGCTCCATGTGCTAGCAGCCTGGATCGAATCGATGTTATTTTCACTTGTTTAGCAACCAGCGATTGCAACGGGTGGGAGAGAGTCTGGTCTCCCATCACAATCGCGCCCAAGATCGTCTCTGCGCCCAGCATTAGCCTCAATCGGTTGACTTCGAAGTCCTGCTGCGCAGCGATGTAATCAGGCAGCTGACGCCAGGTTTCGCTATCCCCACGGGCGATACCGAGGAGGTCAGGATCTTTCCCCTGGCCGACTTTCCCAATGATGGTCGTAGTTAACCCAGCCAGTCGAGTCACATTAAAAGCAACCGGTTTGGAATAAGCTTTTTCGATACCTGCCATGTTCATCCCGGCAGCAGCTCCCTGTTCGCGGGCAGGTCCCCAAAGTGAATCCACGACCGAATTTCCAGTAAATGGATCATAAACCTGGGCTACATCACCCGCTGCGTAGATATCTTCAGCACTCGTCTGTAGATATTCGTTTACCAGGATGCCGCGTTCGACTTCTAATCCGCTGACCTGAGCCAGCTTAATCCGTGGGCGAACGCCGATCGCGATGGCAACCAGGTCACAGTGTATTGTCCGCCCATCTACTGTGCGGGCACCCCCCACGCGACCTTTCTTTTCTAATATCTCTGCCAGCTCAGTGTTGTAGTGAATTTTGACGCCGTGTTCCACCAGACGCCCTTCGACAATGCGCGATTCGGTCTCATCCAGGACGTTATTCCAGTACCGGTCTCGTCGCAAGAAGTAATGCACTTTGACCCCGTTGGCAACCAGACCTTCCACGATTTCAAGGGCAGTGATCCCGCCGCCCACAACGACTGCTGTTCGCCTGCGACTGGCAAAAGACCGGATCCGTCGGGCATCGTCCAGGTTATCAAGCTTGACCACGCCGGGAATGCCTGATCCCGGTACATTGCTGCGAGCAGCCGCAGCTCCCGTGGCAATCAACAACCGATCGTATCCAATGTGGCCGCCATCTCCCAATTCAACCAAGTGTTGTTCCGGGAGGATGGCAACTACTCTGGCCTGATGAGGTCGTACACCCAGCTGCTGAAAATCATTGCTGGTGAAGGGGTATAACTGGGCTTCATTCAGCTCCTTGGTCAGGAAATATGCCAGGCCAGGTCGAGAGTAATAGCCATGAGATTCCTCACTCAACAAGATGATCTCTGCCTGGCTGTCCCGCGTCCGGATGGCTTCAACCGCAGAGATTCC
>CALBUI010000309.1 GCA_937968125.1 uncultured Anaerolineales bacterium | reverse complement strand
TGCCGTCAAAGCCACCGGAAACGGCAGTCGAGCCATCTGGGCTGAAGGCAACTGTGCGTACCCAACCGCGGTGCCCGTTAAACTTCTGAAGCATTTTTCCTGTATCTAAATCCCACAGAATTACGCTGGCGTCATGGGAGGCAGACAGGGCAGTCTTTCCATCCGGACTGAAGGTTACATCACGCACAACATCATTATGTCCGTGAAACTGACGAATCTCCTGCCTGGATTCGATATCCCAAAGGAGTATTGTGCCGTCATCAAATCCGATCAATGAAACTCCTTCTGTTGGGCTGACAGCCAGGCTGAAGATATCGCCATCGATGCCAAAAGTTTCCTGCACAGAAATTCGTTCAACTGGACCAGGCCGATAGGTTGCCTGTCGTAATACTCGTTGAACAGCAGGAGGTGGTGATCCGACCTCAGCAGCTTCCAGGGCCAAGGCCAGGGCAGTATCAACCTCGTTAGCCTCCAGGGCATTTTCAACGTGAGCCGCCAGGCTCACGCTGTAGGATGCGAGAGCATTGTTTCTCTGGTTATAGGAGAACAAAGCCAGAGCAAGTGTGATCAGCACGGCAACTCCTAATCCAGCGAATATAAGCCTACGACGGCGGGCGCTTTCCGCTTGCTTCTGCTCTCGCAGGTCTAAACTTGCCTGGATGAATTCCTTTTCTGTTTTACCAAGTTCATCTCCCCGCTCATCCAACCAAATTTCAGACTGTACAAGTGGTTTTCCTCTCAGTAATCCGCCTTGATCACGGGTATTTGTCTCCCACTCCTGGATCGCTACTCTGGTACGTTCCTGCCATCCCCTGAATTCGCGGTCTTCCTCCATCCAGCCGCTCATCCGTTCCCAATTATTGATCAACGCTTCATGTACGATTTCAACCGTTTTATTCCCCTCTTCATCGCTCCCAGTAACTACCAGGCGTTTATCTGCAAGATGCTGCACCAGATCCCAATTTTTACCCCCCAATTCGTCGATATTGGCGATCCTGCGCGTATCTTCAAGACCATCTCCTGGCTGCACAAGCTGTACAAATATCCTATGGGCACCTATTTTTTGTTTTTCATTTAAATTGGCGAAAACCTCTTCTGCATAACTGGTCAATGCCCCGGATACCCGCCCGATCTCTTCATAAGCAGCATGGGTAATCCAACCTTGATCAAGACGATCCCAAAGCAGCGTGAGAGCAAATTCCACCAATGGCAGGTTGCCTGGCTCCTCCCCAACGTCGTCCAGGATACGCTCCACTAATCCAGGTTCGAAGGCAGCTCCCTGCTTCTCAGCGGGTTTTTCAATCGCGGCTTGCAGTTCACTTCTCAGCATTGGGCCTAAAACAAATACCGCATCCTGCAGGAGGTCAGCAAAGGGGCGGTGAGTGAGTGCCTGCCCCATAAAGTCGGCTCGCAGGGTTTGGAGCAATACCACAGGAGCAGGTTGTTCTTTGCCGGTGGCATCTACGGTGCTTATCAGGTTTTTAAGGAACTGAAGCTGGATTTCTGAATCCATGCATAGCGTATAGAGCTCCTCAAATTGGTCAATCACCAAGAGCAAGCGGCTGGTCTTCTCTTCCCTGGCCAATATTTGCGACAAGACGCTGAATATGGCTCCACCCTCATTCTGCAGCATGACTGCCAATTTGTCGGTTTCTATTAACCGCTCAGATTCGGATAAGTCTGGTTTCAAGATAGGAATCATCGTCGCGGCAAGCTTCTCGAAGGGCTGCCTTCCTGGACGCATGACGATGATCCGCCAACCCCCTGTTTTTCGAAGTTCGGGGAACAGACCTGCATACACGATAGATGATTTTCCCGAGCCGGAGGGGCCGACAATAACGGCTAGTGGGGAATGTTGTTCCAGCTTTTCGAACAACACCTCAGTGATTGTCTCCCGCCCGTGGAAGAAGGGTGCATCTACCTCCCGGAAAGGGGCTAAACCGCGATATGGGCACAGCCCTACTTGGCGCGATTCACGTTCGACTAATTGAGCCATCTCTAAAGGATTCTCTATCTCACCAGCCCGAATCAGCCGAAATTGTTCTTGTGTCTCTGGGGTCGGTTCAACCCCTAATTCAAGGTCTAATAAGCGGCAATATTCTTCATACCTCCGCACGGCTGCAGCCTGTTGACCAGTCAGGGACAACAAGAGGATAAGTTGGCTTAGGGCATCCTCATCCAGTGGATCAACCACCAGGAGCTGCTCTGCGAAACCAATTCCTTCTTTGTAACTGCCGCGCTGAAAGTGGTAGCTGACCCACTCATGAAGTCCATCCTGCAAGCGCCTCAGACAATATTGGCGTTCCTGCCTGATCCAAACATCGAAACCTTCGCTATCTCGTATATGGAAGCCTTCCAGGAAATCTCCTTTATATAGATTAATGGCTTCTTCTAATTTTGCTTCAACGAGTTTGTTTTCGAATTCGTTCAGGTCTAACCAAACATCGACATCCGGATTAATTCTTACATAATTGCGGCCGATAGATAGATATTTACCAACTCTCTTCCGGAGAATCGTGAGCACCGTACGCAGATTGGCCATGGCCTGGGACTGCGTGCGCGTATCCCAGAAAAAATCTGACAGCACTTCACGAGCCTGGGGTTTTCCAGTAACAGCTAAATAGACGAGCAATGCTTCCGCTTTTCTTGAGGTTAGTTCTTCAATTGGTTCCCCATCACAGAATAGATGAAGTCCCCCGAAAGTGCGAATCTCCAGCATAAGTCCCTCCTCGTGGCAAATCCCCGTTAACTTAGATTCATTATACAAGCTACTGGAGATTTTAAGCGATTCTTAAGCGGTGTTTTTGTAAGTTATATGCAAATAAATTGAATGAGAGCACATGAAAAACAAATCAGCAAGGCAATTCCATCACCACAAGAAGGTCATTGGGAATCCAATCCCGAAACCGGCAATCGCGTTCGGTATTGATTTTTTTCAAAGGAGGTGAATCTTATTAGACATGACCTATTGTTAACAACAAGAAAGCGTATAAAACAAACCAAGAATAGTAACAAACTGGAGGAAAAATCATGAAGAAAACAGTTTTGATATTAGCAATAGTCCTGGTACTGGCGTTCATGTTTACCTTAACTGCGTCTGCTACCGAACCGACACCGATCAGCGGCTTCTTCTTTTTCGTAGATCCGTATGGTCCGACCGACTACTGTATAACTACAGGACCACCCTATGTGTCAGACGGATTTTTGGTCGGCTGCGTCGACCAATCTGAAAAACCAGGTCTCGGAGAACATGGGTCAATACACCTTACGATGTTGACGTCAGGAGGTGAATTGTCAGGTACCTGTGAGTTTAATCTAAGAGCATATGAAATTGACGGGATCGCTCGGTTTGTCGCCAATCGCTGCACCGGAGATCTTGCTGGCTTACACATGAAAGCTGTTGGCTGGGCAGCCAATGGGCTCTGGGAAGGCTCATATCATTTCGATCCTTAGACCGAATACTGTTCAAAATCACTAATGGGAAATTAATCAGTTTTTCGAGATTTTCCATAATCAAACCCGAGCAAGAATAATGGAAATTTGTTTGGTGAGCCCTGGCGATCCAAACTTTTTCCTCCACACAACCCCCGGAGAGTGGGCTCCGGGGGTACTTTGTTCCACCATCCAATAGGTGGGGGTACCAAGCATTGACAAGTTATTGAGTGGCGGTGTAGAGCGTCTACCAAAAAAAATACCTGAAACGCAGCAGTGCCGGGGAACTACAATATCAAAATAATCAGGTTGACCCCTATGACGTTATAATTTTTTCCAGACAATTAATTCTAAGGAGAACCAATGACCAGAATTTTGGACACCCCTGTCGAAATCTCACCCGGTTTTCACGCCAACCTGCTCGCATTGTGGGCTGGCCTGTCCTGGCTCTCCGGCCGGGGGCATCCCGAGCGTTCCTGGCCTATCAACCTTTTAGTAGGCGCAATATCCGGATTCACCCTAGTGCTGGCAGATGTGGGTCATGCCTTCGCCCATTCGATCAGCGCCCGAATGGGCGGCGCACCGATGGATCGCATCAAGCTTTCCTCGGGCATGCCGCGCACGATCTACGATGATAACAATGTGCCGCCGCGCGCCCATCGCATGCGCGCCATGGGTGGGCCTGTGTTCAGCGCTTTTGGCCTGGTGGTTAGCTTACTGCTGCGTGCTGTCACCCCAAAAGATTCGCTGGCGAGAGAGGTGGCCGGTTGGTCTTGCATCGGGCATGGGTTGATCTTCACCGGCAGCCTGGCTCCCCTTCCGATCGTCGACGGCGGTTCGCTGCTCAAATGGACCCTGGTAGATCGCGGCCGCACCCCAGAGGAGGCTGACCGTGTTGTGCAGCAGGCTGGAATCGCAACCGGGATCGCGGCCGCTGGCGCCGGAGCCGCACTTGCCTCGCAGCGGCGTTGGCTGCCTGCTACTGGATTAATCGCCGCGGGCCTGGTTGCGATTGGGTCAGCCCTGGGAAAGATTCGCTGAAGCGGTAATTCTTGGGGGACAGATGTTCACATACATTAATGCTTTCGTATTCTTATATTTCTCGAGATTTTGACAAAACACAAAATAAGTTGTATACTCAAACTGTTGCATGATACAACTATTTGGGTGAATATGGTCAATATTCGTGAATTTCGTTCAAAGCTGAGAATTTTCGAACAGTTCCTCGGCAGCCAGCTGCAGGATTGTTGCTGTGGCGTGACCGTAGCACAGTGTCATTGTTTATTCGCTGTCGAAGATCTAGGCCAAACTACGATCGGGGAATTAGCGATCTACCTCAATTTGGATAAGAGCACCCTGAGCCGGACCGTAGATAGTCTAGTTCGCCTGGGATATATCAGCAGGGAAAGCGATCCCACTGATCGCAGAAGCTACCGAATTTCATTGACCCAATCTGGATACCAACAAGTAGAGAAAATGCATAACGTCAATGATGCATATTTTTCCCAGGTATTCGAACATATTCCGGAAATTGACCAGGAGAACGTAGCCAAGTACTTGAGCCTGTTCGTCCAGGCAATTGATAAATATGAAGGATCGCAGGAAGCAGCAGAGATTTGCTGTAAAGACGAGTGAGATGAAGGTGGGTAAACAAGAATACTCTTCGGGAATGCCCCAAACGTCAATTGAAGCCAAGTTATTGCCGCCGGTACTATCAATAAAACACTTATCTCGATTAGCACTGATTGAGAAACTAAATTCCAGGGAAAACTGCAAGCTTACCTTGGTGTCTGCCCCTGCAGGCTATGGGAAAACAACTCTGTTATCTGAATGGGCAGCTGGTCACGATGGGAAAATTGCCTGGCTCTCCCTGGAGCAAGAAGATAACGATCCCACTCGGTTCTGGTCGTATGTTATCGCTTCATTTCAGAAGATAAACAATAACCTGGTCGCAGCTCTTCAGCCTATCTTGCAGTCCCCGCATCATTTCTCCACAGAAGTATTTCTGGCCGAGCTGATTGACGAAGTATCCGAATTGCAAAAACCGCTGACAATCATCCTGGATGATTACCAGGCAATTGATTCAAAAGCGATTCATGAAATGGTTTTCAAATTCATCACCTGGCTGCCTGATAGAGTAAACCTGATTATTTCATCCCGCTCTGATCCCCCCTTTCCCCTCGGCCGATTGAGGTCAATGGGGGTGTTATGTGAATTGCGGATCGACGATATTCGATTCAATCTTGAAGAGACCACTCTATTCTTAAATCAAGCAGTGGAATGGGACTTATCCGCTGATCAGATTCGATTCTTGTATCGAAAAACGGAGGGGTGGATCGCTGGCTTGCAATTATCCGCGTTTTCCATGCGCAATTATGGGGATAAGAGCAAATTCTTCGCCTCTTTTGCAGGTGATGACCGCTTCATCGCCGATTATTTGGTCCAAGAAGTTCTCCGCCAGCAACCAGAGCAGATAAGATCCTTCTTACTCCAGACGTCACTACTGAAGGTGTTATCAGACCAGGTATGTCAAGCGGCAACAGGTATCCATGGTTGCCAGGAAATCTTGGAATACCTTGAAGATAATAATTTATTCCTCATTTCTCTAGATCGCAACCGTCGCTGGTATCGATACCATCACTTGTTTTCCGAACTACTGAGAAGGCGCCTGGTTCTGGAACATCCGGCGATTTCCCCTTCAATCCACCGGAGTGCAAGTCAGTGGTTTGAATCCAACCATCTGGTTGATCAGGCAATTTACCATGCTCTTGAGATCGAAGATTACGAAAGAGCTGCTTCTTTGATTCAGGGGATCGTTCTAGGTCGAGTTAATCGGGGGGAATTCGAAACTATAAGATATTGGCTTGAAAAACTGCCGGGACTGATCCTGGATACTCATCCCTGGCTTGGTATCGCTCGCGCCTGGGAATTGGTGTTTTCTGGTCAATTGGATTTTATTCAAGAAGAGATTAACCAGCTTGCCTCTAACGTGATCCCGGATTCGGCAAATCAGGAGCATATCCGTGGTCACCTATTTGCAATAAAAGCCTGCTTGAGTTCTCTGAGTGGTGATCAGGTTAATGCATTAAAGCATTCGCAGGACGCACTTTCTTTTTTACCTGAAGAGGATTATTTTGCACGTGGGATTTCATCCTTAATTTTGGGTCTATCTTTGCGATGGAAGGGAGACTTATCCTCTGCAATCGAGGCATACACCATCGCCCAACAGGTAAGCAAGAAAGGGGAGGACAGTTTTGTTTATATCTATTCATCCTCCTTCAAGGGGTATGTGATGGTGTTGCAGGGTCACCTTAAGGAAGGGTATGAAGAATACAGGTCAGCTTTAAGGTCTTTTCAACGAACGGGCGAAGATTTCAAGCGGGAATCCCCCATGCTGGGCCTGATCCATTCGTTTCTCAGCGATGTCCTGCTGCGCTGGAACAAAGTCGAATTGGCATTCGAGCAGGCGCAAAAAGGACTCGAACTGAGCAAGAGATGGGGCAATCGACAGGCAATCAATGATGGTTATTTTTTCCTCATCCAGGCATTAATGGCCAAAGGGGATGTTCCAGGCGCAAAAAGAGCGATCGAGGGTGCTAAAGAAAATGCTGAGGCGCTGCCAAGATTTCAACAGCTGGATATTTTTTATCTGGAAGGGTTATTATATTTGACCATTGGAAACCTCGATCACGTTGCTGGATTGATAAGGGAGTTTAAACTCCATCCAAAGGATGAGCTGGGCTACATACACCTGCAAACTTACCAAATCCTGGCCGGATACCTGCGAAAAAGCGGGGATATTGAGAAGTCTACCCGGCTGCTGACACGCTTATTGCAAATCGCTGAAGAAACTGGTGCCAGGAGCAAGGAGTTGGAGATTTCTATCCAACTGGCACTCGCATTATCGGTAAAAAAAGATGATGCGCGAGCCAACAAAGCAATAAATTCAGCTCTGGCGATCGCTGAACCAGAAGGCAACCTGTACCCATTCTTGCGCGAGGGAGAACTCTTGATTGACCTGCTCCAATATGCAGCCAGCAGGGGTTTATTTGTCAGTTTCATTGGGGAAATATTACGTGCTTACAATGGCGGTGCCCAGTTCGGAGGACGGCGACAAGTTGAGGGAAACGAAGATCTGATTTCACCTCTCACTGCGCGAGAGTTTCAGGTATTATGCCTGCTTGCGGTTGGATTATCCAGTACCGAAATTGCTAGGGAACTCGTCATCTCAGTTGGCACCGCACGCACCCACATAAAGAATCTATATCGAAAACTCGATGTGCACAAAAGGGTTGAGGCAGTAAGCAAGGCTAAAGAATTATCGCTGATCTAATCGGGGAACCTTTTCCAGCGATCCTCCTCTAGTGAGGAGGTTTTTTATTACAAATACCCTACAACAAATACCCTACTTGGGAGATGTCAAATTCGATCGGTTTTCCTATACTTCATCTGGACCGATAGAGAATGAGCATTTGAGATGAAGGCGCAACCGAAGGGATACGCAATCAAACTGCAAGAGTCATTGGACCCTGACTGGTCTGAATGGTTTGATGGATTTTTGATCGAGAAACAAGAAAATTTCACCCTTTTAAAAGGCGAGGTCAGCGACCAGGCGGCTCTTTACGGCCTGTTGATACGGATCCGTGATCTCGGTTTGACTTTAATCTCTGTCGAAACCTTGGATGATATTCAAAATATTCCTACCCCAATAAGCGAGTAATATGATGACAAAAAAAATGACTGTTGTAGTGATCCTGTTTGGATTGGTGTTCCAAATTGGGTGCGCAACAAGGACCATCCAGCCTGTCGAAGATATAACCGCGTTTGTGAATCTCAATGTAGTGCCCATGAATGAAGAGGTGGTCTTGAGCGATCAGGTTGTGTTGGTAAAAGGTGACCGGATAATGGTCTTAGGTAATTTGGATGAGATTGAAATACCACCTGGAGCAGAAATTATCGATGGAACTGGGGCGTATTTGATGCCCGGCCTGGCAGACATGCATGTGCATATTTATGAGGAATCAAGAGACGTTCTGCCCGTTTCACCGCTAGATTTATATGTTTCTAAAGGGGTGACAACGATCAGGGATTGCGGCACTGCACCTGTTCAGCCCGATGACACGTTTGTATTAGATTGGAGGGATGAAATTCTCTCCGGAGAGGCAACCGGTCCGATGATCTACTCTTCAGGCCGGACTATTCACGGTCCGGTACCCAATCCAGGTGGCAAAGTTATGCAAAGGCACAAAGACGGATTTGATTTTGCCAAGCTGTACATGGAGCTGTCAATGGATGAGTTCAGCCAAGCCCAAGGAAAGGCTGAAGAATTGGGGCTGTACACTGTAGGACATATCCCCTACCAGGTTGGTCTTGAACCAGCCCTCACCAAAGGATTGGATGAGATCGCCCATTTAGAGGAATTGAGTTTCGAATTCATGTTTTCTGGGAACCGTCCCACCCGGTTCCTCGATCAAGGGGATTGGCTGTCTGTGCTTATTGACTCGGTTTACAAAATCTACCCACTTGAAGCAGGTACTGACTTCATCTTTGATCCAGACCAATTCCAGCGAATGCAAGGCGAAAAACTGGCTCAGATGATCGATACACTAATCGTCGAAGATATTCCTGTTGGCACAACGCTGGCTGTTTACAACATGGTGGATCAAAAACTCTTTGACCAGGCAGCTTTTTTGGGGCGGGAGGAGACAGCCTACCTGTATCCAGAACTGATCGAAGAGGTGCTCAATGGCCAAAACAGGCACCAGCTCCTTTATAAAGCACTGGGCGATCATCAACCCTTGTGGACCTGGAAAACAGATTTGGACATTTTCCTTCTGCAAGAGCTGCACCAAGCCGGGGTCACCTTCGTGGCAGGCACGGATGCAGGCAGCAGTTCGATCGGGGTCGTGGAGGGATTTGCCACGCATGATGATCTGCGCCTTCTGGTGCAATACGGATTTTCCCCATACGAAGCCCTCTTGACAGCAACCGTCAACGCGGCACACGTCGTTGAAGACATGGGCGGGGAGGGCAATTTTGGGACGATCGAAGCTGGCAGCCGGGCTGACCTGGTGCTGGTGAGCGGTAACCCGTTGGAGGGTATCAGCAATACCGAAAAGATATTAGGTGTTATGGTGCGCGGCGATTGGTTTTCGCAGGATGAGCTCGAAGAGATGACAGCCGTCAAAGGGGAATAATTATGGCACAAAATCACGACGAAATTAGTTTTCCGGCACAGCAGCCATTCAAGGAGATGGGTAAACTTTTGGATGGAAAAACCATCAGGCAGCTTCAGGTAAGGACCAGGAAAGAAAGTATCATGGTTGACTTGCCAGTTGAGTTCAATCCCCGGGAATATATCCCCAGGATATTCACGACTCCGACAAAGGCGGTGGGGGTTTGGATTTCAACCATATCCAGACTCTTGGGTGTTCGTGTCGTAGTTGATTATAGCGAAGAAAACAGGCAAGCAGAGCAACATGAGCAGTGACTATCTCGAGCTGAGGCGAAGATGTCATCTTGTTTATGATGAATATGTCCAAAACTACAAGTCATACCTGCATCTCCGAGGCTTTGGGATTCATCATGATGATTGGTTTTTTGTAAAGCGCGGTTTTATAGAATGCTGGTTTGCACCCGGGTTTCATCGCTTCTGGCAAACGTGGAATCCTGGGATTGGTTATTTTACTCACCGGTTGTATCTATGGCTGATTGGAATTGGGTACGTCGGGAAGCGTAAGCGAAACCTGGCAATTATATTGACATTCCTGATCAATGGGTTAATCCACAACCTGGTGGCGATGATCATCTTACGGCGTTGTTCCTTTCCACTGCCATTCACCTTTTTCGCCATGGGGCTTTTCACAGTAATCGCTTCCGCCCTTGGGGAAAAGCTGCACTTTGTGAGATGGCCAAGGATCTTTCATTTTGTAGTTAATGCCGGCTTGATTATTTTTGCCTTCAACTTCGGATTTCGGATGGATGATCTCCTCCACAGGATATTGTTCCACATTTAAAGCCAACAAGGTGAGCAGATGATCCCTTTAAGAAACAACTCTGCAAGAATCATCCAGATTTCATTCATTGTTATCCTGTTATTTACTGGTTGCCTCGCTCGCGGGGAGGGAATTTTAAGCAGTGGCTTCAATATTTTTCGATTCAACAGGAAGGTAGCTGGCTCAGGTCATGTAATCAAAGAAGAGCGAAATATAACCCCTTATTCAAAAGTTGTTTTATCTGAGGAGGGTGATTTACGCATCGAAGCTGGAAATCGTGAGAGGGTAGTTATTGAAGCGGAAGAAAATTTGCAGGAGTATTTATTTGCTGATGTAAAAAATGACACCCTGGAAATTTTCAAACAGCCTGAGAACATCACTTTAGTGGCTACTCAACCCATCAGGTATTATTTAACCATGACGAATCTGGAAAGCCTGAATGTGAAGAACAGCGGCGATGTAAAGATTACAAGTATCTCCGGTGAAAGTTTTTCTGTGCGCATTACCGGTTCTGGGAGCATGGTGATTGAAGACCTCCAGGTCAGCAATCTGGATGCAGAGCTGACAAGTTCGGGAGATCTGGTGATTGAAGCGGGGTTTGTTGATACTCAAAAGATCCATTTGAGCAGTTCAGGAGAATTTGATAGTCGCAATTTGGTATCTCGAAATGCGGTTATTGAAGTTTCCAGCAGTGGCACCGCAACTGTGAATGTGGGAGAATCATTATCTGTCGATATCTCAAGCAGCGGCGATGTTTTATACTTGGGGAATCCAGCCATTAAGATTCAAGATATGTCTTCAACTGGCAGGGTGAGGCGAGTTCCCTGAAAAAAATTACCCGATTGATCGTAATCATTTGCAGCTGAAGCATGACCTATTTAAACAGGTACCAATCTTATTAATCCCAGAAGGAGACAAAACAAGTGATGTTATTTACTGGTTTATCTACGATCGGCCAGATCTCAATCCCCGTCCAGGAACTTGAATCTGCGGTGAATTTTTACCGTGACTCGTTAGGCATGGATTTTCTCTTCCAGGTGCCCAATATGGCCTTCTTCGATTGTGGAGGTATTCGCATCTTACTGGCTGTTCCCGAAAAGGGCGATTCCGACCGGCGCAGTTCGATCATTTATTTCAAGGTGGTCGATATCCACACAGAGACAGAGGCGCTCCGTGAGAGGAGCGTGGTGTTCACCTCGGAGCCGCAACTGATCGCCGAGATGCCCGATCATGACCTGTGGATGTCCTTCTTCCAGGATCTAGACGATAATATGCTCGCTCTGATGTCTGAGGTGCCGAAGCCCTCAGAGCAGGAATAATCTGTTTAACTGCAAAAACCTCTAACAAGAAATTAGTTGCAAAAACTCCTCATTTGTAGAAAAGGAATGAGGAGTTTTTTTTTACCAATCGATGTAAAATATGCTTGACATTATGTAAAGTTAATGATACTATATGTCCGCTTGACAATACTATAAGTAAAAATAAACTTACAAAGCGAGGAAAATTATGTCATTTCAAGAAAAAAATATTACCGCATCTTTAGTCAGCTTCTCACTGATCTTGGTAATCTTCTTAATCAGTATCCTGGTTATGGTACAGGGTGACAATTTCACTTCAACAAATGTATTCCGACTGTGGGGAATCGTCATCGTCCTGGCTATCGTAGCTACAATTCTCCTTACTATCTTCACCCATATTGTCTCTGCAATTGTCTCCGCAATTGCTCACTATATAAAAACCGGCGATGAAAACCCGGAAATTGAAGACATCGAACACATTGCAGATGAGCGGGACAAGTTAATCGATCTGAAAGGAACCCGGGTCACTTATGGGGTCTCATCAATCGGTGTATTCCTGGCCATGCTGACTTTTGTCTTTGGGCAGCCAGCATTGGTGATGTTTACCCTGCTCATTTTCGCTGGAGTATTGGCGCAGGTTGTTGGTGATATATCCAGATTGATTCTATACCGGAGGGGATTCTAAAATGGGCAGCAGCCAGATCAGCAACAATATTCGCACATTACGTTTTTTCAATGACGAGATGACCCAGGAAGAATTGGCTAAAAAGGTAGGTGTGACCCGCCAGACCATCATCGCCATCGAAAAGGCGAAATACTCTCCATCACTGGAGTTGGCTTTTCGCATCGCCTACGTCTTTGAGGTGCCCCTGGAAGAGGTTTTCACGTTCGACCCGGAAGACGAGCCTGTCAAGTAATGCAGTCACATTCGGCGGGTAAGAAACCCGCCCTACAGAATCCAAGAATATTTAGAGGTATAGAGATGAAATCAGTTGTTTATGAGAAGTATGGTTCGCCCGATGTACTTGAATTACTAGAGGTAGAAAAACCTACCCCGAAGGAGGATGAAGTACTGGTAAAAGTATCTGCGACAACGGTCATCGCCGGTGACTCTCGGATGCGGAGTTTCACCGTCCCCTTGTCTTTCTGGCTCTGCACCTCTATCCGGCCGCCGTGC
>CALBUI010000308.1 GCA_937968125.1 uncultured Anaerolineales bacterium | reverse complement strand
ATCGAATTAGAGGCGACACGCGCCAATTACATCAGCTGGATTTTGGAATTAGGTGGGTGGAAAAATGAACTGATTCTCTTCGAACCTGGTTCAAAAAGAAGGAATGCGTTTTGTGTTTAGCTTAGTTCCACAATATCATTTATGCGAACACATTCCCGCCGCAGTTCGGGCATACATTCCCGTACCGGATGGGATTTCCGCCGGTTAAGATGGTTCCGCATTTCACACAGTGATATTTCTTGCCTGACCTGGTTCTGCCAATAATTAGGCTCCCCAATATGAAAATGATGCCCAGGATGCCGCTGATGAGTATCAAAGGCACCACGTATGCGGGCAGTACAGTCCCCATAAAGAAATATGCCAGCAACCCCAGGACGGCTATACCAGCGAAGATCAAACCTAACGTTCTCATGACTTCCTCTTTTGAACTAATACCGAATCACTTACAAAGAATAAAACAGGGCCAGGCAAATTAAAGACCCAGCACGATACTGCTGTAAAGGTTGCCAACCGTGGGACCAAGCAAGGCCAGAATCACGATCACCACGATCGCCACCAGCAGCATGATAAAGGCATATTGAACCAATCCCTGGCCCCGTTCACTGTAGTTATCATTCATAGCTGTTTTCCAGTTTTCAATATTACATCCGTTATGCCAATAGAGCCCGCAAAAGATTGAGCGGTGCAGTACCGACAATTTGAATTAGAGATTTAATGATGGATGAAGGGATTGTGTCTAGTCAAAAGACGGTGGGCTAATGCCTTTCTGGGGTTTGCCCCCACCATCGTTTATTGGTCGCTGTCTGTAAACAAAGAATAACATAAAAACCGATATTTTATTGGACTAATCGGCAAGGTGTTTCGAGGTCATTCACACCGCATCTTTTACCAGCTTCATTCGCTGACGTCGAGTACCTGTTCATACTTCTTGCGCAAAAGCCCCGGGTCTACACCCGAGGCTTTGCCGGATTTCCTTTTTGGACTTAATCTGGTGGGTCCACCACATAAACAGTTACGGTATTATCAACAAGCGATCCAACAAAAATATCTGGCTTCCCATCTCCATCATAATCAGCCCCATCGATAGTAGGACGGGTGAGCCAATAATGTAACCTGATGGTGTAAACACCATCATCAAGCTCACCAAGTGAATATCTCCAATGAGACCACCATGTGTGCGTTCCAACCCCTGCGATGCAAGTGTTTTCTCCAATATCATCTGGGAATGGAGTCCCCCAATATTGGCTCACTTCTTTTTGTGATGAAAAAAGAGGGACATCGTCCATGAACCATCCAAGGCGTGCAGAGGAATGAGCTACTCGGGCTAATCCGCGGGTACATGCTCCCCATCTTGCACCCAATATTACTTCCTGATTTGAAAATATGGATATCTCAGAGGGACTCAAATACGGGATAATCACCACAGGCTTACCATCCGATTGTGCCAATGCTGTAGTGTAAACCAATAGTATGGTTACACCCACCAAAATGAATACGACAAATCCCTTTTTCATTGCTTCCTCCCTGTTTAGTTTTCTTACATTTTTCTGTTATTTCAGCGAATGATGTTCCTGCTCGTAAAGGTTGCAGTTTAATTTATTGGCATCACCTCCCAAGAATAAAAAAAAGCCACCGCCAGGAGTTCGGTGGCTGATGTGAAGTTATCTTGTGAATCCCACCTTTGATGTAAGCTTCGTTCTCTTCCTCAATTAATTAATAGTATAGTGAGTTAATTTGGCAAAGTCAACAATCTCTAATTTTCAATCCAAGTTGCAATCTGCTCTCAAGAGAATAATTTGAGTGAGGAACGAGCGGTGAATCTCAGCATGAATTGGTCAATTTAACGAACAACCAAGTTCTTCATCTCAGGATGCATCTGCGCTCCTCAGAGCTGACAGACGATGCTGCGTAGGTTTGATTCGGAACTGTGTGTCAATAATCAGGAGCAAGTCAAGCGCAGATGATTTATACTCTATGGCGATGACAACCCTCAGGACTGCCTTTTTCTGGTCAGGTATTGGGATCATAATCGGCACGCTTGTTATTTTACTCATTTGGCCGGAGACTTTTGGGCCGCTGCCGATCGCCGCGCTGCTGGTCTCGTTTGCCATGGCAGTGTTGGCGCGCCCCTGGGAGCGGGATGGTTCTGCTGAGTGACGACAAGGGGGTGTTTTTGGTTGCCTGGCGCTTCACAATTCACTGCTTGCTCATTGCAATTTCCAGGGTTAGAGTCTAGACTCAACCTAAACTGATTCGCCTTTGGAGCGACAAGGAACCGGGTGATGATATGCAACTAAGCCATGATGTCCAAATGTTAATCATTGGGGCGATTGTCGGTGGCGTTTTTTCATTATTAGCAGCTTTTGCAGGCGCACACCACGAAGATTGGGTCGCTTCCCGCAGGGAGACAAGAGACCATCAAGAAGAACTGGAATCCTTAAGCGAAATGAAAGAGCAGCTAAAAGCTGAAGTGGTCCAGGAAGTGCTTGCTGAGCTGGGCAGCTCAAAGGATTAGCACATTGGACATTGGTAGACCAAGCGTCTGATTATTCACCAATCAAGGCAGATTGGATTTGAAATCTAGATAGCTTGAGTTGTTTTTTCCCAGGCTGATATCGTAGAAATACGCTTAGTTACTGTGTGAAATTTGCCCCCTTGGCTTTTAGCAATGCCAGATGCTGCAAAGCGACGATCGTTTTTGCGTCGCTGATCTCACCTTCTTTGATCATCCTCATTGCTTCCTGAAAAGGTAATCGTTCCACCTGGATATCTTCACCTAGCCCGGGAAGTCCCCCGCCTTCATTTACTCGATCTTGTTGCTCAACCAGGCCCAGGAACAGGTGTATCCGCTCTGAAGACCCTCCTGGGCTGGGGTAAATCGTGTTAATTGGCTGTAAATCCCCCCTTACTACATACCCAGCCTCCTCCAGCAGTTCTTTGGAGGCGATTTCGACAGGGCTGTGGCCTGGATCGATGATGCCAGCCACCAACTCCAGCAACCAGGCTTGCTCTGCACCACCTCCCTCGCGGATTTCGGATTCGATGCTCGCGTACACGGGGTATCGAAATTG
>CALBUI010000307.1 GCA_937968125.1 uncultured Anaerolineales bacterium | reverse complement strand
TGCGGACACAGGTCAGGTGGTCATCTGCGACCCACTCTTCTAGTATATATGGTCCGGCGCTCAAAGGTTGACGGTTGCAATCCCACTCCCAGTATCCCTGATCGGCATCACAGTAATGCTCAGCATAGATGGGGAAATCTTCTCCACCAAAGTGAATTACATATTCAGGATTTGGATAGTAGTAGTTCACAACAAACGTGAAATCATCTACCTTTTCCACAGATTCAGTAGCATCCGCTGCTGACGACCAAATCTCCGCGGCTTGTACTGCATCCCAGGTGAAGATGACATCATCGGCGGTAACCTGCTCGCCATCTTCCCAGTAGATATCATCGCGAAGATGCCAGGTAACGGTCGTTTCCCAGGTTTCTTCATCCATGACAACGCCGCCGTTTTCGACGGTGGGAATTTCAGTTGCTAATTCTGGGTAGTAATTTCCTTGGTCATCAATTTCCGCTACAGAAAGCATAACCATCTCACTTATTGCCTCTTCAAAGCCGGTACCAGCGCCGTATCCATGGAATTCAGAAGGATTATCCGGAATAAGAATTGTTATGCTGGTTTTTTCTGCAGGTGGTGGCGCTTCAGGTTCTTCAGGTTCCTCCTCTGGTGGTGGAGCTTCAGGTTCTTCTTCAGGTGGAGCTTCAGTAGGTGATTCTTGTGCCGGGGCTTCAGTTGGCTCCAATGTCTCTGCAGGTGCGCACGCGAAGAGACTCATCGCAGCAATGATGATCACTGCGGTCAACATCCAAAATTTGTGTTTCTTAATCATTTCTTCCTCCTTAATGGTATTCATGTTTCGGATTTTCTTATCTTCTCCATAAATTATGCTGGAGCATCGATCAGCCGGAAAGCGAGATCCACGGCTGAAATGGCATCCTCAGCATAGCCATCCGCACCAACCTCTGTGGCAAAGCTATTCGTAACAGGCGCTCCACCGACCATCACTTTAACTTTTCCCCTGAGATTGGCTTCTTCCAGTGCCTCGATTAATTTCTTCTGCTGCAGCATTGTCGTGGTTAACAAAGCAGACGCGCCGACAATATCAGCATCGTTTTCATTCACTGCTGCGACGAATTCGGCGGCACTTTTGTCGACGCCGATGTCATAAACTTGAAATCCATTGGCAATTAGCATCGTTCCGACGAGTGTCTTGCCGATCTCGTGCATATCTCCTTCCACAGTCCCAATGACGACTTTCCCCACAACTTCACGGGATTGGTCGCCAACCATAGCGGGTTCAAGCACGGCTAAGGCCTTCTTCATCGCTTCAGCGCCGATAATTAGCTCAGGCAAGAAATATTCACCGCTGGCAAAAAGTTCGCCAACCTTTTGGATGCCTTTGGTGAGTCCTTCATTGACGCAGGTCAGCGGATCGAGCCCTTGTTCGAGGGCTTGCTTGGCCAGCAGCTCTGCATCTTCAGGCTCGCCTTCGATCACCGCCTGGGTTAATTTTGCGTACATCTCTTCTGACATACATGCCTCCTCTTTTACATTGAAAGGGTAAATCGATTGTATATTCAATTATTCCAATTTTCAATTAATCTCGGATGATAATCTTTCGCATCATGATTATTGCATCCAATTAGCGCCCTAAATCCGCTTCAGCATTTCTCAATATTGTATCTATTTCATGGCGGGCGGCCTCCTCTAAAGGTGTTGGTTCATGTTCGGCCAGGATTTGATTAAATTTGTCTCTGGCTCTTTTTCTGATATCGCCATTTTGGTTATCCTCAGGTTCCATTCGAGGGTGAGTTAATTCCGGAATCCAAATATCACGCAAATGTGAGCGGGTATGCTTATGGGAGAGAAAGTGTCCCCCAGGACCTACATTTTCGATGATGTCTACTGCAATGCCTTCCATCTCTGTGTCTAATCCTCGCGCCAATATGCGGTGGTTGTGGTAGATCTCATCATCGAAGATGATTTGTTCCGGCACCAACAGGGTGGATGCATCCAGCATACCTAAACCAATGGTTATATCGGTCCCAGCTAGTGCACACATCAAGGCGGTATAGACACTATCCCTGCCCAGCTGCCAGGTTGCAGGTTCCGCATGGTTGAGGCCGAACGTGCCGCCCAGCGCGGGGACTCCCCAATCGTGAGCCATCTGCACTGCGGCGACATTGCATAGATACTTCTCCGGGAGGGTGACTAGGTATTCCGCGGATTGTGGATCCATCCCAGAAACGAGCAAAGATTGAAAGACCGGAGTGCCTGGGGCGATCAACTGCATTAACACCATGGCGCTGACTGCTTCTGCATTCCCGATTGTCAAGGCGCCACCGGGAACAGCGGGAGCAGTCGATCCCATCGTTGGCATGCCCATAAAACCAACTGGAATGCCTGCCTCGGCAAAAACCATGGCCGCCTCGATACCTTCCTTATCCTGGCATAGAGGGGCAATCGTGCAGATCAGACTGGACAATGCGGGCTTCTCTCGTAAATCATCATCTCCGGCGATCACTTGGGCTATCTCTACTGCATACCTGGCTAGGTCTTCACCCATAACAGTCTCAGTCTGGACATGCTTGACCAGGTTGTTATAAGCTGCATCTAATTCATGCAGGGGAGCCAGGCGGCCGTAATCCTGGGCGCTGACCATCGGCCAAAAGAATGCAATCGAGGACAGGTAATCCGCGACCAGGGCCATTTTGGCGACATCATCTTTGCATGATAAGCGGCGATCTCCGGTTTCGAAATCGATTGTTTCCACCCCACAGCCGTCGGTAGCAAAGTAAGAATGTCCACCTCCAACCAAAAGTTCTGTGTCCGGTGCACGTCCGAATAATGTAAAGGACCGTGGAGCCTTACCCATTGCTGTCAGGACAAATTCTGCTGGCAGCCTCACGATTTGCGAGTCTTTGTCAACCATTGCTCCGTGTTCTTGAAAAATGTCCAAAGCTCGATCTGAAGGAAAGCGAACGCCAACATTCTCCAAGACATATAAGGTTGCCTCGCGGACTTGCTTAAGCTGCTTTTTGTTCAGCACTTTCAGGTCAAAATTTGCTTGGAGGGGTTCGATTCTTGTCATGAATTGGATTGAGCCTTATTTTTTTAGACTGGTTCCAAAAGAATTGTCAAATTATCAAAATTTAATTAATTCACCTTGATTAATTTCCAAGCTAAAATTCGGACCATAATAACGACGCAGTACACGGTCTATTTCCTGCTCAACATCTGCCGGTAAAGATTTTGGTTTATGTGAAGAAATGATATCCAATGCTTTCTCGCGGCAGATATCTTCGATGGTCTCACCTTTCTCCAGCCAGGTCTCATAGGCATCCCTGCTGAAGACTTCTGGCTCCCAATGCTGCTGATAATTCTGGCGGGTGTGATCCTCTTTGAGGAAATTACCCCGCGGGGTATTCGCCTTGATTAACTCAACTTCGGCATCAACATTATCATCTTCGAAGCCCTGAAGTAATCTTCTCAACCCGGCGATAATTTCGTTGTCCAGCACCATTTGAGTGTATGAAATTGAGGATCCGGCATCCGTAGCTCCGACACCATAGATTATGCTGGCTTTCTCCTTCAATAGGGGGATTGCGGTGAGTACTTTTTCTGCTCCAGATTGTGCATCCAGCTGCTTGGCATCGGAAGATAAACCGCCGCACATCGATGGGATACCGTAAAAATTACCCATCATTGCTGCTCCGCTGTTAACCATCCCACGTTCCGGGGCGCCTAAAGGAAGAATACCAGTGCGCATGTCCAATACTGCGGACACGCTCCCATAGAGCAGTGGAGTTCCAGGGTAGAGCATCTGTAGGGCGACAATCCAGGCCAGGATATCGGTGTTGATCACAATCAACTCGCCAAGTAAGGTGACCGGAGCGGAAGCACCGCCCATGGCCATGCTCAATAACGTGATCGGAATTCCGAATTGAGCCCAACGCAGCATACAGCCGATATTCTCCGGGGTGAAATAGCCGGGACTGATTGGACAATATAGCGTAGCGAAGTTTGGGTGCTGTCTTAATGACTCTTCACTTCCTGCCACCGCGGCCAGCATCTCTATTGCTGCTTCAACCCGGTCTGGGGATAGCACCCGGTGGACGATAGGTTTATTGGTGAAGCGCAGCAGTTCAGCAATTTCAATTAGATCAGAGTACTCTCCCTGGTCGGTTGCGGTCACAGTTGGCCGGACGATATCGACCATTGGCAGCGCGTCTTGGATCGTCACCAATTTCTGCACATCCTGGTGGGTTGCCGGGCGCTGCATTCCGTTTTCGATATCTAGTACATTGACGGGTGTGCCTGCGCCCATGAAGCAGGAGCGGATATCGAATGGGGCAGGGCTGATCCCGTCGCGCTGGTACATTTTTGTATTATTGGGAAGATTAGAGAGAGCGGCCTCGAGAATTTCGGGAGGAATGCGCACCATTTGGGAATCCCAATCGACGATAAATTCAGCAGCCTCTAGTTTGTTCAGGGCTTGAGAATCCGGGACGCAGAATCCAGTTTCTTTGAGAATCTCAACCGATTTTTCGTGGACAAGTTGGGCAATTGTTTCGTTGTTCTGATTATCAAATATCATGTCGAGTTGTTTTATGTCAACTTGTAGGCAACTAGGACGAATTCTTATCCTCTCCAGAGGAGTTTACAAGTAACAGCTCACCATTTTTCACTGGAGGAGCGTCTCCCCAGCGATAGGACAATTTGTACATCTTTAAAATCAGAAAGGATTGCGTGCCGCGGACACCTGTAATCTGTTGTAATTTTCTGTTGAGAAAGTTGACGAAATGTTCTCTATCTTCGCAATATGCTTCAACGAAGAGGTCGAATTCACCAGCTGCTTGAAATAGGTAAGTTACCTCAGGAAAATTGGCGATCTCTTCAGCAACCTCATCGACCGGGCGACCCTCGATTGTAATACCGATCACGCCTGCTTCTTCAAGCCCCATGTCATGCGGTTTGGCGATCCCTACTATCTGCAACGAACCTTGGTCGATCATTTTCTTTACGCGGCGTCGAATTCCCCCTTCTGTCAGTCCGAGCTCAGCAGCAATTTTTGTATAAGGCATACGCCCATCATATTGCAGATACGAGATGATCGCTCGATCAGTTTCGTCAAACATGGTCCTATTGTACCGAAAATCGTATAAAAATCAAGTTAATATACTATAATCGTAGATAAATGTGAAAAATAATACGATAATCGACAAACTAATGTTTTCGCCTAACCGCAATAAAATCTCAAGGAGAAGGATGAGATGGATAAAATACAACCAAACCTTGTTCTAAAAAATGGGGAGGTATATACCGTCGATAGGAAGCGATCATGGGCAGATACAATCGCCATTACTGACGACCGTATCGTTTTTGTTGGTTCCTTTGCGGATATTGAGTCGGATTTCTCTTCTGAAGTGGAAGTTATCGATCTAGAAGGAAAGATGGTTCTGCCCGGATTTGTTGACGCACATTCCCACCCATCACATGGAATGGATTATTTTGGAAATATAAACCTATACCAGCTGGATGCACTGGAAAAATATAAGCTAGAGATCGCGCAGTTCGCCCAGCGTAATCCAGACGCACCTGCATACCGGGGTGGGGGTTGGAGCGATTCGCTCTTTCCGACGGTTGGCCCATCCAAAGATATCCTGGATACTATCGTGCCAGATCGTCCGGTTTCTATCATTTCTTACGATGGCCATTCCTTGTGGGTTAATTCGATCACATTAGAGAAAGCGCATATAACCCAAGATACGCCCGATCCAGATGGCGGAGTCATTGGGCGTGATCCTGAAACCGGGGAACCGAATGGCACTCTCCGTGAGACTGCAATGAACCTGGTTGAGAGTGTCATCCCAGATTACTCGACTGACGAGAGGGTCCAGGCGCTGTTGGCATACCAGGAAATGTCATTTGGCTCCGGCGTAACGATGACCCATGATGCAATGCTGGATGCACAGAGTATTGCAGCATTCAATCGGCTGGAAGCAGATGGACAGCTGAAGATGAGGTTTCGCGGTTCGATCACCATGCATCCTGACCAACCGATTGATGAGCAAATCCAAAATATCCTCGAGCAGCGTGCTCAAAATCAACATCCCCGATTCCAAACGAATACAGCCAAAATATTTGTAGATGGGGTCGTAGAAGGGGGAACAGCGTATCTTTTTGAACCCTACGCGCACAGACCGGATTTCTCAGGAGTCCCAATTTGGAGTGGAGAACAATTGTTAGAGGTGTTTCCTATCCTAGATAAAGAAGGTATCCAAATTCATGTCCACGTGATCGGTGATGCAGCTGCACATATCGCCCTTGACGGCCTCGAAAAAGCACAGGTGGAAAATGGGGTTCGCGATTCACGGCATATGCTGACCCACCTGCAACTGGTCACACCCGAAGATATTGCTAGATTCCAACACCTAAATGCAATCGGCATCCCAAACCCATACTGGTTCAAGATAGATGATTACTATCACAAGCTTGCGCTTCCATATCTGGGACAGCATAGAGCGGATATGCAATACCCGATGAAGAGTTTCTTTGACGCAGGAGTCGTGATGGCGTCAGCCAGCGATTTTCCAGTCACGATACCATTCGATCCCTTGATAGGGATCCAACTTGGAATGACTCGATCTGAAATTGGTCGAGTGGATGCAGAGATCTTGTGGGCGGAGGAAAGGGTGAGTCTTGAGCAAATGATAGCCAGCTTCACTTACAACGGTGCCTTTGCAAATTTCCTCGAAAACCAGACTGGTTCCCTGGTGGTGGGGAAACAGGCTGATTTTGTTGTTTTAGATAAGAATATCTTCGATATGTCAGAAACTGAGATTGCGGAGACTGAAGTACTGCTCACTAATATTGCAGGGCAGGAAGTATATAAATCGGAAAATCTTAATTCCCAATAATCTAAATTAAGCCTTCATAATTGCCTCTTGGAGAAGACCATGAAGTATTTTTCTCGATCACACAACAATGATAAGAATCTCAGACCTCCAGACTTATACGAATATTTCGTCGACAACTTCTGGTTTAAAGCCGCAGACTTAGAGAACCAGAAGATCAACGAACCGTTGAGAGGCAGCCACAAAGCCGATGTGGTGATTGTTGGTGGTGGATACACCGGACTATCTGCTGCTTATCACATTCGGGAAAAGTTTCCAGATAAGGAAGTTTTGCTCGTTGAAGGAGCCTGCTGTGGCTATGGAGCCAGCGGGAGAAATGGTGGATTTTGCATTGCTACCGATCTGATCAGGAACCTGGAGAGCGTTGATCCGGAAATCCGCCAGAAAAATGTCGAAATTTCCTATTACGGCATGAACTTCATCAAGAGGATGATCGCGGAACATGAAATCGATTGTGATTTTGAAGAAAATGGGATGCTCGGTGTCGCATTGAATGATAAACAGGTCAGCGAACTCGAAGAATATGAAGCAAGGCTAAAGAAATTTGGGCTAGAGTCAACCTTACTGCGCGGTGATCAGCTCGAAACTGAGATTATATCACCACGCTTCAAGGCTGGTCTAGTCATCCCCCATGGTGCAATACTCAATCCAGCAAAATTAGCCCGGGAAATGAAACGGGTGGTTGAAGAATGTGGTGTCGTCGTCAAAGAGCGCTCAGTGGTCACGCGCATCACCCCAGGCAAAGTACACCATGTTGAGACTGAATTGGGTGAGGTTCAAGCGCCGGTACTCGTCCTGGCAGTCAACGCTTACGCTCACAAATTGGGCTTCTTCAAAGATCGGGTATTCCCGGTGAGTGTTTTCCAAATTGCTACAGAACCCCTGAGCCAGTCACAATGGGATTCGATTGGCTGGCAGAACCGGAGGGGATTATATGATATGCGCACTAAGTTCAGCTATTCGATCCCCTCAACGGACGGGCGTATAGTCATTGGAGGATCCGATTTTACCTACTACGCCAATGATGCCATCAGCTCAGGTAACGATATGTACGTCACCAAAATAATCAAGCGCGACCTGTTTTCGTTTTTCCCACAACTGGAAGGCTTGAAAATCGACCACCTGTGGGGTGGGACAACGACGTACACTTTAGATCGAACCCCATCGGTCGGTGTGATGGGAGAGGACCAGAACATTTATTATGGCGTGGGGATGAGCGAGGGGGTTCCGACAACACAGACATTCGGACGCATAATTGCAGATCTGATGGCTGGCGAGGAAAATGACTACACAAATCATTACACTGTCAACCGGGACATCCCTTATGCAGGTCCGACAGGTTTGCGCAAGTATTTTGTTAAAGGTGGGATATGGGTTATGGAAAACCTTGGGTGAATGACATTTGTGATCGAGGGATTTCTCCCATTTAATATATTGAAATAATTCAACGAATGTCTTAATGTTATCGGGTGGATTCCAGATCGAAAATAAATTATACGTTCATAGAAATATTGTGACATCTGTTCCCTGATCGTAGGCCGGCAGCAAACCAATCAGGAAAATCAGTTCAGCAAAGCAGTATAATTAATTCGATTTGAATTATACACTTATCGAGATAATCAATCGATAAAAATATCAGGAGTTTTGAGAATGGGATTTTTTGGTTTGTATATTGATCCAACTTATTTGGTGATTTTTTTCGTGACCTTGGCAATTTCCATTGCCGCACAAATGTTTATGAGCTCAACTTATAAAAAATGGAATCAGGTGCGCAATGGACCTGATCTGTCTGGTACTGAAGCAGGATATGCGATCGTCAACCGGACGGGATTAGGAGGAGGCCGGCCAGTCGCAGTTCAATCTATAGAGACTCCAGAACTCAGAAAGCTGGCTGACCTGCGAGACCAAGGACTGGTGACCGAGCAAGAGTTTCAGGCAAAGAAAGCCAGTCTAAAGCTACCCAAGACAAGTGATAGTGGAATTAATACTTCGCAGATCGAATTTCAGCATGTCTCTGGCAATCTGACAGATCATTATGATCCTCGCACAAATACAGTCCGTCTATCTGATGGGGTCGCAAACAGGCATTCGGTAGCTGCCATGGCAATCGTTGCCCATGAATTAGGACATGCGCAGCAGCACGAGCATAATTCATTTTTAATCACCATGCGCAACTTTCTCGTGCCTGCAGTCTCCCTCAGCCCCCAAATTGCATATTTCTTAATCATCATCGGGTTAATTTTTAACCTCGCAGGTGCCTTCTGGTTGGGGGTTATCTTTTATGGTTTGATGGTGTTGTTTTCGATCGTCACTTTACCTGTTGAATTTGATGCCAGCAAACGGGGAAGAAAGCTGCTGCGTGAGGCAGGATTAATGGTCAGCGAGCAGGATGAACAAGGCTCCCAAAGGGTGTTGATGGCGGCCGCTTCAACATACATCGCGGCTGCTGTAACAGCCATTCTGCAGCTCCTATACTACATCAGTATTGGTCGTCGTCGCTCATAACATAGCGTTTCCAATTTTGTTTCTACGCTAGATTATCGGAAGTGGAATCAAAACTCAATTAGTGAAAAAAATTCGCTCAGCATTTAATCCCAAGAATTTAACTTCTGATCTAATAGCTGGAACGACAACAGCTTTGGTCACCATTCCGGATGGTTTGGCTTCTGCGATTCTTGCGGGAGTCAATCCAGTACATGGATTATACGGTTTGATGGTTGGGACACCAATCGCAGCGTTGACGCTCAGTTCCCAATTTATGTACGTTGCCAATACTGGTGCTATTGCCGTTGCTGTGGGAGATGCTTTAGGTGGTTATTTAGGGACCGAACAACAGGTAATTGCTCTGGTTACCTTGACTGTTATGGTGGGTATCTTCCAATTAGGATTGGGACTGCTCAAATTGGGCTGGATCACCCGCTATGTTTCCAACGCCGTTCTGGTTGGCTTTATGACCGGCATCGCGATATTAATCATGTTGGGCCAGGTGCCGAACCTGACGGGCTTTGAGAGTAAATATAGTAATAAGGTCGTGGCTTCGATTGATACCCTGTTTAATCCAGGGCTCTGGCATTTACCGACTGTATTGATCAGCTTGATCACACTTGGTTTGATTGTACTCTTGGCGCGCTCCCGGTTGGCTAAATTCAATATGATCATTGCTCTCATTGCAGCATCTGTTTTAGCAATCTTTCTCAATGGTGTGGTATCAGAATTGAGGAGCATTGCACTGATTGGTGATATAGCAAAGATTCCCCAAGGATTCCCCCAACCAACACTGCCAGATTTTTCTCTGGTGCTGCCCTTACTCGCGCCTGCGATGGCGATCGGCCTGGTTGGATTGATTCAAGCTGCTGGTGTAAGCAAAAGCGTGCCTAATGCAGATGGGAACTACCCGGATGCCTCCCGTGACTTCATCGGACAGGGATTGGCTAACGCAGCTTCAGGTGTATTTAAAGGATTGCCGATCGGTGGGACGATGTCGGAAACTTCTGTCAATGTCAGCTCTGGAGCAAAAACCCGGTTTGCCAGTTTATTTTCGGGGTTATTTATCATTCTGCTGGTGCTGCTGTTCGCTGGAGTGATCGAGCTGGTAGCACTACCCGCAGTTGGTGCATTATTAGTGGTTGCCGGTTATTCAGCGATCAGTTTTGCCGATATCGAGGATGTCCGGGACACCGGTGCAGGTCCTCGCTGGACCATGATTATCACTTTTGTGGCGACCTTATTTTTGCCAATCCAATATGCAGTCTTGTTAGGGGTGATGTTGTCGATCATGATTTATTTATATCGATCGTCAACAGATATCCGCTTAATGGAGCTGGTCCCCCAGGCGGATGGATCGATCATTGAGCAAGGAGCGCCGTTGTCATTAAAAAAGAATGATATAACGATTTTGCGGACCTATGGAAGCTTGCATTTCTCTGGCGCTGCGATGCTCGAAGAAATTCTCCCTTCAGCACAAGAATCAAATCAGTCGGTTGTTATCCTGCAGCTGCGTGGTTTGGATAACATTGGCAGCACCTTCATCCGGGTGATAGAACGCTACGCCCAAAATCTACAAGCCAACGGTGGCAAGCTTTACCTGACAGGAGTACATCCACGAGTGGTTGAACAGCTTGAATTGACCGAGACGACTGAGACGATCCCCGAGGAGGCGATTTATCTGGCAGAGGATAAACTTGGCGCATCTACTCAAGATGCTTATCAATCGGCGCGCGCCTGGTTGGACGATAGAAATAAGGAAGCGAGTGAAGCTTCGCTGGATGACGAAAACGATTAATTATCCCAAGACCTGCGCATCTAAAATTCACTGCAAGCAAAAAAGAATGACTGGTTGTGAATAATCACTCTAATCAGAAGGAGGTTTATTGAGATGGGTAGAAAATATTTTCAGGGGCTGATCTGGATAATCTTTGCCGGGTTATTACTGGCAGCATGTGGGGGCAGTGATTCGGCTGAGGCAGAAACCCAATCAACAAATGCTGCTGCCATGGTGGATGGTGTCGTGGTAGAGTTTCAAGGAAACCACTACTACGCGATTGTGAATGGCTTCTACCCGGATTCCTGTACCCAAATCAGTGAGGTGCAGCAAGAGGTCGACGGCAGTACATTCAACCTTACTTTATCCACAGCCAAACCAAGTGACTTAATGTGTGCGCAAATGCTCACAGAGTTTCAAGTCTCCTTACTACTCGAGACCGGTGGTCTTTTACCGGGAGAATATGCAGTAGAGGTTAATGAAAGATCCACGAATTTCACCCTCGGCGAACAGTGAGAAAGAAGGCACTAGGCTACATCGATTTAAAATAGACTAAGGTGGTTTTCTGCACAAGCTAAATTGGATTGGATCAAAAAAAGATAAGGTGGCCTCCTGTCGGATGAAGATAGGGCTGCCCTTCACCAGCCGGTTGGTGTTCTTGAACAGGAGCCTATGCATCTGTACAAGGTGGTAGGATTAACCTAATTACGTGACCAGGGTATTACTATTGATGGAAAGTTCCAGGCCAAAGAGCAGCAGCTGCTTGGTTTGTAAAAATAATTTCTAGGAGAAACTGATGGCAAATTTGATCGTGTTCGCGTTCGATAACGAAACTGAAGCAGAGCGTATGCGCGATACGCTTGTTGATATGCAGAAACAGAAAATCATTATTTTGCAGGATGCCGCTGTGGTCGTCCGCAAGCAGGATGGCAAAGTCAAGGTTAAACAGGCTCAAAGCTTGGTTGGCACCGGCGCTTTGGGTGGCTCCTTCTGGGGGCTTTTGATCGGCTTATTATTTTGGGCGCCCTGGCTGGGATTAGCGATTGGTGCAGCAACCGGCGCGGTTGCCGGCGCGCTGGCGGACACTGGTGTGGATGATAAGTTCATCAAAGAAGTGGGTGAAAATATTGAGCCTGGTCACTCGGCACTATTCCTTCTAGTTACTGATGCCACACCAGATAAAGTCATGGAAGGATTATCAGATTTCAGCCCCAAGGTGTACCAGACCTCGCTGAGCGAAGAAGATGAAGCCAAACTGAGGGCAGCATTTGGTGAAGAGGATTAGACAGATATAACCCCAATTATCATTGAAAAATCTGCCAGGCTTTCATTAGCCTGGCAGATTTTTTGGTTGGAAAAAAATGATCGTTTTTCAGATGCGAATTTGTTATTCGATTTGATAACGTAATTTCTTTAGACAGTTCTCAAATGCTGGTGGATCAATTTTACAGCAACTGCACCTTCCCCTACAGCAGTCGCCACACGCTTGACTGAGCCATGGCGGACATCTCCAGCAGCGAAAATTCCTGGCACACTAGTCTCAAGGAAAAAAGGATCTCGTTTCGGCTTCCAACCTTTGGGTCGTTTTCCATCATCGACCAGGTCCTGTCCTGTGAGGATGAATCCCACCCGATCTCGCTCAACCACATTTTCCACCAGATCGGAGCGGGGCACTGCGCCGATGAAAACGAATAAAGCTGCCGCTTCTCTGGTTTTTGTTTCCCCAGTCTTTTTGTTGATAAAGGAAATGGATTCCAACCGATCTGTTCCTGTAACTTGATCCACTTCGGTCTGATCGACCACCTCGATATTGTCGACATCGGCAATCTGCTTGACCAGGTAGGCAGACATGCTGCGAGATAGCGAAGTGCTGCGTGAAAGAATGGTCACTTTCTTGGCATAGCGGGCGAAGAATAAGGCTGCCTGTCCAGCGGAATTCGCACCTCCAACGATGAACACCTCTTGATCTTTATAAGCCATTGCTTCCGCCAGGGAAGCACCATAATAGACTCCCTTCCCGAATAAGCCTTCCACGCCTGGTTGCTCAAGCTGGCGGGTGTTCACGCCTGTGGCGATTAATAGTGCATGGCAGCTGAGCTGAGAACCATCGCTCAAAGTTACTAATCGATAAGGATCCTCAATCTCCACTTTTACAACTTGCTGGGCGGTGAGGATTTCCACTCCGAATTTTTTGGCCTGGGTGGTCGCCCGGCGGGCTAACTCCGAACCGCTGATCCCATTCGGGAAACCAAGGTAATTTTCAATTCGGGAGCTGGTCCCAGCCTGTCCACCAACGGCTTCTCCTTCGATCATCAAGGTCTTTAATCCTTCTGAACCGCTATACACAGCTGCTCCAAGTCCTGCCGGACCACCGCCAACAATGATCAAATCATAAAAGGGATTGGTCGCTTCTGTCTTCAAGCCGACCTTATCTGCCAGTTCGCGTGATTCTGGCTGCACCAGGACACTTCCATCGGGAAAGAAGACCAGCGGTAATTTTTCCTCACCACCTTCAACTGACTCAACCAGTACTTTAGCGTCCCGGTCTTTTTCTATATCCAACCACTGGTAAGGAATCTGGTTGCGAGTCAAGAAATCTTTCGTGTTGTGACTGTTGGTTGACCACAGGGCGCCAACCACCCGGATCCCATCGAAGGGAATCCGCATCGCAGCAACCCAATCGCTCAATAAGTCATCCAGCAGGGGATATAATTTTTCTTCTGGAGGATCCCAGGGTTTTAAAAGATAGAAATCCAGGCCAATGGCATTGATGCTTTCAATCGCGGCCTCGGTATCTGCGTAGGCGGTAAGCAGCACCTTTTTCGCTTCGGGGTAAAACCTTACTGCCCTAGCCAAAAACTCTGTCCCGCTCATCTCCGGCATTCTTTGATCGACCAAGAACAAAGCAATAGGTGTATTCCGCTGTTTAAGCTTTAAAACCATTTCCAAAGCTTCCACAGCAGACCCTACTTCAAGGATCTGGTAATCCCTTTGATAATGAGCATGCAAATCACGGCCCACTGCTTTGAGGACAACAGGCTCATCATCCACGCTCATGATTACTGGTTTCAGCATCTCAACTCTCCTTTTTTCATTAGTTCAAGCAGGCAATACAAAAAAACCGCCAACAAACAGCCAGCGGATTTTATTCTATGAGTCCAGTAAATTTCCCTCCTGGAAATGGATCTTTTCTACATTCATTTGGCCTGGATTATTATATACAACTTATACCTTTAAAGTCAATATTGTTCAAGCTCAGGAGAGGAAGATTGCATCAGTTTTCGATTTTCTGCCTGGTGATAAAATTGTCCCTTGCGTGTAAATACAAAATATTGATTTGTAAGGGGTCACTTAACCAACCATGGAAAAGCGGATCAAGGATAGATACAACGATTTAATCCTCCAGCAAGTGATGAAATCCTATGAAATTCAAAAAGACGATATCCAACTGTTAGACGGATTTGAAAGTTTCATTTATGAATTCAACCGCAAAGGCAGTAGTTTCATTTTGAGGATTGGTCACAACCTTCGCCGCAGCGAGAACTTGATTCGAGGGGAGGTAGATTGGATTAATTACCTTTATCAAGGTGGTGCTGGTGTGTCTCAGGCTATCCTGGCTGAAAATGGTGATCTTGTCATCCCTATCGAAGATGGGTCTGGTGATTTTTTCCTGGCGACTGCTTTTGAGAAGGCACATGGAAGCCCACCCAGCAAGGAAATAATGGGACCCGCATTTTATAAAGATTATGGCCGCTTGTTAGGCCGCATGCATGCACTTACCAGGATCTACACCCCGAAAGACCCGACCTGGAGAAGGCCACAATGGGATGAGCCGATCATGCTTGAGGTATTAGGGTGGCTGCCTGATTCTGAGGCCCTGGTTGCCCAAAGGTATATTGAGCTGAAAAATTATCTCGACCAGCTGCCCAAGTCGAATGAATCCTACGGTCTGATCCACTTCGATGCGCATATGGGGAATATGTTTGTCGATGAGCGGGGAGTTATAACTCTATTCGACTTTGATGACTGCAATTACAGCTGGTTCATCAATGATATCGCTATCGTATTATTTTATATCGCCCTGGGTGTTGAGGATCAAGCTGCCTTTACCAGGAAATTCATGACAAATTTTCTGCGTGGCTATAGCTTGGAGAACGAACTTGACCATGCATGGTTGGGCGAAATTCCCTCGTTTTTGAAGCTCAGGGAGATCGATTTGTACGCGATCATCCACCGCAGTTTTGATGTTGAAAATATTGACCATCCCTGGGTGGCGATGTATATGAAGGACCGCAAGGAATTGATTGAAAACGGGATACCCTTTATTGATTTTGATTTTACGACTTTGAGAATCTTCTAACTGAAACTCAATTTTTCCCCAATAATGCATACTAACTAATCCCCATTCCGCAGATTATTGGCTAGAAAACCCGATCTTCCTATGCGTTCCGTCACAAAATGGTTTGTTACCCGAGCCACCGCAGCGGCAAAGGGAGATCTTGGTGCTTCGAAAGATCGAAATGCCATCGGAGCTCATTATCTCAAAATTGCCTTTCAACCTCAGCGGTCCATTATCCGCCAGCACCACTTCTAAAATACCCACAGGGTTCAAATCTAGCTGATTCTCTCTTACTTCGCCACTCGCCTGGAAGCCAATTTTAAGATGTGAATTGTCGCAATAGGGTTTATTTTTCGAAGCGCCGCAGCGGCAAAGGGCGAGGCGGGTCTCTTCCTTTAAAACAAGGCCATCGGGAGAATTTATCTGCACATTTCCTCGCACATATAGCGGACCATCCTCTGTCACTAGAATCGTGTTCATAGCCGGAAGTGGTTCTTCAGCTCCACCATCTTTACGGGCGAAAGTGAGGGCTCCAGTGGGGCAATTCAGAATAATTTCGGCAACCCGATCAGCAGAGTCATGGTCTGGTTCGATCCACGGACGCCGGTCACGATCAAAAACTGCTGGTAGGCCGCGTACACATTCTGCAGCATGGATGCATCGTCTCAAGCTGTAATGGACTTCGATGGCGTCGCCTTGATAACTGTAAATTCTCTCTTTTTTCAAAGCTTCCTCGCTCGGATTGATTGGTGAGTTTGGATTTTACTTAGCCCGAATTATATTCTCTAAAAATATCTCTTGGACAAGATACAGAATGATAACATGCGAGGGTAGCATTAAGTGCAGCGCCTTTAATAATTTAGATAGACTTTTTTCAATCGGTATCTGAGTTCTTCGTGATAGATCCTTTGCCGGTTTATAGTCATCCTTCTGCTATAATTCCCCCAAATAATTTTCAATTCAGATCTTTTCAATTAAGGAGTAAATAATAATGCCAAGAGGCGGTAGGCGTGGTGGTCGTAGAGCAGCAGGACGTAGTAGGACACGCATGAGGGTACGAAGGATGACTGTGCGTATGACGAGACGTCGACGGAGACGTCGCAGGCGCAGACGAATACTGCTGGTTGGCGGTATGGTTGCTGTAGGTTATGCTGGCTATAAGTTGAGTAAAAGAGATGTAGAGCGGGTTGAAGAGCATACCGGACAAAACGCGGATGAACTGACGGATGAACAGTTGGAACAAGCCATGGATCAGCTGGGCATCGAAAAGGAAACCATGTCCGATGAAGAATGGGCGGAAGCGGAAAAAGCCGATGCTGAACCCAACTACCTGGACGAGCTTGAACGGCTTGGCCAATTGCGCGATCAGGGTATTCTTACCGACGAAGAATTTGAGGCAAAGAAAAAAGACCTGTTAGGTCTTTAAAACTTTGATAATAAGCTGCTAATTTAAGGTAGAGTAAATTACTTAATTTATGTGATGACATATAGTGTAGGTGACTATGGGGACATGATCGCAGACAAAGTGCGCATGGATCCCTATGCCTATGCATTGAAGGCTGCCGTTGAATCGGGTTCAGTGGTGCTGGATATCGGCACAGGGACCGGGATGCATGCCTTGTTAGCCTGCAAATTCGGCGCGCGGCAAGTATATGCTATCGAACCAAATGATGCAATTCACCTGGCGAGGGAATTGGCAGTTGAAAATGGCTATGAAGATCGGATCGAGTTCATTCAAGATATTTCGACCCATGTAACCTTACCGGAAAAAGCAGATGTGATTGTGTCTGATATGCGGGGCGTTTTACCCCTGCATGACCGGCACATACCAGACATCATTGATGCCCGTCAGCGATTTTTGGCACCTGGTGGTGTTTTGATTCCTAAACATGACATTATCTGGGTGTCGCTGGTTGAAGCCGGGACTGTTTATCATGATCTTACATCTCCCTGGGACTACCCATATGGAATATCAATGCTAAGTGCTCAGCACTTTGCATTAAATGATTGGAGTGATGAAAACCCATTCGCATTCAGTAAGAGAAGCTTGCTGACGGAACCACAGGTTTGGGCAGAAATAGACTATTCCACAGTAGAAAGCCCCGAGGTTGATCCGGCACGCATAGTCCAACCTGCAACCCGTGCTGGGATTGCACATGGTTTATTAATGTGGTTCGATGGCGAGATCGCAGAGGGGATTCAGGTTTTCAATGGACCGGGTGCGGACAAGGCGGCGAAGGTATACGGTTGTGGATTCTTTCCACTGCTTGAACCGGTACAGATCGTTAAAGGTGACACGATCAGACTTGATATCCGGTCTAGATATCTTCGAGGTCAGTATTCCTGGAATTGGCATACTCGCATCCACTCTGGTGATAATCCCCAGTCAACCAAAGCAAATTTTGAACAGTCTTCGGACATTGAAACCGCATCGGGAAGCGCAGTACTGCATGATAGCGTGCAAAATTTCAAACCTTCTCGAAGTGAACAAGGTGAGGTCGGGTATTTCATCCTGGGGAAGATGGATGGTCATCATTCTATAAACGAGATTGCAAGACTGGCACGAGCACAATTTCCTTTGCGCTTCAAAACACTGCAGGAAGCCCAATTTTTCGTCAATGAATTGTCACAGGATTTTTGCGCATAAGAGTTTCACTGTTCTACCTATGCTCAATGGTTTTCAGAAGGTTTAGATTTGTGGGAATTGACCAGGAGTGAGAATTTAATAGCGGTGAACCACAATGTAGAAGGAGAAATCAGATGAGCGAAAACGGCACACCGAATGTCTGACACACGCTGACCTGAGATGTAGTTGTTGAGAAATTGGGGTCCAAGCTTACAGAGGATTTAATCAGTTCTGAAGTCTATTAGTAAACTCAGATAAATAGGTCCAATAAGTTGTCAGAAACCAGGGAGGCACCGCTGTGGCTGCAGTTCCTCAAACAATATGAGGACTATATGCGTATAGCCTTGACTATTACAGCTGTGGGGCATCTGTTTTGTTGCAGCTATTCTTTTCTTCTTCGTGGGTGAGTTCGTAAAATGGGGTTTCAGGCTGTTCTCAAAGCCTTCCCAGTAATTAGAATCATGTGCCGGAAGTTGTAATTTTAGAATTGAATTTGAACCATCAAACTTGCTGGGCACCAATACCCGGCAAGTTTTTTCTTTTCAATAAGTTTCGAGATGAATTTTAGCTGTCCAGCTTTGGACTGGCGCTCTTTTTGGAAGCCTTTTGGTAATGTCGCTGGGCCTTGGCCCGGTTGCCACAGCTTTCCATACTGCACCAGCGGCGGCTGTGGTTGCGGCTTGTATCGATAAATAAGAATCCGCAACCACGATCATCCGCACATTCTCCAACCCGTTTCATGTCTGGGGAAGTGAGCAAATTTGCTGTTTCACGGGCTACTGGCCACACAAGACTATCAAGCGAGGCTTCCATGTTATCCCAGCCCCAGGTGTAAGTTTCTTCAGCATCCATTACGCGGGCATGATTAAGGGACCTTGATAAGAATTTATTAAACTCAGCAAGGTCCTTTTGCCTCGGTGGATTATCGTCGGCAAGGGCGGAAAAAATGGAGTAGATTATCTCCCTTAACTCCAATGCATCTTGCAATGCCTTCTTAGCCCTCTTCGGATTTTCTTTGGATGAAGATAGTAATGCTTTTACTACCTGGCGAGAAATAATGCCTGCAGCTGCAGCCCATGAGACTAGATCTGCATATGAATTCAGCCTCTCGTCAGGCTGTTCGCTGGCATGAAATTCAGCTGTGTTGGCGAAATCGAGGACTAAATTTCCTGAATCAAGGTCCCAATCTATTTGTATCATATTGTTTGTTTCACACATTATCAATTTAAAACCTAACCATCTAAATTATGTTGACAGGTTAGAATATATCTGGTATCATCTAACCATCGTAACAATTGTAGCAGGTTACAATTTGTATGTCAATGTGGAGGTTTATACTGATGATAATCCATGAACAGCTAATGCACATTCGCCAGAAAGAGATTCTCGATGAAGCTGAGCACTATCGTTTAATAAGAAGTGTTAAACAATCTCCTGATCGTTCGAGGGTAAATTATGCCAATGTAATGTCATGGATCGGAAACCTGTTCTTAATCTGGGGGACTAAATTAACAATCAGATTCGGAGAAAAGAATATAATTAATGAGCCAGGATTGGTTAACAACCAGATCCAAAACGTTCACTGATTGAAAAAAAGATAGAGTAATAGGAAGTTACATGTACAATGCATTCCTTTATTTGATCACTGTTGTAATATGGGGTTCCACCTGGTTGGCAATTAAATACCAGCTGGGGATCGTGTCGCCAGAATTATCGATCGCATATCGTTTCGGATTGGCAGCCTCGATTCTGATATTATTCAGCCTGGTTCGCCGATTACCCATGCGTTTTGAACTCAAGTCACACGGATTCTTTGCATTACAAGGATTTCTCTTATTTTCATTGAACTACTTTCTCGTTTACCTGGCTGAGGGATACCTGACCAGTGGTTTGGTGGCAATCACCTTTTCTTTAATCATCATCACTAATGTGATCTTCGGGGCTGTTTTCCTTGGGAATCCAATTCGAACCAAGGTAGTAATTGGCGCCATCTTTGGTTTGGCAGGTCTGGCGTTTGTGTTTTGGCCTGAATTGTCAGCGTTTAATCTTTCCAGTCAAAAGGTCTTGGGGATGGGCTTATCATTTATCGCCACAATATCAGCTTCGCTGGGCAATGTCGTGTCGGCCCGCAATCAGCGCCACGACCTGCCTGTCATCCAGACCAATGCATACGGTATGCTTTACGGGGCGTTCTTCATGTTCCTGCTGGCCATCTTCAGGGGCGCGCAGCTCGAGTTCGATACTTCAGCCAGCTATATTTTTTCATTGTTATATCTGGCAATATTTGGATCGGTGATTGCCTTTGGCAGCTATTTGACATTACTAGGTCGCATCGGGCTAGACCGGGCGGCTTATGTCACAGTTATATTTCCAATCATTGCCCTTTTACTTTCTACGGTGTTCGAGGGTTTGCAGTGGGGCGCAGCCCAGCTGGTTGGTGTTGCGCTGGTTCTGCTGGGGAACGCAGTAGTCCTCTCCAAGAATGGCAGGATCAAGCTGCTGAAAAGGTTTGAACGAAAATCTGTGACTGGTTAATAACGATGTCTGCGAAAGATTACTTAATCGTTTAGGGGAATCGAGACATCTGAGATAAGCTTCCAATCCCCCTCGATTTTCTGGTAGATAGCTAAAAACCTGGCTGAATAATCAAATTTCTCACCAGAGTTTTCTCCACGCCCTCGCCATCTGCCGATCAAAAGGGCTACCTGACCTGTGACTCGAACTTCATAATTATCGCCCTGTGCGATTTCCCATCGGCGTTCTTCGGAGCGATAAGAATTTAATAGTTCCTCTCGACCGATTACTGAGCCGGCCGGTTGAATCTGGCCGTAGGATTCGTCCAGGATACGGCTTAGGACGTCTACATCCAATGGGTTGTGAGCAGCAACCCAACTATCCTCAACAGCCAGAACATCTGCGATCAGTTCCGTTTCTCTAACCATATTTTCAAACCGTTTCCTTCAACTGGCGAATTAATATCTTTTTCTGAATATTCAGACGAATGTGATTTCAGAGGTCGCCAGGAGATCAACATAATCAGCACTTAATTTGCGATTCCAATCGCGAATTAACTTCGCAGCCCCCTTAATATAGCTGCTGTGACCATCCTCAACCAAAACCACCCGATAACCCAAATCATGACCGGCGATACTCGTTGCCCGTACACAGCCATTAGTCACCAATCCGGTCACGACGATATTCCGAATGCCACTGGATTCAAGTTCTTCTTTAAGATTGGTTTCTATAAATGCATTTCCGTGTGTCTTGGGAATGATGAAATCTCGATCACTCATCTTCAAATCAGGATGGAATTTCCAAGCCTCAGATCCAAGAATCAGATTTTTTTTATTTGAATGCTGGAAAAAATACACTGGTGCACCTGATTGGGAGAACCGCTCAATGAGAGCATTAATATTGTTCAGAAGTTCACGTTCGTTGTGAACAGGGGTTGGTCGAGAAAAAATCCCATGTTGGACATCGATCACCAACAAAGCAGTGTTGGCTGGATCGAATTTTTCTTGATCTGGAATTTCAGCCATAGATAATCTTTACCCTGGTGATTCCTCAGTTTCTGGATTCACCCATTTCACCGGCGCGGTGGGTTGTTCGTTTACACTCACCTGGAAAACATCAGGGCGGGCATAATGCCCGACGACATCAAAATCAACCTTGGCACGCACAATTTCGCTCATATCCAGGTCTGCATAGAGGATCTCCTCCTGATCGTAAAGTGGTCCGGCAAGCACCTCTCCCAGAGGAGAAATGATCACACTGCCTCCCCGACACATTACCTCGGGTTGACTGGCCAATTCTGGATTGTCCTGCAAACTTTGTGGGTACATGTCTTTTACAACGAACTGGTTGCAACCCAAAACGAAACAGCGTCCTTCGCAGGCAATATGGCGCATCGTCGCCTGCCAGGTATCGCGCTGGTCTGCTGTGGGGGCAAGGTACAGCTGTACACCTTTGCTGTACATCGCCATCCGAGCCAGGGGCATATAGTTCTCCCAACAGATCAAACCACCAATCCTCCCTAATTCAGTTGGAAATACGGTTAAGGTGCTGCCATCGCCTTCTCCCCAGATCAACCTTTCGGAACCAGTAGGTTTTAATTTGCGGTGTTTGCCGATAATGTTCCCTTGCGCGTCAAAATAGAGCAGCGTACAGTACAAAGTCCCCCTACCAACCTGGGAATCACGCTCGATGACCCCGATTGCCAGATGGACTCCTGCCGCCTGTGCAGCCTCACCCAGAGCTTCAGTCGCGGGACTAGGGATATCAACTGAATTTTCCCAATACTCTCGCCAGAGCTCCCTGCCCTCCTGAGTTCGGCTGCCTACGACCATTCCAAAATTTAAACCGCGTGGATACCCGGGAATTAGCGCTTCGGGGAACAGCACCAGTTGAGCATCATTCTGACCAGCATCGGATATTAATCGGCAGGCTTTATCAACCGTCGCCTGGCGATCAAACAATACTGAAGCTGCCTGAACTACTGCAGCGCGCACAAATGATTTATCTTCATGCATTATTATTTTCAACTCCTTTTGAAATCGTATTTAGACAAATGATGTACTCCCGATCTTGGATCGGGATTGGAAAACAGCACATTAACAATCGAGTTTCAGCGAACTAAGCCTGGTTTTATCACCGCAAAACGTGGCTTTGGCATTCTACGTCAGCCTTTGCGCCATCCTGGCGTAATTCCTCACACTCTGGATCTCCGAACTGGCGAACCAAACTGTGCAAAAATCAGTGGTAGATCCTGTTGAACCCGTTGAAGCGTCAGGTGGGCCGGCGGTTTATGCCAGGGAAGGGACTGATCTTGAGCGATTGGACTTACTAGATACAGCACCAGACTGCTAAAGCGACCAGCTAACTCCCACGATCACCGGTTTCTTTGTCCTGGAAATGAGGTTTGGACCACCCCAAGTGTTGCTTGCGATAGCGAATATTGGGTTCAACAGACCAGCGATGCACATAAGCTCGCCAGATGATAGCTTACCAGCCATATGAGATCAATTTCACCGTGCTCCAACGCTTTGTATAGGCTGTGCCTCTTGCGTCGAAATACGCCACTCTTACTCAACCAGGGAAAGGAAGACTTCATCCCATGTAGCATCAATGCATCCCAGGTCTCTGAATGGGCATCTCGGCGCTTGCCCATGCGTTTTGCATAAATTGCTTGACGAAACTCGATACTCTTGTTAAGGTTCTATTGGGTAGTCTCTTGTGTTCTCACATACCAAGTTTCTACCCAAGGGTAGTTCCTCGCAAGGATTCTGCCCTACTTTTTGTCTAAACTCGATATTATGAAATGCTACCTGAAAAAACATATATGCGGCGGAGGAACAGATGGGAGTAAAAGGAAAGATTGTTAAGGTCCATTTCCTGGGATGTGGTGACGCATTTGGCAGTGGAGGCCAGTTACAAACGTGTTTCCTTGTATCCACTGCTCAAGATAGCTTTATTGTAGATTGTGGGGCTTCAACCCTCATCGCCCTTAAGGCTGCTCGAATTTCTCCTAACGACATCACCAAGATATTTATAACCCATCTTCACGGAGATCACTTTGGGGGAATTCCATTCTTTATCCTGGATGCGCAATTGGTTTCGAAGCGCACTCAACCGCTAACTATTGTTGGACCACCTTGTCTCGAAGAACGAGTTTACTCTGCAATGGAAATATTTTTCCCGCGTTCGTCGCAAGTGAAGAGGAAATTCGAGATTCGTTTCCTCGAGCTTATGCCTCGCCAGCCCCAGGAAGTTGATGGTGTTTTGACCACAGCGTTTCCTGTAATCCATTTTAGTGGGGCACCTTCATATGCACTCCGTTTGGAGTGTGATGGGAGTTGTATCGTTTATTCAGGGGATACAGAATGGACCGAAACATTGCTGGAAGCAGCGGCAGGCGCGGATTTATTCATCTGCGAGGCGTATTATTACGAGAAGTTAATGAAGTTCCATTTAGACTACAAGAGTTTGTTGTCTCATTTTCCGGAGTTTTCTTGTAAGCGGATTGTCCTCACGCATATGAATGAAGACCTTCTTTCAAGATTAGAACAAGTCGAACTCGAAACGGCTCGTGATGGAATGATCTTAACCATTTAGGTTGGTTATCGCTTTCCTTGATCTTTTGATGGTCTCGATTGGGACTCACACCTTCATTCTGTCTTACGTCATCTAGTGGACCGGTCAGCTCGCTGTAGCTGCGCTGAATATTTAGGTGTTGTCAACAATCTGGTATCTCATTCCGCTATAGCGCAAACGAGTACCTTCTTAGCCCTGAACCTAGATCTATAAATGGTTAATACCAGCCAATCGTAACAGATGCTAAGGTAGTTTAGGTCACAATTGCCAAACGAGAATAAGCTATTGCCATCCGGTCCATTTTCTATATCGCGTAGCTGATGACGAAGCTAAAGGTAGTCTTTTGCGGCTTAATTGTCCATGCGATTTTGAAGTGAATTTGCTCAAATACGGTTTATCGATTTCTAACTTTGACCAATCATATATCAGTAGTTGAGGGTATTATCAGATCAAGGACGATGAGTTATTCAAATTTGATCAACTTCTTTTGGGTATCGAAGGTAATCGTCGATTGTATAATTCATAAAGCGAGATCTCGATTGGAATTGAACGATTATCAACCGTTGTAAATGATGGTGATATTTTGGAAATAGATGAAATTCAGCTGCGAGAGGTCAAAGAGAGCGATCTACCCATCTTCTACGAGCAGCAGCTCGATCCGACGGCGAATTTCATGGCGGCTTTCACCCGCAAAGATCCAGCTGATAGGAATTCATTTGATCAACGCTGGTCAAGGATTTTAGCGGATCAGTCAATCCCCATCAAGACAATCCTCTATAAAAGCCAGGTAGCCGGTTATGTGCTCAGCTATGAACAGTTTGGCGATCGGGAGGTCAGCTATTGGCTGGGAAAAGAATTTTAGGGCAAGGGTATCGCCACCAAAGCTCTCACCCTTTACTTAGAACATGTTTCTAAGAGACCCATTTACGCTCGAGCAGCCAAAGATAATGTCGGCTCGATTCGGGTCCTGGAGAAATGTGGTTTTACTTTAACGGGACAGGAAAAGGGATTTGCAAATGCGAGGGGAAAAGAAATCGAAGAAGTGGTTATGGTTCTGGAATGATTTATCAAATCCTCCGGTTTTACGGTCATCTCAAAATGGATAGATCATTTCGCAGGATCAAAATAAGAAAACTTGCCAGAAGTATCCCTGGCAAGTTTTCTTCTACTTAGATCAACTAAATTTTGTTGATGCACTAACTGGGAAATTGTTTAATCAACATGGAACGCTTCTAATTTTGCCCATTCTCCAGTTGGTAATTTTTCTCCAGCTTCAATTGGTACTTTCAAACGGTTTTCCC
>CALBUI010000306.1 GCA_937968125.1 uncultured Anaerolineales bacterium | reverse complement strand
GGATGAAATAGGGATAGAATCCTCCCTCCATGGCTTCTTTGGCGTAGGTAAAATCAGTGCATTTATCGAATATATCCATAACGTCATTCTCCTTTTTGAAGGTTTCGCTGGGCGCGGGCGATCATCCAATCCAAAACTGGATAAATACCACTGCCAACCAATCTGCTCAACCAATACAGCATTTTCATTTCGAACCCAGGCAGGATCATATATTTTCGCTGCTCGATCTTAGGCAGGATCATATCAGCAACCTGCTCAGCTGTGAAAAGTGTTGCTTTGTCTTCCCAATTTGGCGATATGAGGCCGGCAACACCCGAAAGTGCTTTCGTTTCAGGCGGCTGGAGCTCCTTCTCATATGTTAATTGGGGTGTGTCTGTGTCCGGGGGGAAAACAATAGAAACATCAATACCAAGTGGTTTCATTTCTGAACGCAAGACATCTGAAAAACCCTGCAGCGCATACTTCGTTGCCGCATATGCGGAATATCCGAACCTGCCGATAAAAGCTGCGCCGGACGAGATATTTACGATATGCCCTGAACCTTGTTCTATCATCTTCGGAACTACAGCTTTACATATATATATAGTGCCGTAATAATTAACTTCCGTCGTCCAATGAAAGATCTCGATTCCTAGATCCTGGAAATATCCTGGGTGGGCAACTCCTGCCGAGTTGACAACCAAATCCGGAACGCCAACCTCCACCTCCACCTGAGCCACCGCCGCAGACACTTGCTCCCAATCAGAAACATCAGCGGATATCATCCCACATTGTTGGTCTTCCGGGCAGGTCAAGGACTCAAGCGCCGCCTCTAATTTTGCCACATCGCGAGCCAACAACCATACCTGAGCACCTTGACCAGCCAACGATTGAGCCAGGGCTAAACCAATCCCGCTTGATCCCCCTGTGATCAATGCAATTTTGCCTTGCCAGTAAGTTTTACTCGGTGCCATACACAGCTATTCACTTGGAATCTGTTTCAACGTGTTGGAATAGAACTCAATACACCATAATAGTATAGCCCTAAATTCTACTATGGGCAGATGCCAAAATAATCAAGCTGGTGAGCAATGTAAACCAATTCTTGCCGATCAACTTGGTCATGCCGTTGGCGAATCCAATCTGAGAATCTTTGATGATCTAGATCCGGGTGGTTTTCTAAAGCCCGGTGAATTGTGTGAATGATGAAATGCAGGAAATAGGATTCATCACCAGGATAGCCATTCGATCCCGGGTGAACTACCCAATCTGAGCTCCCCGAAGATTGGATGTGTCCCCCTGCTTGTCGTATATGCTGGAACAGGTCCCGCCCGGTGTTCCTGTCTCCAAATCGGTTGCCATTATGGATTCTCTGTTCCATTGTAAGATGATAAAGCTCGAGAACCTGCTGGTCGAACATATTATCAATAGCAGGCTGCAGGATTGTCAGTCCATCGTAATTGATTGAGAAGTAGAATAATCCCCCCTCACAGGCTAAACCAAATATGCGCGGCAAAGTATCGGGAACATCGACCAGATCAAGAAATGCATGCGCGATCAGCAAATCCCAGGAATTACTCTCTTCATATCTTTTTAAGAAATCAAAGAGATCCACTGCCAACAACTTCACCAAGACTTCCCCCCTTTTCGCTGAAAATTTAAGTTCACTCCCTTTTTGAACGATGTGAAAATCGTTTTGAGCAGCCCATTTTAATAATCGTTGCCTTGCGAAGTCAATGTTCTCCACTTCCGCATCGATGGCTGTATATTCGACATCAGCTATGAGATCCCAATCGACCATGCGCTCAATCATCGTCCCAATCCCAGCACCGATCTCGAGCACTTTCAAGTGGCGATCATACAGGAATTCACCCAGAGAATCGCCCATGACCTGAAGGACCTGGCGATTCAGGGCTCGGTCATCAACACTTTTTTTGGCCGCAAGATAGCGGGTAAAACTATATTCCTCCGGAGTCATGATCCATCCACCTGATTGAGCCAACTTTGCAGAAAGTTTCTCGTCCGCCTAGAAGTATTTTCCCAGGTCGGGTGGCATTGAAACCGCTCAAGCGCGGCCAGGCTCATCTTGGCTAATAATTCTCGATCCGAGATGATTTCCATGAGATGTTCCCTTAACTTGCTTGGGACATTAGGCGGGACGAGAAATCCGTCCTCCCCGTGGGTGATGATCTCGGCAGCTCCTCCGGCTGTGGAGGCGATCGCAGGCAATCCGAAACTCATGCCTTCAAGGTATGCGATCCCGAATCCTTCATAAGACGATGGCATGACCATTAATTGACTACTTTCCATAACCTGTTCTAGTTCATGCTCATCCAGCGGTCCTAAGAATTCTATTGAATCCATTAATCCTTTACTACTCACTCTGTACATGACTTGGTCAGTGTAATCCTGGTCCATCTCGAGACTGCCGACTACAGATAATTGCCATTGATCTTTGGGAATTCCACCTAGCGCATCCAGCAGGACATGCAACCCCTTACGGGCAATCACGTTGCCAAGAAATAACACCTGCAAAGGTCCATCTCTGCTCGCTCTTGTTTGTATTTGTCTCGTGGTGAGATCGGATGCGATCCGATCTCCAGCTGGAAACGAAACAACGCTGTTCTTGTTATCACCGATCAAACTCTCAACAACCTCCCGGGTGGTGTGGCTGTTAAAAACAAATCCATCAACCGTCTGCAAATAGCTCTTCTCTACAGCACGATACAGCATTTTCCTACCAAACGGATGTTCCTCACTGGAGCGCAAATGGTGGACAATAGCGATGATGGGTGTTTCCTGTCTCTTCTTCAAGCGGCTGTTTGTCAGGAAGAGTGAAGGATGGTTGAGTTCATCCTGCAAGAGAATATCAACTTGCAACCCTGCTAACCTTTGATAGGTAGATCGCGAGAGATTATCCGTCAGGTGCTGTGGGTAATTTCTCCAGGGGATTGAGACCATCTCCACCTGGTCTCCACAAGATTCTAGATATTTCACTAATTCGCGATCATAGAGATACCCCCCTGAAAGCGTTTCAAGGGTTCCATAGATCACCAATCCGATGCGCATGTAAAGTTATTTCCTAGATTTGCTAGATAAGCGAATCACCTGGTGTGCCGGAATGAAGACCAGGCGATTTCATTTTCCCAGATTTTCAATGTGAGGGCAGAAATATTTTCGGCTGAGATCTTTGCGGACAGGTCCATGCACATGATCCGCGAAAAATTCTCAATGCTCGGGTTTAATCCTGCAAAATCTGGGAAGTCATTCAAAATCTTTCCCCGGTAATTTTCAACTATCGCATCCAGGTGGCGCTCGATATCCACGATATCCACCAGGTAGCCATGTTTATCAAGCGACTCTCCTTCCAGCTGCAGTTCAACCTGGTAATGGTGCTCGTGGAGTTCATTTTCCGGTCCCCAATCCCCGCCGATCAGGAAATGCTGGGCTTTGAAATCTCGTTTAACCGCAACCATATACATCGCGTTTTTCTCCTTTGCGATTGCTAGATTACTGACTAGATCTTTTTATGCTGGATATTGTAATTCTATCAATCCCCTGAGTATTCCAATAGTGAGTCTTGAACGTTGGTTAATAAGTGAAGGCGATTTGGATGGTTTTCTCCGGGCTCTCTGCCAACATCCGGTATGCCTGGTTCGCATCTTCAATAGGGAATTTATGGGTAATCAACCTGGCCGGTTGGTCTTGTGCGATCATCTCCCAAACCAGGTTCGATCGCCGGGATTTGTCCCAGCGACCGCTGAAAATTGGGTTTATAGTGCTCACCTGGCTGCTGATCAATTTTATTCTACTGCGATGGAACCACCCTCCGAGATCTATATCAGCCTTCTTCTTTCCGTAAAATGATCCCAAGACGATCCGTCCATCATAGCCACACAACTCAATCGCTTGATCAAGCCCCTTCGGATCGCCAGTTAGTTCATAAACCAGGTCAGCGCCCCGTGTTCCCTGCCAGCCGAGATCAATTTTTAATTTCTCAAGCCCACCTACCTCTGATGGACTTAAACTCATCTGCGCGCCGCTGCTGAGCGAAGCTCCACGACGGATTTCGAAATGATCAAAAGTCACTAAACTACCTAATGGATACCTGGACAGCAAAGCAGTCGTCAACAATCCTACCACTCCTTGCCCCAAGACGATCACGTCCTCGCCAATTACCGGCCCACCATCCATGAGAAAGTTAACCGCAGTTTCCATATTTGGGAAGAAGATAGCATCACCTTCAGCCATGCCATCGGGGAGTAGCTTCAAGGTGTCCAATTCGGTGACGAAATGGCTCGTGTGTGGCTGGAAAGAGAAGACCTGTTTTCCGATCCACTCAGGATCAACCCCCTCGCCATGAGCCAAGACTTCACCCACTGAAGAGTAACCATACTTCAGCGGATAGCTTGCCGTCCCTGAGATCGCCTCAATGCCTTCATCCAGAGCCAGACTTTCTGGAAAGCTGCCCTGGTAGATCAGCATCTCTGTGCCCGAACTGATCCCTGAAAGCAAAGTGCGCACCAAGACTTGATTAGCCCACGGTTCAGGTAATGATTCTTCCCGTACCTCGACAACCCCCGGTTCAACGAAATATAAACTTTGGCTTTTCACCCTATTTCCCCTTGCTTTCAGGCCAGGCTATTCGCCCAAAAATGATTAGATCATCCCCTTCATACTCACTCAGCACGCCCTCTAGCCGTGGAAACTGATTTGATTTACGCCCAGATATGCCTTCCGAGATCTGGACCGCTGGCAGCCCACCTACTATCAACGGAGAAATGGTGATGATCATAAAGTCAACCAGCTGACTAGTAATAAAGCTTGATATTACCTCTGCGCCGCCCTCAACCATCACCCTGCGCGTACCCATCTGGTAGAGACACTCAAGCATATCTTGAAGTTTGACCTGATCACCATCCCCGGTTGGGAGATACAGCAGTTTCACACCCAGGGATGAAAGCGCCTCCATTTTCTTGGGGTCAGCTCTATTTGTGGTCGCAATCCAGGGTTTTCGAGTTTTTACGAGAACAGAACTAATCGGTGTTCGCAGGGTGCTATCAAGGATCACCGGTTGTGGGTCTTCACCCTCCACCAACCTTACCGTGAGTCTCGGATCATCGGCCAGTACTGTGCCAACCCCAACTAGAATACAATCATGGACCGCACGCAGCTGGTGAGTGAAATTTGCTGATTTCTCACCACTGATCTGCAGTTGAGCGCCGCGCCGGGCGGCGATACTTCCATCTAGACTTTGTGCGTAGCTCAGAGTGACAACAGGTCGGTCTTTTGGTTTATCGGTTTGATCAAACTCGCTCAGGATTGGTTCAAGCAGACCCATTCCGTCCCCCATTTTCTCCTGGTGGGGTACCATCCGGTATACCTTCCAAGTTTAGCATATGATGCATACGCTGGGCTTTGGTGAACAAATAATCAGCATTGTCGGTTGTAACGGTTGCTTCGAGGGGGACTCGCTGGCTGACTTGAATCCCTTCCTGGAGCAAATTCTCAATCTTTAAGGGATTGTTCGTCAATAATTGGACAGACTTCACCCTTAGATCATTAAGAATACAGGCTGCAATGGTGTAATCGCGCTCATCTGCCTGGTGTCCAAGGGCCAGATTAGCATCCACTGTATCTAAGCCCTCGTCCTGCAAATTATAAGCGCGTAATTTATCCAATAAACCAATCCCCCGGCCTTCCTGGCGCAAGTAAATTAGCACCCCTTCTCCAGCCATGGCAATCGATTGCAAGGCGCTTTGCAACTGCTCACCACAATCACAGCGCAGAGATCCCAGAACATCACCGGTGTAGCATTCCGAATGAACCCGCACGATAATGTCCCGCTTCCCGCTCACTTGACCCATCACAAGCGCCAGATGCTCTTTATCATCCCGGTTGTTCGTATACAGGTAGAGATGAAACTCTCCGATTCGAGTGGGGATCCGGGATTGGACTCTTTTCTCAACACAAAATTCTTCCATAAAGTTCCTTTATTCTAACTTGTAACTCTGTTGGCTTCAGGAGCTGCTTTGACGCCCATCCACAACCAGCAGGACGATTAATCCTAGCTCGATTAATTTCGTTAAGTATCCTAAACCTCCAGCCGGCCAGGATTTGTCACCAATTGCCACCCAACCAAGTATCGTCACCGCAGTGAAGATGATGAATAACCAACGGACCAGATTGTGATTCTTCCTGGCCAGCTCAATCGGAAGAAAATAGGCGGCCAATAATACCAGGTACCCCAACCCATTCAAGATGAACATAACATTGGGGAACAGCAAGGAAAAATGGATCAACGCCGTTCCCAGCGTCAAAATGATAATTCCAATCTGAATGGCACTTAATCGCGAGCTTTCGGTATTCATATTACGTCTCTCCTTTTATGCTCCACATCATATCTAACCATCATTTGCTGTACATAGCCCCCAACCATAAACCTAAGCCTCCAAAAAGAATATCTCTAACTCTTATTAACAAGGTTAAGCTGATGCCTACCACCGGGCTCACCCCGATCAATCCCATAGCCATCACCTGGCCGGCTTCAAGCGTTCCCAGACCTGCTGGTAAAGGCAGCAAAAATGCAATCCGGGCTGCAGTCAATGCAATCAATACTTGCGCCAAAGTAAGATTAACTCCCAAAAACTGCAGCATCAGGCTGAACTCAAGAACCATCAAAATCCAGATCCCAATCGAGAGGGCTGCTGCCGCAAGTAAACTAATTGTATTTTTCTGGCAAAACTCTGCCACCTGGCTTTCTGTTTCCTTCAGGTTTGTGTGAGCTCGATGAATACTGGGGTGATTGGGAAAACGATCCGCTAACTTACTGATTATCGATGAAATGGGGAGTTTTCTTTGTCGCAATATGAATAAATAGGCGGCCGGTAAAGATAGCAGAATGGAGGGGATAACGATGAATCCTGCAGACGTATTTCCAACCAGAAAACCACCAAAGATAAGAACCACTACACCAACCAGGAGAAATGAAAAATTTGCCAGCAGCTCCAACAGCTTATCAACCGTGACACTGGCCGCAGCCGCAGAGGTCTCCATGCTCTCACGTTGGTTAAGTAAATAAACCTGTAAGGGTTCACCCCCGAATTGTGGGCCCGGCGTAAAATACGTCACTCCAAATCCCGCCAGTCGATAGCTTATCAAAGAGAAAAAGGATAACTGGTATCCCTGGGCTCTTAATATCAGCCACCAGCGGAGGGTAAAAAGCCCGAAAATAAGCACATTTAGTGTGATCAGGATTAATATGGCTTCCCAGCCCATCAAGCCCAGGTTATTGGAGACTTCCGAAAAAGAGACACCTCTAAGTGACCACCAAAGAACAAATGGAATCAGGAGCCAGATCAGGATTCTGAACAGCTTCCCAAACGATCTCCGGCGTAAAAAGAACAAGCCAAGATTCGACGTTGAATTCGTATCCTCGTGGGTAATACTCACAGCTCACCAAGTCTTTGGGCGATAAGCTTTTGCTCCGGATTCCAAAGAGAATATGGGCCGGTCCCCAGGTATAGTAAACCCGAGGCACCAACCACTAATAATGCTTCTGTTAAATTAAGACCGAAATTATTGATGTACATCCCAACACCAAATAAGACAATCAAGGCTGCAATCCGTCCTGCTGCTCCCACAGCGATCATCATCGTTCCAATCCCGACAATAAGAAGCAACCAGCCTGACCATTGAGTGAGAATTGTCGAATCTGAAACATCAAAAGGAGCAGTTAAATATTCTAAGATAACCGTTCCAAGCAAATCCTGTACAACCCAAAGGCTTATAAGTATCACCAGCGAGATTCGAAAACCGAATGGCAGCCATTTTGTGAGGAGATTTCTAATTTGCCCTTCACTCGGTTGGTCCTGATACTTGCTGTCTAAAGTACGGAAGAAAATTGATGGTATTGTTCCACTAACTTGCAGCCAGTCAATCGTGAAACCAACCAGGAAAGGGATTGCAAACAGGGCCGCGGCCAGCGCAGTTCCTGGTGGTCCAAATACAGGATACAAGACCACCGCGGCAAATCCCATTTGAGCTCCAGCAAACGGACGTCGGGTAGTGTTTGGTTTTAAATCATAGATGGGTTTTCCCAACTTCCGACGAAGCCATATCCCAGCGATGAACAGGTACCTGGCAAATCCAACCAAAAGATACCAGGCTGGCACCTGCCCGTATTGAAGCAGCAGGATGCTGGCGACCAGCATGCCCAGGCCATCTAAAGACAGATCTAACCTCTCCCCTAACATCGTTTGCTGGTCGAATTTTCTCGCCAGGTAGCCATCAAAAAGATCTGCAATCGCAACAATCGAATAAAGTAATCCGGGTACCCAGGCTAACCACCCTGGTGGTCGAGGAGAAAATAAAAATCCGATCAGCAAAGCAAGAAAAAATCCACGCAATATCGTAAGCAGGTTTCCAGGGCCAAAACCGGCGAGTAGATGATCGTCTCGAGGACGAGTATTGAGTTTCAAAGAGCGCCACAGGAATCCGAGGAAGAGCATCGAAGATAAGGCAGCTAAACTTAGCCAGCGTATTGCAAACTGGTCTGCCCACCAAGTCAGCAAAATCATGGATCCAATTGATAGCAGCAGGATTTGCAGAATTAGGAGGAGTAACCAGCCTCTACGCAGGCTCGCCAGGGTATTATCTACATCTGAAAATTCTTTGACTAAAGTAGGCATATTAACCCCAATAGCGTCTATTATATCCACATTTGATTAATTTTACGTGAATCTGTTACTTTTGGATTTGTATCCCCCATACCTGGTTTGATCTACTTTTTCTTTGCCAGCTCTACAATCACCCCGCGGTGATCAGATACGCCATCAATGTGCGCTGTGCGTGCGGAATATGTAATCCAATCCTCAGAATGAAAAACATAATCGATCCGCATCACCCAGGCTGGCACGTATAACCTGCCGATATGCGGTCTGTCGCTTCCCGGAATTGTGCTTCCCGGAAAGGTATGTGCCAGGCCGAACCCGGCTGAGCGGTAAGCATCTGTCAAGATACTGGTTATCGTCTTATAAGAATCGCTCAATGAAGTCGTGTTGGCATCACCGCCCATTATTGAAGACTCAGATTGGTTTGCCAATCCCGCCAGAATTCGAGCCTCCTGTTCCCTGAAGCGAATACTTCGATCGACCTCATCCAGCGGCCATACACCTGTCGTTGGGAACATGTGGAAGTTCACCAGCGTAATTTGCTCACCATTCCAATCCAGGTCCAAGACCTGCGGGCCTCCTGCCCAAAGCTGCGGCAGGGTCACTTCGCTCGGCTGAATTGGGAATTTGCTGATCACGCCTATTCCAGTAGGATTATCAACCGGATCCAATACCTGATATGGATATACATCAATCAGGTCTTTTTGTAGTATGTCCGCCAGACCATTGTTGAGTTCTTGCAGGAGTAAAACGTCTGGGTTTTCCGCCCGAATAGTTTCTAAGATAGGTCCATATTGGTTGTGCCAGGCCAAGACGTTGTAGGTCATCACCGACAAAGTTGGCTCACCTGACGAATCCTGGTTAATCCTAGGGACAAACAGGTCCCCCCAGAACCAGATCAGTGCGGCAGCACCAATTATGAAGCCAAAACCCAGCCACATGCTCCTGCAGGTTATGGCGACGAACAAAACCAGCGCCAGGGGCACAAATAAGAATATCGCAACAAAATTCAATAAACCGATGATCGTGAACCGGTCTCCTGTGGCAAGATATATTCCTAACCAGGCGAAGAGCATCAGCAGATAAGCGCCCGAAACGGCGACTAAATCCTGACAGCGAATTCTTCTCGATTTCGATTTCATTTCTACCGGGAATTATAGATCTCTACGGTTGAACAACATGATCGCCAGGAGCAGAGCCAGAACGGCGTAGACAACACCATAGCCAACCATCAGCGTGCTGGGCATTGAAGCGGAGGTAAAGGGAGAAAACCCGAGCGCGCTTACCATTGGTGATTGCATTTCAAACGCCGCTCGCTTCCACAGCGCTTCGCTGGGGATCAACAAACTGGAGATTATGCCAACATTGACTGCAGTCTGGTTTTGAATGAAAGAGCCGATTTGTTCGATCCAACCGCCAATAAAAGCGATCCCAAACATCCCAAATACCAACACGCCATTCGCCAGGGTGGACAGCACAGCCCCCCCAGCCAGTGAGACTCCCAACAACAGCACCGCGTTCATCCACAAGAGCCCTAAACCGCGCAGCACATTTGGCGCAACATAGCCCGATATGGTATAGACCAGCCCGATAGTTCCCCCAGCCATGAGCAGCAAGTAAAAAGTGAGCATTCCAGCGAAACCCAGCCATTTTCCAAACACGATCTCCCAACGCTGGACAGGCTTGGAAACTAGTGTTTGGATGGTGCCGGAAGCGATCTCTCCAGAAAGCGTATCGACCGAAGTTAATACGGCCATCATTACGGTCAGGAAATTAACCACGTACAACCCTGCCATGAAGAGAAAATTATGAATCTGGTTGAGTTCTAATAATCCTGGACCAAATTGTGAGCTGTTTACATCCTGGTCGACAAAATAAAATCCCAATCCATATATCACCAGGTACGCCAATCCCAAGAGAAGGGCAGCTAAGAGGATTTTTCGGCGTCCCGCTTCTCGAAAAGTTAGCCGGGCGATCACCAGGGTCGTCATAAACCACCCTCAGTGCCGACAATCTCAATAAACAAGTCCTCGAGGGAAAGCTGTTGCGGACGGATGGCGTAAATCTCGACTCCTTGCTCAACCAGGTAGTTATTGATCTCTGGAATGTCAGCCTCGCCAGACAGGGTCAGTGTCAGGTGTTCACCGTCCGCGCGCACGTTCTGACTCCACCTTGAGAGACCAGCCACAATTTCTTCGCCCAATCCCCTGGCCCGTACTTCTACAGTGATTTCACCTTCCACCAGGTTTTGTAAAGAGCTGGTTAAAAGCACTTCGCCGTGACGGATGAAGGCCACCCGGTGGCAGGTGATTTCAACTTCGCTGAGCAGATGGGAGTTCAAGAAAACAGTGGTCCCGCGCTCACTTAGGTCACGGATAATATCACGAACCAAGCGTCGCCCCACCGGATCAAGCCCTGAAGTCGGCTCATCAAGAAAAACGAGAACCGGATCATTCAGGAGGGCTTGTGCCAATCCGATCCGTTGGAGCATGCCTTTGGAAAAGGCGCCTAATTTCTTCTGAGAATGTCCCCCTAATCCAACCAGCTCAAGCAGTTCTGGCACACGTTTATTGAGCTGATCGCTTGGCATATGGTACAGGTTGCCATGCAGGTTGAGAAATTCAACCGCCGTCAACCAATCGTGGAAGCGAAAGTGTTCTGGCAAAAATCCCACTTTAGCACGTGATTTGTGGTCCCCAAGCGCGGCATTGAGTACTTCACCTTTTCCTGATGTCGGAGAAATTAGCCCTAAAAGCATCTTGACTGCGGTAGTTTTTCCCGCCCCGTTCGGCCCTAAGAATCCAAACACCTCCCCCATTCCAACTTCCAGGGTTAGATCTGCAACAGCGATTTTATCGCCAAATTCTTTTTTCAGCTTTTGGGTAACAATAATGGGAGCATCAGTCATAAAATGGTCTGGAAAATTGAGTTGAAAAAATGAAAAGCGTGAAACGCGCCGCGTGTCACGTTTCACGCCCACCGTTTCTAAGCTAAGATTTTACCTTACTCTAAGGAGTTTGCTATCTCCAAGGCCGATTCTGCTGTCCCAGGACCGGTGAGACCATAGACGACGCCATCCTTGATCCAAACCAAAAGGTAATGGGGTAATTCACTGCGCTGGGACTGCAGAATTAATGTCCCTTCGACACCATCCACGAAGACATCCTGGTACTCTGTCCCATAACGTGGAATTGGGATCACCAGAGTCGTCGTCCAATCCACATTCTGGCTGAATTGAGCCGCCTCCTCGGGAGTCAATCCCAACAACTGCAGAAACATCTCACCGATGCTGGCGATATCAAGTCCTGGAGGTGCACTGATCTCTGGGCTGGGGAATTGGGTCAAGGTGATACACTCGCTTAAATCCGGTAGAGGACCGTCGGGATCAATATCTGCATTGCGGATCATTTCACCAGTTACCTCACAACTACCAAACGCAGCACCTACTACTACGGGCATTTCCATCGAAACCTCTGCTCCATCTAATGCTGTCGGAAGATGCAGATCAGCACTACTAATCTCATCCAATAAGGCCTGGACTTTGGGTAGGTCCACGACCATAGAGACCTTTGCCCCCGGCTGGACTTTCAACTCCCCTAGAGAGGGTGCTACAGCTGGCAATCGCACCGGGAAACCAGAGAGGGAGCTCGCCTCGACTGCATCAGCTGCGTCCATAGCATCACCGTATTCCTCGATCACGACATCTTCAGCCAGTAAATACCCAAAATTCGAGGATGATCCCAATTGCCCCTCGATTTGCTCCGGATCGACCTGGATAATGGTGAACTGCTCAACCCTGAACAGACCTAAGAAGCTGCTTCCAATTGCTCTCACCTGGGGAAACAACATCCCAACCGCAAGGATGGCCACCACACTAAGGGCAACCCAGGTAAAGCGATATTTCTTATTGAAAAGCCTCTCAAACATTGGGATATTCTCCTTCAAAATAAACCGATCTTCAAATATTGCGTAAGCCTGCTGTCCAGTTTTTGATATATCCTTCCCAGCTGGCTCCAATGATCCGAGAAGTTGATTTGCATGAATGCTTGATTCACTCATCCTGGCCGCACGCTCCCGACAATCGGCACATTCCTTCAAGTGGATTTCAACTCCTTCCACTACGTTTTCTTGATCAAGGTACGCCCTAATTTCTCCGTCTGATAGATGCATCTTATCCTCCTCGCAGCTGGTGATAGATCTTTTCAAATTCACCTTCTGCCCTGGCCAGCAGAGATCCGACCGAGGTTGGTTTTACTTTTACTACCGCAGCCAGCTCTTTATAGCTTAAGCCAGATTGTCTTAACACCAAAAGTTTTGCTGAGCGTGGTTTCATCTTGGCCAGGACATTCCGCACTTCCTGTCTTTGCTCAGCACGTTCGATTTCAAATTCAGGTTGTAAGGATGGGTACTCATCCAGTGTTTGCAGGCCAGATTGGCCCTCATAATAGGTTCGCCTTTTCCTGGACCGCAAGGCATTTAGACCCTGGTTCACCGCAACCCGGTACAGCCATCCATTCAAATTCTCCGCCTTTGATGGTGGATCTCGATAAAGCTTCCAAAAAGTCTCAAGAGCCAGGTCTTCTGCCTCGGCCTGGTCACCAACCAGCCGGAAAATTACACTATATATTTGCGACCATTGCTCAAGGAAGATGGTCTCGAAATCATACTCAGTACCGAGTGCGCCGATGTTGATGTCTTTTGAAGTCACTGTCATCAGTGTAACCTAAAAACGGTCTTTCAATTATAGAAACACCGCACACGGGAAAAATGTGACAGTCATTCTTCAGAAGCCTGGCTACCACGCTGGAGCGTGGTAGCCAGGAAACTCGTCCAGTATAAGCTTTGTTAGCAGGAGAAAAGATTAATCCAATATTGCAAGCGCCTTGACTTCCAGAAGGAATTCTTCTAGATACAAGCCATCGACAATAGCGACCGTGTCAGCAGGGTATTTCCCATCCGGAAATAAAGTCGGATACAGCTCCGAAATCACTTCCAGGTGAGCAGGTAAATTCTCTCTACCAACTATAAAAGTGGTTAGTTCAATCACATTGCTGAAGGAAGCGCCCACGCTTTCCAGGATGATCCCCAAGTTCTTGTAAACCTGGCGCGTCTGAGCCTCCATATCCCCTATCCCGACTGTATTGGCGTCAACATCCATGGCCGGTTGGCCGGCGATGAAGAGCATTTCTCCTGCCCGGACGCGGATGGCCTGGGAAAATGGGTATGACGTGGATTCATAAATGTTTTCGGGTTGGATAACAGCCTTTTGTAGGTTTGCCATTCTTCTCCTCCTGAATCTAGCCAAACTGATTGGCAATCAAGGGGATGAGATATTGCATGATTTGATTAGATTAGCCTGATTATTCCAATTTCATTATGTCAATAGCGGATTCACTTTTAATTCGCGGTGAAAATGAAGACGAGGTGAAAGCGCGAGAACTGCTAGAAGAAGCACGTAGCGAGTATCAAGATATGGGGGCGGATGGGTTTGTTGATTTAGTTGACGATAAGCTAAACGCCATTTTGTAGGGGCGAAGCATTTTCGGTCATAACTAACTCGTGCAATAAGCTCAAATAAAATGCTTCGCCCTTACATTATTACGCCTTCACCAATCCCACCTTCGCTTGTTCCCCATCAAATTCAAATTCACCAGTTGACGCTTCCGGCAGGGGATCGCCCGATCTCATTTCCAGGGTCAGAGTCTCACCCATGATGTAATCGCGATGTTCCTCTATTGCCTGCGCCAGGTTTTCCGAGGCGCTGATGTAGGTATAGATCCGGTCAGCGATATCGAAATCTGCCTGCTTGCGCAAATCCTGCACCCGGCGAACAAACTCACGCGCCAGACCCTCACGGACAAGTTCAGGAGTCAGATCTGTCTTTAGGGCAGCCAGGTATGCCCCTTCTGAGGCAACTTCTAATCCGGAACGCGCCTCAGCTCGCACTTCAATTTCGTCCGGTAATATCTCCAGGTCTTCTTTATCAACAGTCACCTTAATTGCCTCACCATTAAGCAATGCCTGGGCTGACTCTTGAGCATCCATTGCCAGAATGGCTTTCCTTACTTCAGGAAATTTGGATTGGTACTTCTGGCCAAGCTGTTTTGGCAGCGGGTTCAGAGAATAGGAGACTGCTTCTCCAGCCGAACTTAATGCACTCACTTTTTTCACATTCAGTTCATCCGACAGTAATTCAGCATACTTCTCCAGCGCCTGGACCTCCTTCTGGCTACGAACGGAAAAAGCAGCTTCAGCCAGCGGTTGGCGAACCTTGATAGCAGCCTGGTTGCGCGCCGAATGTCCAAGTGATGCCAGGCGCATCACCAACCGCATATCGGAATTAAGCGTCTCATCGATTGAGGTTTTATCGTAGACAGGCCAATCTGCCAGATGAACCGACTCAGGTGCCTCCTTATCCACTGATGTAACCAGGTTTTGGTATAACTCCTCGGCCAGGAACGGCATGGTCGGTGCAAGCAATTTGCTTATGGTGGTCAATGCAGTATAAAGCGTCGCGTAAGCAGTTTCCTTATCAGCATCTGATTCACTCTTCCAAAAGCGCCTTCGAGATCGACGAAGATACCACTTGGATAGCGTATCGACAAAGTTTTGGATTGGCCGCGTCGCTCCCAGTACATCGTAGGTATCGAGTGAGGCAGTAACGTCCCTGGTCAGGGTATTCAGCTCAGAGAGCAACCAGCGGTCGAGTTCATTTTGAACCTCCGCTACATTCATTCCACCAGGTTCCGGTTTCCACTCATCCAAACGGGCGTAGGTAACGAAGAAGGAATAAACATTCCACAATGTCAAAGTGAAGTTGCGCATCACCTCCCCCACCAGGTCGACAGAGAAGCGCCGTTCCTGTCCAGGAGGGCTGGCTGTATAGAGATACCAGCGAAATGCATCTGCGCCATGTTCGTTGATCACATCCCACGGATCGATCACCGTACCCCGGGACTTTGACATCTTCAATCCGTCGCCGTCAAGGATCAGACCAAGACTGAGCACATTGCGGAAGCTGACTTTCTCAAACAGGAGGGTGCTGATGGCATGCAGGGAATAAAACCAGCCCCTCGTCTGGTCGACCGCTTCGCAGATGTAATCCGCCGGGAACTGCTGCTTAAAGATTTCCTCGTTTTCGAACGGGTAATGCCACTGGGCGACCGGCATGGCGCCAGAGTCAAACCAGACATCGATCAGCTCCAGAACCCGCTTCATTTTGCCATCACATTCAGGGCAGGGAAATTCAACCTCGTCAACGAATGGGCGGTGAAGGTCAAGCTCGGATAGATCCTTTTCTGCGAGTTCACTCATTTCAGCCACAGAACCCACAGCCAGCTGGTGGTGGCAGCCTTCGCATTCCCAAATGGGCAGTGGAGTGCCCCAATAACGCTCACGTCCTAACGCCCAATCAACATTGTTCTCCAGCCAGTTGCCGACGCGGCCGTTCTTTATATGCTCCGGATACCAGTTGATCTCCTGGTTGAGTCCGGTTAGCTGCTCCTTATATTCGGTCGTGCGCACGTACCAGGTGCCGCGCGCATAGTAGATCAATGGGGTATCACATCGCCAGCAGAAAGGATAGGTGTGGGTGTAGGTCTCCACCCGGTAGAGTAAGCCGCGGGCATCTAGATCGTCTGTGATTAGGGGATCAGCATCCTTGACAAATTTTCCGCTCCACGGTCGAACGTCAGAGATAAAAGTTCCATCTTCCGCTACAGTCTGAAGGATCGGCAGATCGAATTCCAGGGCAGCATCCATGTCCTCGGCACCGAATGCCGGAGCGATATGGACCATACCGGTGCCATCCTCTGTGGTTACGAAATCACCCAAGACGACATAATGAGCCTGCTTTTCCAAAGCCAGGAAGGTGAACAGAGGCTGGTACTTAACGCCCTTCAATTTCTTGCCTTTGAATGTTTCAAATACCTCCACCTGCTCATCCCGGAAGACTTTTTCCACCAGGTCTTCAGCCAGGATCAATTTTTCTTTACGCCCATCTGCAAACTCGCGTTCTACGATCACATAATCCACATCTGGATGAACCGCCACGGCCACATTGCCTGGCAGCGTCCAAGGTGTGGTGGTCCAAACCAAAAGCGAGGTGCCGGGATCATCGATCAAAGGCATGCGGACGAATATCGATGGGTCCACCGCCTCAGCGTATCCCTGGGCGACTTCATGGTCGGATAACGGCGTTCCACAGCGTGGACAGTAAGGGACAACTTTAAAACCCTGGTAGAGAAGGCCTTTGTCCCAGAAATTCTTCAATATCCACCACACCGATTCGATGTAGTCATTGGTATAGGTGACGTAAGCTTCTTCCAGATCAACCCAGAAGGCGATCCGGTCGGTTAACCGCTCCCATTCCTGGATGTATTCAAAGGCGGATTGACGGCAGAGTTCATTAAAAGGTCCGATCCCATATTCCTCGATCTGGCTCTTGCTGTTGAAGCCCAATTTTTTCTCGACTTCGATCTCAACCGGCAATCCATGCGTGTCCCAACCACCTCGGCGGATGACATGGTGACCCCGCATGGTCTTATAGCGAGGGAAGATATCTTTAAATGCCCGGGCGAGGACATGATGCACCCCAGGAATTCCATTGGCAGTCGGTGGCCCTTCGTAGAAAACGTACTCAGGACCGCCCCGGCGCTGCTCTTCACATTTTTCAAAAATGTGGCGAATCCTCCACGTCCTCAATATCGCTTCTTCAACTTGAGTGATATTTAGTTTTGGGGAAACTGGTTTAAACATAACTACCTCGCTCGAACGAAATTCATATCAACCCAATAAGAGAGATACAACACTCTGGGATCAGGATCAAAAAACTCGTCCCAGATCAGGGACGAGAGCAATCTCCCGCGGTACCACCCTGGTTCCCGAATTAGACGGGCACCTCGATCGGGTACGGCCTGGTATTGACTGAGCGATATCTGAGATATACCCGCATCATTGGTAACGGATGATGAACCCGGCTCACCTAATAAGGGTATATTGCCCTGTTCAGATTGCAGCTCCGGAATGATTTTCGGCCCGTATGTCTGTCCTGGCTCTCACCAATCCCAGGATCGCTGACAGCTCAATTCAGGCCTACTCGTTTCCATCATAGCCTTTTTGGGGTTGATTGGACAGATTATGCCACAACTATGTACACTGGTCAACTGCCCATCCAATCCCGGTTGAGGATATTCCGAGCGATGAACAAAGCCAGGAAAGAAAGCAGGATCAGGATAACAGATAGGGTTAAGGCGATGTCCAGGTCCAGCTCAAAACCGATATAGATGGCTAACGGCATGGTTTGCGTTCGGCCTGGGAAATTACCTGCAAAGATGATCGTCGCTCCGAATTCGCCCAGCGCGCGGGCCCAGCTCATCATTGCACCTCCGAGTAATGCCGACCAGGAGAGTGGAATGGTGAGAAAACGGAAAATTTGGGGGCTGCTTGCCCCATCCAGGGCGGCAGATTGCTCCAATTCTTGATCGATGTTGGAAAATCCTAATGTGGCAGACTTGATGTAGAAAGGTGCCGCAACGAACACCTGTACGATTATGACCGCCAGCGGAGTAAAGGCGATGTGGATTCCAAGATCATCAAAAATTCCCCCAAGCAGTCCGCGCCGGCCAAACGCCATTAATAAGGCCACGCCAGCTACTGCCGGCGGAAGGACAAGGGGGAGATCGATTAATGTATCAATAATCCGGTTGAATCGAAATTGTCCCCGCGCCTGCGAATAGGCCAGGGGGGTCCCACCCAAAATGATGATGGCAGTGGAGATCAGCGTAGTCACCAGGCTCAATCCTATGGCTTGTAACACATCTGGTTGGCGTAAATTTTCAAGAAGGTTTGGTGGTGATATGCGTAGGAAAAGCGCCAGAATGGGGATACTCAGAAAGATCAACATCGGCAGGCTTAAAATCCGCCAAATGCCGCTCAACCTGGTAGGGGGAGTGGGAGCAGGTGGTGATCCCCGCATTTCTTGATTATTCATGTTCGCCTCGGTGGTTAAAGCCATGATGCTTTAGTATGTCTTGCCCTCTTGGAGAAAGAACCAGTTCGAGAAAATCCATTCCGCGATCCTTGTTAGGGCTATCTTTGAGTCGAGCGATATAATAGCTGGCAGTGACGTTGACCTCTTCAGGAATGGACACCATCTTGATATTGTCTTCTCGCGCGCCGATAAAATCGCTCAAATACACGATGCCTGCATCAGCTTCTCCCAAGATGATCTTGGTCAAGACCGCCCGGACGTTCTCTTCGTAGGACACAACATTCTCTAAAACGTTCGCTTTGAATTGAGGTCCATACCCAGGTTGTTTGCCAGCTAAATCGAGCATCTCTTGAGAATAACGTCCGACCGGCACGGCAGCATCTGCCATAATCAACTTCACCCCGGGCATGGCCAAATCATTGAATTTGAGAATATCTGCCGGATTGTCACCTGGCAAAACAACAGCCAATTGGTTGTGGATGAATGGTTGATCTGTCCCCGCCTCCACCTGTCCACTGATGATCACATTTTCCATCTGCTGGCTATCTGCGCTACCGAAGATATCAGTCGAAGCGCCATGTGAAATTTGTTGGGCGAGCTGCTGTGATCCGGCGAAATTTATAGCAACTTCAGTGCCTGGGTTGGAGGCTTCAAATTCTTTGGCAATCTCGGTGAATGCCTCAGACAATGAGGCAGCAGCAAAGATGGTCAAAGTCTCATCCCTGTTGTTGCGGGGATTATTTGCTCCAACACAAGCTGAGCTGAATGCCAGAAACAGTAAGAAGATCCGGATTTTCCCCTTCATGCCGTCGGAGCACCTTTTTGAGAATTTGCCAGAGTTTCCCGGCAGGAGATCAACCAATCCAGGATGGAGTTCAGCTGGCGAATCCGTAAATCTAAACCCATCTGGTTAAAGATTTTGCCAGTCGGTTGAGTAAACTGGATATCCTCCAGCTGCTGCAACCTGGCTTGCGTGTCAGCAATTTGCTCTTCAACCAGTTGCACTGCCATATCCGGATCACGAGAATAGGCAAAAAACAACCGGGTGATAAATTCAATCCTTATTACACGTGCACTCGGTCGACTGGAGGATCCCAGCCAATCGTCGAATCGTTCTTGACCGGCAGTAGTTAGTTTGTATAAGCGTTTGGGGGGTAATTTCTTTTGTTCTTGGAGGGTGCCCTGGATTAGCCCCTTCCTCTCGAGGCGATTGAGGATGCTGTAGATCTGGCTTTGGCTGAGGTGCCACACCTGGCCGAGTTCAGCAGTTAATTTCTGGTGAAGTTCGTAGCCATGGGCCGAGTCAAGGGAAAGGAAGCCTAACAAGGCATATTCAGGAGAGACTGATCCGATACTTGGAGAATATTCCGATATACTCACTGAGTGAGTATATCCGTTTTATTTGGCCTGTCAAGTATCGATTCTCATAAGACTTTGAATAATGGGATTTTCAGAATATGTTCGCACTTGGATGAAATTGGGTAGACAAGAACTCCCATAAGTTGTGAGAAATATTCGGTTATTAGTGCGATCTTGGGGATTAGCGCATCAAAGTCTCAACAGTCGCCATCAGGTGTGAGAGTTTCTCCGCCATCACGTGCGCGATGAATTTGTGAAACAAGGCTGCAGCTTCAGGTTCCTCGGTCTCCATCTTCTTCAAGGATTCGGCTGTTAACTTGTAGATAGTAGTTTGTGTTTCGGTCACTACTGACGCATTCCGCTTTGATCCCAAATAGAATCCCAGTTCACCGACCAGGTTTTCACTGGATAGTGTGTTCAACCGCCGTGGTACCTCACCTGGAATTTCCAGTTGGACTGTAACTATTCCGTCCTCGAGGAAGTATAAATCACCAGGAGAATCACCTTGGTTGATTATGTACTCACCTGCTGCAAGTTCTTGTCTTTCAAGATAATTTATTATTCGATGAATCAGTTCAGAATCACCGATTAAAATCTTCAGTTGATCATGAAATGATTTTTCCGTGTCTCGTTCTAGCACACCTGTTGACTGAAGCAGCTTATATTCGCACCACTCAACTCCATGGTCTAGGTCTGTTGAAATGTGGAATGAGTCTTCATCGATATCAAAAAATCCTGATTTTTGCAGAAATGTCAAGATTTTTACAGATAAACCAGTAAGGACAATGCTGGCATTGCTTTGTTGTAAAAGTTGATCCATCTTCCGGAAGGTTACAGCGACAGATGAGTCAATTCCGGTCACATGGGAAAAATCCAGCAGCAAAAAACATAAGCGTGTGTTTGCATATTGGTTAATATGAGCCCTGATTTGTTCAAGAAGATTATTAGCTGTACCAAAAAAGATGTATCCCTGAAGTTCAAGGATCAAAATTCGTTTTCCGTATCGTTGTAACAACCGCGCATGCATTTTGGGTCTGGCGATCGTACTTTTATAGGTGGCTCCGGTGAGAGAGTGTTTAATCACATCTACCTTGCTGTAATTAACTGCAAAGAGGATCACCGCCGCGAGAATTCCCACCACCACACCTTCCAAAAAACCAGCTGTGGCGATCACCACCAGGATTAAAAGAATGATGAAATAATCAGCTTGAGGTAATTCAAACCACGTTTCATACGCAAATTCATACAGAAACGTCATGCCAAAATACAAGAGCAAACTGGCGAAGACGACTTTCGGTAGGATTGCAATAAATGCGGTTCCCGCAACTAATGCGGCAATACAAACAGCCACAGCAAGCAAGCCAGTCAGACGAGTTTGAGCTCCGATTTTTTGGTTCATTGCAGAAAAACTAAGCTGTTGAAAACCGACCAAGCCAGCGAAGAAACCTGTAAACACGTTGCTAACCCCAGCTGCTCGCAGCTCACGGTTGACATCCATATCTTCTTTGGCTACCAGCTCCAGACTGCTGATATTGAGCAAGAGCGCAAAGGCGCTGATAATAAGAATAGTCACCATGTTGCCAATTTGGGCTGATATCAAGGTCCAGTCCACATCTGCCAGGGCAGACAATGGGATAGACTGAAAAAAATTGCCTTCCGGGAATGGTCCCAACAGCCACCCATTTGCACTAGCTTCAAGAATCGAGAAACCAGCCAGCCACATGACGAGATAGAATGTGACAAACCCACCGAATACAAGTCCCAGCAATAACAAAAAATGATTGTACCGGTTCAAGATAACCATCAATACCAACGCAAAAATTAGACCTGGCAGCCACCGAATGAGAATCTCTACCTGAAATAAAGTTGATATCTCCACAAGACTAGGGGTGATATCGGTCATCAAGCTGATGGATCCGACTACCAACAACCAGCCAGTTCCAGCCAGAAAGCCACCTACAACGGGGTAAGGCAGAAAGCGAACGAGCTCCCCTAAATTAAAATATCCCAAGCCGAGCAAGAATATGCCACAAATAAAAGTGGTCACCGCGATTGCGACCGCTACAGTGATAAATGTGTCCAGGCTGGTCGCATCACGCGGCATAGAGGCAATGATCGCAGCAGCCATCAGAGCCAAGATTGCTGCTGGAGCATCCTGGATGCCTGATATCGTCCCGGGAAGTGAGGACACCAGGGTAACGACTACTCCAGTGATAATGGCGCCGATTAATGCGAATCCAATCCCAATGCCAATAAAGCTCGAAATATCCCCCGAATAGATTAGCGCCGAAAATGAGATAGCAACAATTACCTCAAGCAGCCCAATTACCAAGCCAGATGCGATTCCCGGTGCCAGGCGGGTAGATCGGAAATCCCCGGTGATTTCAGCAACAATTTTTCTAAATGAAATCTGGTTTTTGGGAATTTCCATATCTTAAACAATTACTTTGTTATGGGATTGAATGCGGGAGGCGTCTAATCTTCCAACGTGCTCACGTCTCCTTCGGGTTCACCCAGCGCACGGGCGCGCAGTAAGCGGCGCATGATTTTTCCACTGCGCGTCTTCGGTAAACTATCAACGAAGCCAATCTCTTCCGGTTTGGCAATTGGACCGATCTCGTGGCCAACATGCTGCCTTAACTCTTCCCCAAGTTTTTCGCTTTGTTCGAATCCCGAACGCAGAATTACGTATGCATGGATGGCATTGCCCTTGATATCATGCGGTAAACCGATGGCTGCGGCTTCAGCAACAGCCGGGTGGCTGACCAGGGCACTTTCTACCTCCGCGGTCCCCAACCGGTAACCGCTGACCTTGATCACATCGTCCATCCGCCCAATGATCCACAGGTAACCATCCTTGTCCTTGCGAGCAGAATCCCCAGTCTGGTAAAGGGTCTTAAACTTCTCCCAGTATTGCTGCTGGTAGCGCTCAGGGTCGCGGTAAACAGTACGCAGCATACCAGGCCAGGGTTTCTTTACCACCAGATACCCCTCCTCCCCGGGAGGGACGATCTCCCCTTCCTCATCCACGACCTCAACATCAATCCCAAAGAAAGGTTTGGTTGCTGATCCTGGTTTGAGCGGCGTAATTGGCAGCGGCGTGATCATGAAGCCACCCGTCTCAGTCTGCCACCAGGTATCCATAATCGGACAGCGCTCTTTACCGACCACCTGGTGGTACCAACGCCAGGCTTCAGGATTGATCGGTTCACCCACACTACCCAACAAGCGCAGGCTGCTCAAATCATGCCGGTTTGCCCAGGCATCGCCAAAGCGCATCAAGCCGCGGATCGCTGTCGGAGCGGTATACAGGATTGTGATCCCATAATTCTCGATCATCTTCCACCA
>CALBUI010000305.1 GCA_937968125.1 uncultured Anaerolineales bacterium | reverse complement strand
CCTCTGGTTCGTTGCGTTTAAGCCACAGGTATTTTGGGATCACATCTTTCCCTGAAGCCGTGGCGCCGATTAGCTGGGTGAAGATCCTCTCCCCTCCTAACCTGCGCATAATGAAGCGTGCTTCCTCTCCAGCCCGGCCATCCATCCAAAAGATGCACGGTCGCATCAAATTCCCCTCACCGTCTAAAACAATAATATTAGTCATGGTCGTGCAAAATGCCATCCCGATGATCTGATCTGGTTGTAAACCACTTGCCTCCATGACTCTTCTCGTCGAGTGGATTATGGCCTGCCACCAGTCTTCCGGATCTTGTTCTGACCAGAGTGGTTGTGGATAATTAGTAGAATATCCCTCAAAAGCCGTCTCAACCAGATGACCATCGATGGTAACGATGGCTGCCTTACATCCGGTCGTACTGACATCATAGGTCAACAAGTAATCCATGGATCGCCTCGCATAAAATCTAAATTATCTTCGCTAAGTTAAATCCTCAAACCACTTTCTGTGAATAACAACAGAGCTGATTGTACATTTAAATTACAGTCATGCCAACACCTTGATTATCCATCTGGCCCGTCCACTGAGTTTAGATTTGTGGTTGATGTTGTCGAGTATAATTCCACGGTATATCCACTCAGGAGATCAACACATGAAGTCAATCATAAAAGTAAGAAATTACCGCATCTTCATTTTCCTGCTAATCCTACTACTTCTCGCGGGCTGCAATGCTGGCACGCCAACTCTATCTGCACTTGAGGAGGCTGACACCACACCCAGTATTACAATTGAACCACCTCCAGAACCATCCTCCACGCCAACCCAACCCCCGCCAACTGACACAGAATCTCCCCCCACAGCCACGGTGACTCCAACTTCAACGAAAACAAGCACGAGTACACCCACTGAGACCAGCGAACCACCATCGCTGGTAGTCAACGAGGATACTGTTTGCCGGACTGGTCCTGGATTGATCTACGATATACGAACATATATTAATGGTGACACAGAGCCGATCCTGCTCGGTCGAAATGCAGAAAATGATTGGTTGTCTGTTGAAGAACCCCAATTTGATGCCCAATGCTGGGTCTCTGCCAGTGTTGTCTCTTTGAGTGGAGATATTGAATCTCTACCGGAATTCACTCCAGAACCCACTCCAACGATCAAACCTTCTCCGACTGCTGATCAAAAAGGGGTCATTTACTACCTGGTTGCATTAGATACAGGAGGACCTCTCGGATGTGGCGATACGCTAATCCCAGTTTACACGGGCATCCCATCTTCGGGCAGTCTTGAGAAGGATATTCATAATTCGCTGCATACGCTCTTAAAGCTCAAGGTAAAGGATTTCGGTGGCTTATACAATCCTCTCCATAATGCCCATCTGAACACAGGTGCAATAAAATTCAACAAAGAGAGCGGCAACGTTAAAGTCAATCTAAACGGTTCGATCCCCAAACCAAAAGACGAATGCGAATACCATCGCGTAAGGGGAGCCTTGTGGGAAACGGTCAGGCATTATCGAAAAGTAACCGGAGTCACATTTTGGATTGGAGACAAATTGATTGGTGATTTAATTGCCATCATAGATCGCTGAAAACAAGTTTCCCAAAAACCAACACCTCCTGGACTGTTTCCAGGAGGTGTTGCAGTTTCATTAGATAACCTATGATAAGGAATACCCCACCGTGTCGTGTGCAGCTAAGTTCTGAACCTGCCTTCGCAGGGTGGGTCCCGCCTCGACAGCTCCGCCTTGGCTCCGGCCTATCGCGTCACTGACGTAAGTCTGAGACCCATAAAGTGTGTGTTGGCTCAGAACCGGATTGCGGCAGCACGCACACAGCAGGGTCAACATTTTTATACCACAGAATGAACTGCTTGAGTAGACAAAACTGATAAGATTAATCAACCACGCGTAAATTTAATTCGCGCAACTGCTTTGGTTCGACTGGAGAGGGCGCATCAGCCATCACATCCCGCGCGGCCTGGTTCTTGGGGAAGGCGATCACCTCGCGAATATTTGGCTCTCCGGCCAAGACCATACACAGCCGGTCGATTCCTGGAGCAATACCTCCATGCGGCGGCGTGCCGAATTCAAACGCCTCCAACATGTGACCGAATCGCTCCGCAGCTACCTCCGGATTGAGGCCGATCAATTCGAATACTTTTTCTTGCAGGTTTCGATCGTGGATCCTGATTGAACCTCCGCCCACTTCGTAGTCGTTGACCACCATATCATATTGCTGTCCCCGTGCGTTTCCTGGATCAGAATCTAGCAAGGAGACATCCTCTGGCATCGGTGAGGTAAATAGATGATGGCTGGGATCCCAGCGTTTTTCATCTTCATTCCAAACCACGAATGGGAAATCAATAATCCAGCTAAAGGCAAGCACATCCGGATCACGCAGTTCTAACCGATCAGCCAAATTCACCCGCAGACGACCCAATGATTCGAATACAATTTCTGGTTGGTCAGCCACAAAAAGTAATAGATCCCCCGCCTGAGCTTCGAATCTCTCAATGACAGTTTGTAGGGTTTCAGGGGGTAAAAATTTGGCAAATGAGGAACGCCGCTCCCCTTCCTCTGTAATCGCCAGGTAGGCCAATCCCTTTGCTCCGAACTGGCTTACATACTCAACCAGCTCATCGATCTGTTTGCGACTGTAATCTCCCAAACCACGCGCATTCAACCCTCTTACCTCGCCTCCATTGGCAACCACACTTTCGAAGACTTTGAAACCGCTCTCGCCAGCCAGGTCGCTGATGTTGCCCAGCTCCATGCCAAACCTCAAATCCGGATTATCCTTCCCAAATCGATCCATGGCTTCTTGGTAGGTCAAACGAGGCCAGGGGCTGGCCAGTAATCGCTTGTCTGGAACGATCTCCTTCACCAGGTTGGTAAATAAATCTTCCGTCAATGTCATGATATCTTCCCGTTCTACAAAAGACATTTCAAGGTCAAGCTGGGTGAATTCGGGCTGGCGATCGCCGCGCTGGTCCTCATCTCGAAAGCAGCGTGCGATCTGGAAATAACGTTCCATGCCTGCTACCATCAGGAGCTGCTTAAGCTGCTGGGGAGACTGGGGTAAGGCATAAAACTCTCCTGGATGGACGCGGGAGGGGACTAAATAATCGCGCGCTCCTTCTGGTGTAGTCTTAAACAAGATCGGGGTTTCGATTTCCATGAAACCTTGCTGGTCTAGGTAATCCCGAATGAACTTGACGATCTTATGCCGCAAGACAAGGTTTTTTGCCATACGTTCATGCCTGAGATCCATGTAGCGGTACCGCAGCCTGGTCTGCTCATCGACCTCCTCCTCCTTATTGATCGGAAAGGGAGGCGTTTTTGCCGGGTTGAGAACTACTAGTTCCTGCACATCAATTTCGATCTCACCAGTTGGGAGATTCTTGTTTTCCATTCCTGCTGGACGCTTCCGAACCACGCCCTGAACCTGAATCACCCACTCAATCCGCAGCGGGACTGCATCCTGGTGGGCTTCCGGAGAATTATCTGGATTGAAGACCACCTGCACCAGACCAGTGTGGTCGCGCAGGTCGACGAAAGTCACCCCACCGTGGTCCCGTCTCCTGTTCACCCAGCCGGCGAGAGTTACAGTGCAACCTTCGTCCGATGATCTCAATTCTCCACAAGTATGGGTTTTTTGCATTATTGTCCTCCAAGACTAGGATTTATTTTTGCAGGTATTCGCTAACACCCAAAATAAAAAGCCCTTTGCAGTTACTGCATCGGGCGGAAAATCAACCACGCGAATTATCTATTCAACGAACAGCGCGTTAATCCCGGTCCGAATTATTTTCGGGATTCTCAGGATTTATTTCCAGTAACAAGTTGTTGCTGCTGCGTTTCATAACATTTTCACCAACGTGTGAATACGGGGCATTATAGCATGAGAGCGAAATTGCAGGGAGGTTTTGATCTCAAGTTCGGACAAGAGTTCGGACAAACCTATTTTGGATGTCATTGCGAGCGTTTTTTGCGAAGCAATCTCATCACTGGGAGATTGCCACACCGCAAGGAGAGCGCTTGCGGACAGGCACTTGGGTTCTGATGTCCGATTTTTTGTCCGAAGGTCAGTTTGATATCTTGACAACTTTCATAGTAATATTCTATATTGTGAATGGTATGTTCAACGATGATGGTCATCTTTCACCCGATCTGGTGTGGATGCTGCAGAGTAACCAAATCGACGTTGATGCCCTTACCGAAGCCCTGGTTGCCAGCTTCTATCAGCAGATTTACTCAAGTGCCCTCGCCAGGTTGACTTATCCTGAAGAGGCTCATCGGGCCGCGCAAGATACTCTTATCCAGGTTATCGTTCGCAAAAAGGAGTACCGGGGGAATTCTAAGGTGAGAGATTGGATAGAATCTATCGCCGAGGTAATAATCACAAAACGTAGATCGAGTATAGAAAAGTATCACTTCTTAAACCCAAATCTGATTAATTCCATTCGCACCCATAAGTCTGGTGATCTTCTTTCAGATCGTTCGCTACAGCTCGCGAATTGGGAAATAATATCCCAGCTCGATTCGAAGAAGGTGTCCAATTCAAGAAGAGCCAGTCTTCAGTTGCTCGGATTGGCCAGCCTTGCTGTTCTTGCGGTTTATTTTCTGTTCGTATTTACCAATCGGATGTCTGATGGAATTACTGTAGAGAATTCGACCTCGACCAATTTTGATCTAATGAGCATAGTGACTGATAGTGAAAATACCTCTGCTGGCTTAGAGAATATTCTTCCTAACAAGGATACTCAAGATTATTCGGGCAATGTCCCCGCTATGGATTCGCTGACCCTCCAATCTTCACCTGAAGAAATTAGAGAACGTATCCTATCAAGCAGCCAGCTGTGGAGCACGATGTGGGCAGATGTTATTGTGACCTTTAATGGACCGGCTGGATATGTTGGATCACCGTTCACCGAACGACACCAGCTCTGGATCGACCAGGTCGGAGGAGCCTTCCAGATCATTGGACCACCGCAGGGGATCCCTGATTCCATTGAAAATATCATCTTTTCCGCAGAGAGTTCACCCACCCGGTTAGAATTCCTGAGGACGATCGACTATGCAAAACTCGGCAGTCAATTACCCTGGTTTTCAATCAAACCTGAAACTGTTTTCCTCTTTCCGTATGCCATTAATTACTTGTTCAACCCGATTGAGAAGGATTTAATCCTCGACTCAGTAATATCCGTAGTCAGCGAAGAGGTTATCGCCGATCGAGAGGCACTGGTTATCGAGCTTTCCTCACCAAAAGGGGAAGTGATTGCCAGGCTTTGGCTGGATTCCAAAATTGGGATCTCATTGAAGGAGCAATATTTTAATCCGAATGGATTTGATAAAGTGATCATTGAGTCAAGTTTACGAAAGATCCATTTTGACGATTCAACCCCCACTCGGAGAAAGAGACCAGAGAATTCAACCTTTGCTTCGATAGAAGTATTCCCGGGGATACCTGGATTGTTCAATCATTCCAACGCTTCAGTACCAAAACTTCCTATGATGGGTTATCCGTTTCGACCGCCACCATCTGATTTCGACCTTTCCGAAGCCAGGATTACATTTACAAAAGCGGACCATCAGGATTTGGAGCTTCCGAAAACTGGAGAATTTCATATCTTCGCAGAAACCTACTTCATGGGCAACGTAGAAATAATAGATCCGTTGAAAGCGCTTTGTAGTCGCTCACCAGATGGGACAAAAATTGTGATTGCAAATTGGGGGATATTGCCAGCTGATATCAACGATAAGGTATATTGGTTAGATTTGGGCGATCTGGATTCTTTCCAATTTAGTATTCCAAACACAATAATCAATTGGACCAGTATATCTCCTGACAATCAAAAGATCGCGGTCACTGGATTTGATGCACAAGAAAAGCAGAATAAATTTTTCCTGGTCGACACAAATACTGGTGAATTCGAACATCTTTCTATCCAATCAGGAATTAGCAGTATTGCCTGGAGTCCTGATGGTAGGGAAATTGCTATCATGGATGTATCATTTTCTCCATCTGATTTTAAATCCAGCACAAGAATCCGCATATTCGATGTAAAAAATGGTGCAGAAAAAAGAAGATTCATTCCCAACGAGGTCACTCAAGGGGCAAAGATTATGGAAATCCCCTTGGAGGAATGGACTGCAGTTTTTCAACTGCCATTACAAGATCTTTCCCGATGCACGTTATCACCAGATACCGCTCAATCAGATCTTGTCAAGAATCCCCCCCATATTTTCAATAAAACAGTCGCAGAATAATTCTCAAAGGAAGAAGGATATTCATTTGCTTGAGGAGGATTATTAATCCTCTATCAAGGAATGAATCGAACGAGATCACTTACGAGAGATGTAAAACCCTGAGCTCAGCCAGAGCCTTGCTCCCCTTTCTGACCGGAACTCAAATGAAATTCACTTGGGCGTTCATCGCTTTCAAAACCTGAAAGAACAAATAAAACGTCAGTCACACTTTTACCCGGATTACGCCAACGATGCCTTAATTTCGAAGCGAATATCAAGCTATCTCCGGGTTGAAGTGAGTATCTCTGATCCTCGACTTCATATTCCAGCTGTCCCTCTAAACAAATAACGAACTCATGCCCAGAATGGACCAGACCGTGCGGGCCGCTGGTTGCACCTGGCTCAAGGGTGAGCATGAATGGCTCTACCCTGCCGATGAAAGATTCCCCTCCTAATCCTGCCCAGGTCCCCCTCTGAAATTCCACCCGAGATCTTTCATTGGCTTTGCGAAATACAATCGCCTGCCGCGGGGGCTCGGTGCGGAAGAAGGCTGTGATCGGGACCTCAAGCGCTTCGGATAATTTGTAAAGTGTACTAACAGAAGGAGAAGTTTTCCCTCGTTCGATCATGCTCAATGCATTGGTGGATAAACCGCTCAAACGGGCTAATGAACGCATAGATAAACCTCGTTCCTGGCGCAACTCCCTTAGTCTGGTGCCCACATCCATTGGTTGCTCATTCTTCTCCACTTGCATAAACTCCTCCGGATTTCGTAACCTAGTTAAGCATAAATTGAATTAATTGTACTATTTTTTAGGACAAATGGAGTTTTTCCAAGCCATCTCCACCGCATTTATGTTCCACTGATTAATTTCGCGGGTCCCCTCAAACCGGATCATTATCTAGAGTTGATATTTTATGATCTTTGTCACCTTCCCATGATTACAGAATGTGATTAGTTGCAGATATCACAATAATTGAATTGGGGTAAAATTTATGGGATATACTACCCAATTTTTATCCTCGATCCCAGGCTCAATTTCAAGTGAATGGGGTCATTTACGCGGAGAATTTGTTGAATCCGCGTAAACATGGAGGTGATGTTTTGAAATACATCTACCGGAGCGGTTTAGTTGGCCTCAGCATACTCATCCTGGGATTGCTGCTCATTATATCTGCTGTTGCGGTGACGGCATCTGACCAACCTGATACCCAGGCTGCTCCCAATGCACAAGGTGTCGCCAACGAGACCTGTCTCGCCTGTCACGCAAACCCCGGAATGCAAACCACGCTGCCCTCTGGCGAGATCCTTAATCTGACGGTCGATCCAGAGGCATTCAATCATTCAACCCATGGAGAACAAGGGTACGCCTGTGTTCAATGCCATGTTGATATAACTGATTTCCCTCACCGTCCCTTGAACGCCGAAACCAGGCGGGATGTTTCCTTGCTTTATTATCAGAATTGTGCCCGCTGCCACCAGGACAAGTACGATGCCACCCAGGACAGCGTCCACCAGCAAGCCCTGGACGATGGGAACGATCAAGCAGCTCTGTGTGTCGATTGCCACGGTTTTCATGAGGTCAGCGATCCAACTACGCCATTGACAGCCTCCGCAGAAACATGTGCACAGTGCCACTCACAGATTTTTACTCAGTACGCTGAAAGTGTGCATGGTGACGCTTTGATCGGTGAAGGCAATCCGGATGTGCCCACCTGCATTGACTGTCATGGCGTCCATAATGTTGCTGGACCTTCTAACACAGATTTCCACCTTTTTTCTCCGCAGTTATGTGCTGAATGTCACGCCGATGAGGAATTAATGACGAAATACGGGATCAGCACCAATGTCTTCAACAGCTATATTGCTGATTTCCACGGGACAACAGTGATCTTCCAGCAGCAATTTGAAGGTCAGGAAACCAACAAGCCGGTCTGCATCGATTGCCACGGTGTCCATAACATGAAGAAAGTCGATGATACTGAAAGCCAAGTGATCCGGCAGAATTTGCTCATCACTTGCCAGCGCTGTCACCCAGAGGCGGGCGCTAATTTCGCTGATACCTGGCTTGGACATTATGAACCCAGTCTGGAGAAGTTCCCAGCCGTATATCTCGTCGATTTATTCTACAAGATCTTTATCCCGGCAGTCCTTGGATTCATGGTTTTGTTCGTCTTCGGCGATGCAACTCGTCGCCTGATCAATCGCCGAAGGGAGAAAAAAGATGAGTAATATTGCAGAACCTTTAGAGGTATCCAAAGATACTCCGGAACAAAAGAAATGGTATGTCAGGTTCACGATCTCTGAACGTGTTGAACATTGGATATTTATTACCAGCTTCATCATCCTGGGCATCACCGGGATGGTCCAGAGATACTCCGAACTGTCAATTTCGAAATGGATTGTCTCATTAGTTGGCGGGATTGAGAACTTGCGCTGGCTTCATCATGCCGCTGCGATTGCCACAATGCTGATCGTTATCTACCACGTTGGAGCACTTGGCTATCGGGTTTACGTAAATCGGGCCAGGCTCACAATGCTGCCAGTGCTGAACGATATAACTAACGTCTATCACGCTTTTCTTTATTATATTGGCCGGCGGAAAGAGCCTCCACAGCAGGGACGGTATACCTTCGAAGAGAAAGTGGAATACTGGGCGGTCGTATGGGGCACAATTATCATGGCCATTACTGGATTTATGATGTGGAATCCCATCGCGACCACGAGATTCCTTCCAGGTCAATTCGTCCCTGCAGCCAAAGTTGCCCATAGTTTGGAGGCAATATTAGCTATCCTTTCAATTCTGATCTGGCACATGTACCAGGTCTTCATCCGCCATTTCAACAGATCGATGTACAGCGGAAAGATATCCGAAGACGAGATGCTCCACGATCATCCCCTTGAACTAGCGGATATCAAAGCCGGGACTGCCAAACCACCGGTCACACCAGAAGGTGTCACCAAAAGAAGGAGACTATATCTACCCATTTTTACCCTGGTGGCTATTGTCATGTTGGCGGGTGTCTATTTCTTCATTGCATATGAAGAAACTGCCATCGAAACTATCCCACCAGCTGATCGACCTGCAGTATTTGTCCCCTTTACTCCGACTCCATCTCCCATTCCTCTGCCCACACCAACCCCACAGCCTGTTACCTCCCTGACCTGGGAAGGGGGTATCAGCCAGATGATGGAAGCGAAATGCGTCGCCTGCCATAACAGCAGCAGCAACCTTGGAGGACTGGATTTGAGTGATTACCAGAGGGCCTTGCTTGGTGGCAATTCCGGTCCAGCAGTTATCCCGGGTAATCCGGATGACAGCACCATAATCATCGTGCAATCCGCAGGAGACCATCCTGGTCAGCTCACCGATGAGGAGCTATCCCAGGTAAGTGAGTGGATCGAGATTGGTGCCCCAGAAAATTAATTCTTAACGAGGAACGAAAATCTACCTTTGTTGTTAAATCAAAAAACGGCTGGATTGCTCATCCAGCCGTTTTAATCTTAATCCGTACCTGCAACCACAACAGGAGTTTCAACTACCTCCTTTTCTTTTCCTGAGTGATCGACCAGGTTCAAATAGCGAACTGCCAGGGTAATCGCCAAAGCGCCATAAGCCACCACCCCAACACCACTGATAATCTCAATTAACGAGGGGAAATAGGTTGTGTAGATCGTGGTCACTTCTTGCGGCAGGTAAGTCAGGACGACCAGCAATCCGGACATGTTAATATCCCACCGGTAAGCGACGACGCCGGCGACGATCAACGACAAAGCGATCACCTGGGCTGACCAGCTTTTTCTGAAGCGGGGCACGAGTAGCAGAATTGCTGGGATTATGGCACCCAACAGCATCTCTCCCACCAAAAAATTGAACGCCAGAGGGCCAGAGGTCATCATTCTCAAGGCTTCTGTCCGGCCTGGTTCATAGGTGTAAGTCATTGAAAAAGCATCCCAAAAACGGAAATATATGTACCCAACCAATGCCCAACCGATGAAGAGGGTAATCTTTTCCAATAATGAATCGTCCACCTTCGCCCTGGATGTCAATCGTCCTGAAACCTTGGTAATTAATACTGTCAGTGCTGGTCCCCCAACAATTGCTGAGAACATGAACAGCACCGATAAACTTGGTTTGTACCAGATCGGCCTGGCAATCAACACGCCGTACGTCGCACCCAAGGAAGACTGGTGCAGCATAGAAAGCCCCAATCCTAGTAAAGCAAGGAAAGGAGCAAAATGGTGAATGTGCATCATTTTATTGGATAGCCAAGGAAAACGCGCTTGCATCCAATCCGTGCGACCGATCAGGGGAGCAGTTTCCAACAGCAGCACACATAGATACAGTGTCAGGCACATGCTGACTTCCCACAAAAGTGAGTGTGTGTTCCAATAGACGAGCGCATGCCAGAACCTATCCGGTCGACCAATATCAAGCAGCAGGGTCAGCAGAGCCATGCTGTAGCCGATCAAGCCTACAAATGTCGCTGTTCGTGCAACGGGTTCATATTGCTTCAAACCCAGCAAATAAACCACGGCACATAAGGTGAAGGCTCCGGCGCTCAAGGCGATGGCGGACAAATCGATGGTTATCCAGAGTCCCCAAGGTACCAGGTCGCTGAGATTGGTGACGCTCAAGCCCTTGACCAGCACAATCCCGTAAGCTACCAGGCCAGCCCCGACCAATAACATCAGAAAAGCGATCCAAAAATGAACTGGTTGTATAGTAAATCTCTTGATCCTGATCATTATGCCGCCTCCTCCCTGGCTGGTAGGTAAAACACTCTGGGGGAGGTACCCAAATCCTCCCGCAGTTGGAAGTATGGATGGTCCTTGATCAAGATGCTTACTTCTGATTCCGGATCATTCAAGTCGCCGAATTTCCGCGCACCCATGGGGCATTCAACGACACAGGCCGGTGTGGCTTCTTCATCAACACCCGGTTTCAAACCCAGCTTCAACCCTCGGTCAATTCTTTGGTAGCAGAATGAACATTTTTCAACTACCCCACGCGGTCTGCGCTCCACCTCGGGCTGTCCCCACTCAGGGACGGCTGGATTGGGTCCATCAAATGTTTCCCAGTTGAAAGCACGTGCCCCATAGGGGCAGGCCACCTCACAATAACGGCAGCCAATGCACTTGTCATAGTCCATCATCACGATTCCATCTGCGCGCTGGTAGCTGGCACCCACCATGCAGGCATCCACACATGGTGCCTCTTCGCAGTGCATGCATGGTCTGGGAAGATAAACTTGTTTGTCGCCAACTTTCCCAGCTTCCAAAACACGGTTCCAGGATATCTCTGGGGGGACATCATTGTGAGCCCGGCAAGCAAGTGTACATTGACCACATCCTGTGCACTTGTCCTGATCGATGACCATCCCCCAGCGATATGGGCTTGAACCACCAGTTTCGGAAGCCGAGGTCAGGCGGGCAAGACGTAGTCCACCTGCGGCTACGGAACCCAAGACCAGGAATTTGAGAAAATCTCGACGTTGAATAGTCTTCTCTTCCATATTAATCCTCCTTGTCCCGCAAATCCAGGCGGTTCTGGAAGCGTTCAATCCATGGGGACAGAACAACACCCGCAGCCAGCCCAACTAATCCAGCCAAGAGAGCGAATCCAAGTGGACTGACTGGTCTTGGAGCAGCCAAGACTGAACTGGCTTCGGCGGAGATCATGGGATCTATTGGTTCTTCTGTGGGTTCAACTTCATGTACACCCACAGGGTCATGCATTTGGTAAACATGACAACCATTACAGGAATCCAGGCTTACCATAAAGCTGTGATCCTTCTGCCCGTGCGCTTGAACCCCTTGTTCTTGTAGATCTGACATATGGCAATCTCCGCATGCTAATCCTTCCTGGCTGTGTGCAGTATGGGAGAAATTCGAAGAACGAGCCTGGTGACACGAGGCACATAGAGTTGATTCGTCTTGCGCCAAGAGCTGGCTGCCATGCGGATCATGGCAGGTTTCACATCCCAGGTCATGCTGCTGGTGCACACTGGCCTGCCATTGGAAATTCGTCTCCGTGTGACATTCACCACAGAGCTCTGAAGTACGAGACACTGGCATTGGTTCGTTAGGATGGTTCTCAGGTGCAGGATTATGGCACCGCTGGCAAGTGATGCCCTCCGATTCCCAGGTGTTATTCGTCGAGTCGTACCCAGTCACATGACAAACCAGGCATTCAACAGGTTCTCCCTGATCCTGCCAGGCGTTTTGGAATGCAGGATCAGACCACGCCTGTCCATGCAAGCCATTTTCCCAGACCTCATAAAATGCTGGGTGGCATGATTTGCAATCTTGCTCAGGGGGAACTTCTTGCTGTTTTACATCAATTTCCGGAGTACTTGCCTGAGCAAAGGCGTACGTCAAGAGCATCAGCGGAATCGCAAAAAGCGCTCCATACAAGATGCGGGAAACTACGCTTTTCATAATGTTATCTCCTCAATGTTCAGACAGAGACCGGTACTGGTGCTTGTCTGAAGATGTCACATCCAATACAGCGCTCCTGCAACCTACCGTTCCTATCACGAAATACCTGCCAACACGGGAGGTCAGGATTGTTGTATGCTTTACAGCCCGTCCGATTCTCTTCAGGGCAGTTATTTATCTCCCAGCAGCCGACATTACCAACTTTCACCAACTGGCCGCTGTCTAAATCTGCTTCTTTTTTCCAACGCTCATCCAACCACTTCAATATTCCAATGATCGCAATTGTGACTGCGATTGGGATGGCTACACGCAGAAGCACAAGCAGAAATACTGCGAAAGTAGTTGAAACCCATTCCATCAGTCAGCTCCCTGGTTATAAAGCTTGAATTTGACGCTTCTCGATCATTGTCCCAATCAAAACAATAAATATTACGGGAATTAAGAGCCTGATCAGGAAAAACCCGGTGAGAGCTAAGGCTATATTCATGGCATCCTCCAATTCTGTTTAGTATTTGATTTTCACCAGTCCTTTTAATATTTAAAGCCTCACTTACCTCAAATAAGAAAGGATTCAGGTATTCTTTTTCAGCCTTAGTATAGAAAAACCGCCCGGCCAAGTAAATCGGGCAGGTAGCA
>CALBUI010000304.1 GCA_937968125.1 uncultured Anaerolineales bacterium | reverse complement strand
ATTTCAGCTTCGTATTGAGTAAGGTATTCCAGAGTTGGATCAAGGAAATCCTGGCTGGTGATTGCCACCAGGGCGGATGTGCCGGGGGTTAATTTCTCACCGACCTTTTCCAAATCCTCATCCCGGAAGCCGGCATCACCCTTGGACATTAAACCACCAATGACTGCACCAGTCCCTGCGGCGACAACCACCCCTGCCGGTCCACCGATCAGACCGATCACACCACCGATCACGGCACCAATACCGGCACCTTTGCCGGTACTTGTGTCGTCAGTCTCCTTGACATGGATCTTGCCATCCGGATCTTTCTTGATCACCGAGGCGTCTTCGAAATAAACCTGTTCATCCACCTTGGCTTTATTCATGGCTTTCAATGCCTCTCCGGCAGCAGGCTCTTCGTTGAATACAGCTACCAATACTGCCACACCACCATTTTCTTGCTCACTCATTTTCGTTCCTCCAATTGAGATGTGATTATGCTTTCCGGTTTCGGAGACTTAGCTGATCATTATCTCCGACGACCGATTCGCTAAGTCAAATATTGTCCCCGTGGCGAAGTCCCTGGAGCAATCCCCGCCCGACATCAATTCAGGCTCACTATTGTAATCGAAAAACTAGATGCAAACCCTGGACAGTTTTTTATAAATCCCCATGAAATCCTGCCGCCACCGAATGAATTCGGTGGCTGATATGTGAAACGGTTTAATAAGCAATCTAATTCGCCATCGCCCCCGCTTTGATCGGCTCATCACCGTTGTAATTACGCAGCTGCGGCCAGCGCCGTGCGATCCAGCCGACTGCCAGCAGGCAGCCTATGCCGCCAGTGATCACAGCGGCCGGCGCGCCGAACAACTGCGCCACCAAGCCCGCTTCCACCTCGCCCAGCTGCGGCCCACCCAGGAAGAAGATCTGGTTGATGCTGGTCATGCGGCCGCGGAGATAATCCGGCGTCTGCAGCTGGCGGATCGTGTTGCGGATGATAGCGCTGACCGAATCAGAAGCACCGATGAAGATCAAAGCGATCATCGCTCCCACGAAAGTTCGCGCCAGACCGAACATGATCGTGGCGATACCGAAGGCAACCACTGACATGAGCAGCGTTCTCCCCTGGCGGCGGATCTCCTTTAACTGGGAGATGATCGCCGCCGCGGCCATGGCTCCAATCGATTGGGCTGAAGATAACCAGCCGTATTCGACCACCCCAACCTGGAGGATGTCACGGGCGAAGATCGGCATCAGGGTGTTGGCGGAGGAGAAGAACGTGGCGAAGAAATCCAGCAGCATGCTAGACAGGATCACTGGCTTGCCCAAGATGAACTTCACCCCTTCGACGATATCCGCAAACTTGACCTGGATGCGCCCACTGCCGCGCGTTCGTTGAGGGATAGTTCCAATCAATAGCAAAGCAGCAATCACTGCCAAGAAAGAAACAGCATTAATTACATAGGCATTGTACAACCCCAAATAGGCGATCACCAGGCCGCTGAGTGCTGGGCCGACGATCGAACCCACCTGGAAAGCAATCGACTGCATGCTGAAAGCATTCGAAAGGTCTTCCGGCGGCACCAAATTTGGCACCAACGCCTGCCGGGCCGGCAAATCAAACGCCAATGCAGTGGCCTGGATAGCGGTCAGGACATAAATCTGCCACAAGGTGATCTCGCCAATATAAGTTAGCCAAGCCAGCGCCAAGGCCACCATGGCCATTGAACTTTGCGTGATGAAGAGTATCCTTCGCCGGTTGGCTGAGTCGGCGACTGCGCCCCCGATCAGAGAAAAGACGATCACCGGAAGTATACGCGCCAGCCCGATCCCGCCTAAAGCGATCGGCTGGTCGGTCAGCAGACGGACATGCCACAGCAGGGCCCAAAGCTGCATTTGCGATCCGGCGACGGAGATCGCCAATCCCATCCACAGCAGGCGGAATGAACGGTGATGTAAGGCAGGTGGGATGTGAAGGGGCATCGCTGCTGCTCAACAGCTGAAGTTAAATTGAGTTATGGAGTTAGTTGATTTTCTGTTATAACAAAATTAGCCATTCTGCTTCAGGTCCCCCAATCTCTAAGGTACAAAAAGTCATAGCCAATCGTGCGGTTACTTAATTTGGCGATCGGCGGCATTACTCGCTTAAAGTGATTCACCCGGATCAGATCGATGACTGCCTTGACAAAGGGTTCGGTAAATCCGGCTTCGAGGCAATCTTCCGGACTGTAGCGCTCGTCAACCAACAGGTAGAGCAGCTGGTCTACCTCGGCATAAGTGAAGCCCAACTCGTCTTCATCCGTTTGACCAACCCATAGATCTGCTGAAGGCGGCTTATCGATGATCACCTCTGGCAATTCCATCGCCCTGGCCAGCTGGCGAACCTGTGTTTTGTATAAATCACCCAAGGGATTTAGCGCACAAGCTGAATCGCCAAACAGGGTCGTATAACCCAGAAGGATTTCCGTTTTGTTGCCGGTCCCCACCACTAAACCATCGAATGCCTCGGACTGGTCATAGAGAATGATCATGCGCGCGCGAGCCATAACGTTGCCGCGCCGGATTTGGCCAGCCTCTGGGAAGCGTTCAAATAATGGCTGAACCATTTCAGTGATCGGCACCGTTTTCGATTGAACACCCAATTCGTCGATCACCAGCCGAGCGTGATCCAGCGATCCTGGTGAAGAAGACTCGTAAGGCATGCGGACGGCAAGCACATTCTCAGTGCCCAGGGCTTCGGCAGCCAGGTAGCATGACAGGCTCGAATCGATCCCGCCGGATAATCCCACTACGGCTTTGGAGAAGCCTGCCCGGGTGATCTCGGTTTGGATGAATCCGGTCAAGATTTTGCAGGTTAATTCGGTATCAATTGAGAGATCACTGGTTTTCTTCATGGACAGGTTGCTCCATCTGACTCGGACACCAATTCGCCAGCCAAAAACTGGTTGAGGATATTGCGAATAACATCGTAATCCGCCTCCCAGACGAAGGTTTCCGCCTTTTGCTGGGGGCTGTAGACCCGGCCAGGGGTGAGCAGGTCTTCGGAGATGCCGGTGAAGACCAGGTTATCAGAATTCAATTTCGGCGCCAGGCAGGCCAGCTGGGAGAGCTGCTCGGGGCTGAGGTCGGTCAAGATCGAATCCTGGAATGCGGCGATGATCTGGGGAATTCTGGGCAGCACCGCTGGGCTGGTGATCTTCTCTTTCAAGGCACACAGGACCATGTTCTGATTGCTGGTCCGGGTGAACACATTATATCGTTTGCGGATGCGCGAGAAGCGCAAGGCCTGATCACCATTGAAATGCTGCTGACCGGCATAAAAATATCCCATGTCTTCAGTCTTGTCATCCACAGGTGTGCCATCCATATCCGTCGGCAGATAGATGTCGATGCCACCCACCGCGTCGACTAACTTGACGAAGGTCTGCATATTGACCGCTCCATAATGGTCGACAGGCAGGTTAAAGTTCAATGCCAGGGTCCGGGCCAGCAGACCCGCACCTTGGCCTGGGCCTTCATAATAGCCCATGCCGGGGGTGCCGTAAAAATATGCCTGGTTGAGTTTGCCATGAGTAATTCCGTGCTGCTCTTCGATTTCCGGAATCTCAACCCATAAGTCACGCGGCATATCCAAAACAGTTACCTTTGGTGTGACAAAGTCGACCCGCACGATGCGAATGACATCGGATAGACCATACAAATAATTTTCACCGCCATCGACCCCCAATGCCAGAACCGTCATGGCTGGAGGACCGCCACACAAGGGTTCAGGGGTGGCTGTGGGGACCGGCGAATCCGTTGGGAGGCGGTCGATATCTGAGTCCGCGGGTTGAGTTGTGCCATCATCAACCTCGGATCTACTTGCCAGGGGGACAGGCGTGTCCAGCTCTTGAGTAAGGTTAATTACTTCTGAGGTGGGTGTGCGGGTTGGCAGATCCAGCCCAGGTCCAAGCGGGGCAGTCCAACGTTGTTGTGCCAGGGGATATAAAACGATCACCAGTAAGACCAGAGCTGCCAGAAGCACCCCGCCAACTATCAGGAGCACATTTCTCTTGGAAGATTGCATAGCGAAGGGTGATATTTCCTTTGGATCAAAAGCTCCCCAATCAGGTACGGGTGGGGATTATATCACAGGGGTCTCTGGCTGGCTTTCAATCCCCAGCTGCAGGTAACGCAAGGCTACAATTCCCAGAATGTTAAAAATTACCGCTGCGATGGCATTAGGCAATAAGTCCGGTATTGCTAGAGAAGATTCACCGAAGAGATATAGCGGTGTCCCGATCAGCGCTCCGATAACGCGACCGAGCGAGATACTGGCTGCAGCAACCGCCATAACGGTAGCCCGGGCAGATGGAAAAACCTCGGACATCATCGGTATGCTGCTGACGATGGCGTATTCAAAGGTGAGGAAAAAGAAGAACAGACCGATCACCGCCCCGGTTGAACTACTACCGAACATGGGCAGGGCTAACACTGCCAGACAGTTCAAGCCAAGCCCTAAACTAACCGCGAGCGGTTTACCCAGGCGATCGGTGAAAGCAGCCGCCAATGACTCCCCGCTCAATTCAGCGAAACCTATCACGGCCGAGGCTGCTCCTAGAGCTGCAATCATCAACCCAAACGAATTCTCCAGCCAGACGCCAAAGATGAGATTGATCATCTCATTTGCACCCCCGATGAAAAGCGCCATGACCAGTCCAGCTACGACCGGTGGATAGGCAAACATTTTGCGCAGATTAAGCCATAAACCGGATTGAACACCACGTTTGACTTTATCGCCGGGCACCATCCAGGCCAGGATGCCGAAGGTACCCAAACCCAACACGGTCAGCACCGGGAAAGGCGCCCTCCAACCATACCTGCCAATCAGAAATCCCATCAAAGGGACACCGATAATAAAGCTCAATGACCAGCCCAGCTCGGTGATGGCCAGAACCCGCCCGCGCTGCTGGTAAGCCACCCGGTCTCCCAAATAGGCTTGCATCGAGGGATCAAAAGCATACTTCCCGACTGCGGAGAGGATCAATGCCAACATGAAGGCTGGGAAAGTTGGCCAGATCACCACCAGGCTCACTCCAACGATAAACACGAATAATCCAAAGAGCATCCCAGTTTTACGTCCCCGGCTGTCTCCTAGTGAGCCGATTAATGGGCCGAATACACCTGCAAAAGAGCGAGTGGTTAATGCAAGGGTCAGGGTTGGTAAATCTACCCCCAATCCCCTGCCGAAGACTGCCAGGAACGGGTACATCATGCGGTACATCGTGTTGAGCACCACCCGTGTGGTTGTGAAGACAAATACCTGGAAGCGAAGATTGTTTTTCAAATTTAGATTAGACAATTGATCCAGATAACAGGCCACCAATCATCCTGTCAGAACTGGGGCGGGGAAACTATTATTCAGCTGGAGTTACCTGAAGGTTGGTCTGGTTTTCAACCCCCCGCCAAATTCGAGCCAGCTGCCAGGCAGCGAGCAAGGTCAGCACCACCAAAGTTATGAAATAAATCTGGATGCGCCCAGATCCGGAACTGAAGATCGGCGATCCTGGGTGCATCACCTGGTCAGTGGTTTGGAGCACATAAATCAGAATCGCCGCATATACCAGATTTAACCCAGAGGCCCAGGCAGGATTCTCTAAAAGAGTAATGCCGATCTGAATCGCCAGGCCACCAATGGCGAAAATGATGGCCACCCGCCAACGTGGTTCTGAGAGGAACAGGCCGTTCCAGTTGGTTTGCATCGCCCAGAGCGATAACGGTAAATACGTGATCCAGAAAACGAGTCCCGTGCGGCCCAGGGCCCGCGACCAATAATGGATATTGCGGCGCCTGGAAAGCAATCCCACCAGGCCAACTACCGCGGCAGCCAGCATGCAGATCAAGGCTGTCCATACCCAGGCGCCGTGCAGGTATACCACGCGCACATTCGTCCCCAGGGATTTTTCCGCAGGACCCAATGCGGTTACCACGACAATAGCCAGCAGGGTGATCCCAAACCATAAAAACGGAGATCTCATAAGTCCTCCAACATAGGCATTTTTATCCCATGGCGTTTCGCCGCAGCGATTGCCTGCGGGTAGCCAGCATCCGCATGGCGCACGACACCCATGCCCGGATCAGTAGTTAGTACGCGTTCCATTCGCCTTGCAGCTTCCGGCGTGCCGTCCGCCACGATCACCTGCCCGGCATGCTGGCTGTAGCCAATGCCCACCCCGCCTCCATGGTGAAACGAGACCCAAGTCGCACCCCCGACAGCATTGATCAAGGCGTTCAATATCGCCCAATCGCTCACTGCATCTGTGCCATCCATCATCCCCTCAGTCTCCCGGTTTGGCGAAGCGACCGAGCCCGAGTCAAGGTGATCGCGCCCGATCACGATCGGAGCTTTGACCTTCCCACTGGCCACCAACTCGTTAAAAGCTAAGCCAGCCTTAGCCCTTTCACCGTATCCAAGCCAGCAGATCCTGGCTGGCAACCCCTGGAAAGGCACCGTCTCGCAGGCCATGCGCAGCCAGCGATGCAGATGTTGATCTTCAGGGAACAGGTCCATGATCACCTGATCGGTGGTGTAGATATCCTCTTCTTCTCCGGAAAGAGCAACCCAGCGGAAAGGCCCTTTGCCCTCGCAAAATAGCGGGCGAATATATGCGGGCACAAACCCAGGGAAATTAAATGCTTCTTCAATGCCATGATCATAAGCACGTTGACGCAGGTTGTTGCCGTAATCAAAAACCTCCGCGCCAACCTGTTGAAAGGCGAGCATCGCCTTTACATGTTCAGCCATCGATTCCATCGAACGCTGCGTGTATTTATCAATATCTTCACTGCGCAAGGCCTCTGCCTCTTCTACACTCAATCCGGCCGGGATGTACATCATCACGTCGTGAGCCGGCGTCTGGTCGGTGACCACATCCGGGACGACTCCGCGAATGACCAGTTCCGGGTAAATCTCGGCTGCATTGCCTACCAGGCCAATCGATTGGGGAGTCTCCAACTCGATGGCCTCTTCAACCAGGGTCATCGCTTCTTCAAGCGTATCGACCACGAGGTCCACATATCCGATCTCATGGCGTCGTTTCGCCCGCTCTGGATCGACCTCCACGACGAGACCAACCCCATCATTCATGGTGATCGCCAAGGGTTGTGCGCCGCCCATGCCCCCTAAACCCGCAGTAAGTACAAATTTGCCCTTAAGTGACGGCCAGCCGCGTTGCCGGGCCAGCGATCCAAGGGTCTCGTACGTGCCCTGCAAGATGCCCTGGGTGCCGATATAGATCCATGAGCCCGCCGTCATCTGCCCGTACATCATCAGCCCCTGGGCGGCCAACTCGTCGAAATGAGCCTGGTTCGCCCAATGCGGGACCAGGTTCGAGTTGGCAATCAAGACGCGCGGTGCATCTGGATGAGTAGCAAACACTGCCACAGGTTTGCCAGATTGGACCAGCAGGGTTTCATCATCCTCTAATTCTCGCAGGCTCTCCAGGATGGCATCATACGCCTCCCACGTTCGAGCGGCCTGGCCGCGCCCGCCATACACTACCAGGTCCTGCGGCCGCTCAGCCACATCTGGGTCCAGATTGTTCTGAATCATGCGGTACGGCGCCTCACTCAGCCAGGATTTGCAATTTAATTGTGCTCCGCGTGGGGCTCGCACAATCCGTTTATCTGCCATTTGTTTCTCCTTAACTAAAAAGAGTTCCCCTCCCGAGTGGATTATAAGCCGGAAGGGGAAAATATGCTAAGAAAATTTTTCAATACCGCTATTCGATGGTTGGTCTGGGCCTTTCTGGCAATGAGAATATGTACACATGGCGTGAGTCGTATCGCTCAACCCGGCCGGCCCTCTCCAGCATTTCAAGTTCATCATCCCGGATAGGATGACCATCATCGCCTCGAGAGCTGTTTATGAAATCTCCACTGAGTATATCTTGCAGGAGGTCATCCCCCCAATCAATAACCGGCCTCCCATCCTCAAGAACATATACCCATTGGCGATCGAATGGTACTCCGTTTCGCATTCAAACCTCGCTTCGGTACCATCATACCGCAAAATTAGGGTTGGGAGGCCGATCTTGTGATTAACCTATGTAAATTGTTAGCTGATCAGGCTGCCTCTTTCCCGTTTGTTTCGACAACAGTAAGAAATGAAGTGGATTCCAACCGATTGACCAGATCCGCCTGGGCATCGCAAAAGACGGGGCGCAGCTGGCAGGTTTCACCAAACGTGCAAGCACCATCATCTACCACACATTCATTGATCAGGATTGGCCCATCGATGGCTTCAACAACTTCCAGGAAGGAGATTTCTTCTGGAGTGCGGGCCAAAGATACGCCACCCCGGGCACCACGAGAAGTCTGCAGCAGACCGGCAACCGAGAGCTGCGAGACAATCTTGGCTAGAAAAGAGGGCGGAATTTGCTGATCTTCGGCGATTTGACTGGTCGCGGCTCGTTTATCAGGGCCTAGGTTCGACAGGTAAGCGACTGCACGCATGGCATAATCAGCTTGGCGAGTTATTTGCATAGTAATTTCATCCTTTTTAGGTCTTATATTGTGTCTTTATCGTCGATATTTTAGAGTATTTTCACCCGATTTACTAGTGACAGAGGTCATTGCTCAAGGATGATCTTTTACGTGAAATTTTGTCTTATTTTGTGTAATAAAACCGTGGTAAGATCGTTATACATACTGATGAAATTAAGGATATTACATTGAAATTCGGGGTGGAAATGAACCAAATCGTTGATTTTAAGGCGTAATTTACCCCACAAAAACACTTTTAGCGGATACGGAGGATATTTAATGAAGCAGATTTGTGTCATCGGTGTTGGTTACGTAGGTCTAGTAACCGCAGCCTGTTTTTCAGACCTTGGAAATAAAGTTATCGCCTGCGACATCAGCGAAGAGCGGATTGCAGGTTTAAAGCGCGGGGAAATGCCGATTTATGAACCCGGATTAGAAGAACTTGTTGAACGCAACGTGCGCGCTGGGCGCTTGAGTTTCACCACTTCTTATCCTGAAGCTATGGAAGGTACAGAGTTCGCCTTCATCGCTGTCGGTACACCTTCAGGAGTGGACGGTGAAGCGGATCTCAGGCATGTTGCTGCGGTTGCCCGTTCTATTGCAGAGCAGATGCACAGCCCACTGATCATCATCAACAAATCCACCGTTCCCGTCGGAACAGGTGACTGGGTGGCGGAGATTGTTTCCAGCCACCAGACCAGGCCAATCCCCTTCTCGGTCGTCAGCTGTCCGGAGTTCTTGCGTGAAGGCTCAGCGATCAGCGATTTCATGAACCCCCATCGCACAATCCTGGGCTCGTTAGATCCTGATGCTGCTGAGAAGGTTGCCCAGCTGCACCTGCCGCTGCGCGCCCCGATCGTGCTGACTGACCTGCGTACTGCCGAGATGATCAAGTATGCTTCGAATGCCTTCCTGGCCACCAAGATTTCCTTCATTAACGAGATCGCTAATATCTGCGAAGAGCTCGGCGCGGACATCAAGGAAGTCGCCGTGGGGATGGGCTACGATAAGCGCATCGGACCCTTCTTCCTGGACGCCGGTCTCGGTTATGGAGGTTCCTGCTTTCCTAAAGATGTCAAGGCGCTGGCCTACATGGCTGCGGAAAAAGGCGGTCACCCACAGCTGTTAAATGCCGTGATGGAAATTAACGACGACCGGCGCCCGATGGTTATTCACCGTTTGCAGGAAATGGTCGGTGATTTGAATGGCTATACCATCGGTCTTCTGGGGCTATCCTTCAAACCAAACACGGATGATATGCGCGACGCCCCTGCGATCGATATCGCCGAAGCGCTGCAGGCGCATGGTGTCACTGTGCGAGCCTTTGATCCAGTAGCCATGTCAGTAGCCGAACCTTTACTGCCGGATGTAGAGATGGCTTCAGACCCATACTCGATGGCTGAAGGCTGCGACGCCCTGGTGGTCGTCACTGAATGGAATGAGTTCAAACATCTCGACCTGGAGCGCATCCGAAATTCAATGAAACAGCCCGCCCTTTTTGACGGGCGCAACATTTATGAACCGGAAAAAATGCGCAGTCTGGGCTTCAACTATCGCGGCTTTGGTCGTGGATACAATGGTCACACATTTAACACCAAGTTAGAAGAGGACGTGGTCGTCGCTCCTGCATAAAAGATAATATATAGGGCTTCCAAGCCTGCCAAATTGTGCTATAAAAGGACACGGACCTAATTCCGTGTCTTTTTCTTTATAAGATGAATCCTGACCAGCCGCCTATTTGTGATTATGAAGGATCTGATTACCAGACCTCATTCTGGGATACAGCCGATCGCGCCTATGAAGACCAGGTTGAAGCGATCGCTCTCAAACGTTTGCTCCCCAAATCGGGCAACTTTTTGCTGGAAATCGGCGCAGGTGCAGGTCGCAACACACCTCGCTACCAGGCTTACCAGCGGATAGTCTTGCTGGATTATTCAACCACCCAACTGCAGCAAGCACAGTCTAGGCTGGGCAACAGCGAGCGGTATATTTACGTGGCCGCAGATGCCTACCAGCTGCCTTTCCTCCAGGGGGTGTTTGATGGGGCCAGCATGATCCGCACTCTGCACCACATGGCAGAACCCCAAAAAGCTTTAGAGCAAGTCCGCCAGGTACTGCAGCCGGGTGCCTCTTTTATCCTGGAATACGCCAACAAGCAGAATCTAAAAGCTATCTTGCGTTATATGCTCCAGATGCAGTCATGGAGCCCCTTCACATTCGAAGCAGTCGAGTTTACAACATTAAACTTTGATTTTCACCCTAAATCTATTCGCAGCTGGCTGGGGACTACAGGGTTTGATGTAGAGAGGCAGCTGACCGTCTCTCATTTCCGGATCAACCTGCTCAAGCGCTTGTTCCCCCTAGATCTGCTGGTCAAACTCGATTCACTGGCCCAATTAACAGGGGATTGGTGGCAGCTCAGCCCCAGTGTATTCGTCTTGAGCCAGGCTGCAGGTGAAACACCGACCGCCCCGCCAGGCGCATTGTTCCGCTGCCTGGAATGTGGGCATGCTGAACTCGAGCAGCTGGATAACTCCCTCCGCTGCTCCAGCTGCGATCACCATTGGGGGTATGAAAATGGAATCTACGATTTCCGCTTGAAATGAAAGGTGGAACTAGATTTTCTCCACCACCCAAAAGTGTGAAAGCCCAAAGATTCGGGCAGGAGAAGCTTCCAAACCCTGCAGAATGCCTCGCAGCTGCTGCCCGAGTCTCGGTCTCCGGGCGATGATATTGTCATATGCCCCGAAGATTATCTTCCGCTCTACGAAATGTACCGGCAATCCTGAGAAGAGTTTTTCCAAATCCTTGGACGAGTAAACACGTACATGCGGGACTAATCGATCGCGATAACTGCGCGGCAGGTAGTTGACCAGGGGGATATTGCCGAATTTATAATTCCCCCGCCAGTAAATACCATGCGTCTCGAATGGATAGCCCCGGTTGGGCACGAATATCGCCATCCTTCCCCGCGGCTGTAAAATACGCACCATCTCTTCAACGCAAGCCCGGTCGTCCTGCACGTGTTCTAACACTTCATGACTCAATATGAAATCAAACGCCGACGAAGGCAGGGGTAGCATTTCTCCAGCCGCGTTGATCACCTGCGCCGCGACCTGGTGGGCTTCTTGGGCGCGCGGCAGGTCATACTCCAATCCAATCGCCTGCGAACTTTGGTCAGCCAAGCGCGACAGGTAGATTCCGACTCCGCAGCCGTTTTCCAGAACACGTCCCTGGATGCGTTCTCCGGCTGCGCCCAGGATCATTTGCAGGCGGCGTTCCTGCCCACTGCGCCAGACATAGGATGGCTCCCCCCGCAGGGCAGCTTTCTCCAGGTTGCGTTCAGTCATCGTCCTTCCTGCTAATCCGCCACATTTGAGGACTATCACTACCACTTTCGGTTGTGCCGACCTCCCACTCCCGCTTATTGCCGAAGCCCTGCCGGTTATCCACCAGGCGGATCCAGGTGGGGCTGAAAGCATACATCTGGTTAGCGGTGATCACCTCTTCGAGATCGACCACAAAAGGGAATTTCTCACGATAGAGCTGCCAGGCTGCCTGCCATTCTGGCCTGGATGACACAGCCCGGACCAAGCCTCGTATTTGCAGCCCGTGAATCTCCTGCCAGTTGGCTACGTCTGCATGGATAGCAACCGCGGCGCGGGGATCATGGGCAGTATCCTGGGCATGCTGGCTGCCGGTTTCTGAGAAGTAATACAGGTGGAGGGCCTCATCGACCGCAAAGTAAACTGCAGCTGCATGTGGTTCGCCATCTGAACCAACAGTGGCCAGGGTCATCGTCGTCAAGGCAAAGAATTCCTCGAGCGAGCTTTTCAGCTCAACACTCTTTATTCTTTCCATCGCGTATAAATATCGTTATCAATCCCCATCCTGGCCAGGACGCGCCCCACCGTATCATCGATCATGTCCGCCAGACTCGCCGGACGGGCATAGAAGGCCGGGACAGGTGGGTAGATAACACCCCCAGCTTCGGCTGCCAAGCTCATCAAGCGCAGATGCCCGCTGTGCAATGGCGTTTCGCGCACAACCAGGATCAAGGGACGGCCTTCCTTTAAAGTCACGTCAGCTGCCCGGGAAAGCAGGTCGCTGGCGTAGGAATTTGCGACTGCGGAAAGCGTTTTAATCGAGCAGGGGATAATCACCATGCCTAGAGTCTTGAATGAACCCGATGCGATGGCCGCGCCGATATCCGCGTGATTGTAGGCAACATCCGCCAGGCCAGCCACGTCGCTCACTTTCCAATCCGTCTCCTCTGCGATCGTCGCCCGCGCAGCAGGAGATATGATCAGGTGGGTTTCAATTTCTGTATCCTGCAGAACTTCGAGCAGGCGAGTACCAAGGATCACTCCCGAAGCGCCAGAAATCCCCACCACCAGCCTTTCACTTCTATCACTCATCACTTATCTCCCGACATTGCACAGCTTATTTTAACGGCAGCTGGGATCAAGAATTTGATTATTATATTGTCATTCCGGTTACCACAGAAGGCCTGTCCCAGATCGGACAGATCGGGGAGGTGAGAAATGACAAATTAACCGTAATATTCTTATCCCAAACTCGAGGTAATTTTTTCATTTCAATCCCCAATGGATCGCCACTGTGCCGAACATCAGGCGGCGAAAGCCCACCTGTTGAAAACCAGCCTGCTCCATGATCTCGGCCAGCTTTTCAGCCTGCAGGAAATTCTCCGTCGTCTCCGGCAGGTAGGTATAGGCCTCTGCCTCGCCAGTGATGATGCGACCCAAGTTAGGAATGATGAAATGCAGATGAAAATCTATCAGCGGTCGCAACAAATTCCTTGGAGGCTGGGTGGTATCCAGGGCAACTGCAAATCCACCACCTTTGAGAACCCGGTGCTGCTCCTGAAAGCTTCTCTTGATGTCGATCACATTGCGCAGCAAAAAGCCCGAGACAACCGCATCGAAAGCGTCATCCGGGAAGGGCATGCATAACGCATCTACCGCTGACCAATCCAATTTGGTTGAGTTATGGTGCGCTTTGCCAACCCGCATCATTTCCAGCGTGAAATCTGCGGCAACTGGCCAGCTAGCGGGATTTTGCTGCAAAGCTTCGCGGGCCAGATCGCCGGTGCCTGCGCCGATATCTAACAAGCGTCCATCGTCTGGCAGCTGTGTCTTGGCGATCACTTCCCGACGCCAACGAACATCCTGCCCGACAGTCATCAGCCGGTTCATCAAATCATACCGGCGAGCGATCCGGCCGAACATCGCCTGGACATTCTGAGCTCGTTCAGCACCAGGCTGATTCACCATATCAATCCCCTGGTGCTGCTCCAAGGAAGAGCGCATCTTCTTCCTGCGCAACTCTGCGCCCCTCTTCCACATTAACCCGTGTGAGCAGGTAGCCGCCGATAACAAAAAAGGCGATCAGGGTCAGGATGGCTGGGCGGCTGCTCCCGAACGTCGTCGCGGCGAAGGCGAACACCAATGGACCCAGGATCGTGGAGAATTTTTCCATAACCCCGAACATGCCGAAGAACTCGCCACTTTTTGAAGCCGGTGACATGCTGGCAAACAAGCTGCGGCTCAATGCCTGACTGCCACCCTGAACGACAGCCACCATCATGGCCAGGAACCAGAACTCGATCACCGAATCGAGGAAGAATCCCCAGATGGCGATGAGGGAGTAAACTAGTAGGGAGAGCAAAATGCTATTTTTGGTGTTCATCCTTTCCGCCAACCCAGTGAAGAGCGGCTTGCCCAACAGCCAGGCCAATAACAGGATGACCAGTTCTACCACCAGGATCAAACCGAGGATCATGACCAGATTGCTCTGCCGGACAGGTGGCAACACTTCAACCTCTGCGAAACTCATCACTGTCCCCTGGCCCTCCGGATTCATTTCACCGGTGTTGACCAGGCTCAATACATACTCACCAGGGGTTTCGATCTCAATCGTTTGGGTCTCCTCGTAGCGGAGCGTGGAGTTATAGCCATCGATGAGCACCGGCTCTCCGCTATCATCCAGTAAAGGCTGCCCATCCAAATGCACTGCCCAGATCCCATAGTCTGGACCAATGCTGAACAGGATGGTCACATTCTGGCCAACAAAGGGCAGGTCATACCTGGCACCAGATTCTGATGTCGAAACATAAACCGCCGCCTCTGCTCCCCCAAGAGTTTCTGCAGGCACTTCGCTACTCTCCCAGGCGCCCGTATAAGTAATGTTGGAGTCCTCTGCAAGGTATGTTCCCTGTCCTACGGATGCGGCTGTGCTTTCATATGGCGGCGGAAGAGAGCCGATGGTATCCCCAGACAGCAAGTATGCCCCACCGATCCCGACCAATGGCAAGGCGATCATATTAAAAATGATGAAAGCCAGGTAGAACGGACGCCGTTTGTCAGTGGAACTCGGCAGCCGCCCGAAAATAAGGCTGAAGGGGATGCCGACGAACTGCACTAATAACAAAGCCAGGATCAAAGAAACGGTGTCAAAACCCAGTTCTGCCCCGTAAATTGCGGCCACACCGATAATCGTGCCGATCCCATCCACATACAAGATAAAAGCCAATAAGTACTTGAACAGTTCCCGGTACTGGCGGATATCTTTCAAGGTCTCCCATAACCTCTTGATACTGGCTGAGACGACATTTTCGCCGCGAGATAACTCCTCAGTAGCGGCGGGCGGTTCAGGCACTCGCAAGAAGATGGGGATGGAGAATACCCCCCACCATATGGCTACGCTTAAAAAGGATAGCCTCGATCCTAGCGTGCCTGGAAAGGCCTGGATCATGACCACATTGATCGCCAACAAGATTCCCCCACCCAGGTAGCCCATCGCAAAACCCCGGGTGGAGACCCGGTCCTGATCCTCAGCACGGGCTACATGGGGCAGCAGCGCATCGTAAAATACGTTCGCCCCACTGAAGCCAATTCGCCCGAGGATAAATAGAATGGAGGCCAGCATCCAATCCCCGGTCCCTACCAGCACCAGCAAGCCTGTGCTCAAAATCCCGAGACCTGCGAAGACTGCCATGAAGCGTTTCTTTCCCCGCATAATGTCCGATATCGTCCCCAATACCGGGGAAATTACCGCCACAATCAATATGGCAATACTCAAACCTCTGCTCCAGTAAGCAGTTGCTATTGCCGGGCTGGAGAGGGATGCGCCAGCCACCTGGCTGTAGTAGATGGGCAGCACTGCCGCCAGAATCGTGGTGGCGAAAGCTGAATTCGCCCAATCGTACAACGTCCAGGCCCTGATCCGGCGGTTGTATTCCTGCTGGCTGATCCCGTGGTATGCGGTCGCGGTCATATTCTCCTCCTCAGGTGGATTTATCGGTGCTCGGGGTCTGTGCGGAACACCTGCTGGTATGTTCTGGACGAAAATCCATGTATTCAGGGAGCCATTTGGGAGAGTTTATAAGAGTTTTTTTACAATTTTTGTCAAGTGAGGCTTGGAATAATCATTATAGTATAATAATATTTGGCAGTACAGCAAAAGTATTGCGTTTAAACTTACTTTTTGCCCAGATTGCGCTGTCTGCTGATGTGAAATTTTCATTATCTATCAATCATTATTCAAAATGCAACCTCTTAATTTTGTAGTTTTGACTGGGGGTCCCCAATCGCCACAATTGGAGTGCAGACAGCATGGATATGAGTAATTGTCATATCACAAGAATTTATCTTTTATTATCCGGGAGTTATTATCATGAGTGCAGATTTTATTGCTCGCCTGGTCGGCATGGTGGTATTTGCCGGCCTGGGGATCTATTGGGGGATCTATGTAGGTAATTTAAGCGGAGAAAATCAAGCCCTGTTCGCGGTGATCTTCGCTTTGGTCGGTGCTTTGGTTGGCTTAGTTATCACACCCTACATCAGTACCCGGCCCGTACGTGCCCTAAGAGGCATTCTTGGCCGGGTTTCGTCCCAAACATTAGTAGCAGGTTTTATCGGATTACTGGCAGGATTAATCATCGCTGCTCTGCTGGCAATTCCGTTATCCGCGCTGCCCACCCCCTTTGGGGATGTCCTGCCGGTCGTGGGAGTGATTCTTTTTGGCTACCTAGGGATCGCTGTCTTCATTATGCGCCAGGACGATATCTTCTCAGTTTTCCGCATGACGCTTCCCAGCCGTGCGGGAGATGCCGCTGGGGAGATGGTCGACAATGGGCGCACGATCCTGCTTGATACAAGCGTGATCATCGATGGACGCATCGCAGATATATCCCGCACCGGCTTCCTGTACGGCACTTTTTTGATCCCGCGTTTTGTGCTCAACGAGCTGCAGTACATCGCCGATTCTGCAGACAGCATGCGGCGGCAGCGAGGACGCCGTGGTATGGAAGTGCTTTCCGAGCTGCAAAAAGACGCCACCGTACCTGTACGCATCAGCGATATTGATGTAGAAGGTGTGCGCGAAGTGGATGACAAACTGGTGGTCCTCGCTCGCCAAATGAATTCCCCGATCATGACGAATGACTATAATCTGAACCGTGTCGCTGAGCTGCAAGGCGTGCCAGTTCTCAATGTCAACGAGCTCGCCAATGCGGTTAAGTCTGTCCTGCTTCCCGGAGAACCCTTGCTGGTAGACATTATCCAGGAAGGAAAAGAATCTGGGCAGGGGGTAGGATATCTGGAAGATGGAACAATGGTGGTTGTTGAGGATGGCCGGGGACGCATCAATGAACAGGTCACTGTCACCGTCACCAAGGTCCTCCAAACCGCAGCCGGCCGGATGATTTTCGCACAACTCGGCGAGTAGAGCCCAGGAAATTGAACATGGCCCAAACAATTTACAACACCCTGACGCGACAAAAGGAACCTCTCGAAACGCTGTACCCCGATATCGTCTTAATGTATGTCTGCGGTCCCACGGTATATGACAAAGCCCATGTCGGTCACGCCATGTCGACCCTAGTATATGACATCCTGCGTCGCTACCTCGAATATCGCGGCTACGAAGTCAAGCACGTGATGAATTATACGGATGTCGACGACAAGGTGATCATTCGGGCAAACGAGTTGGGTGTCGATCCCCTGGACCTGGCCGAGGAACACATTAAGGAATATGCCAGTCATATCAAGGCGCTTAATGTACTCCCAGCGACAGTTTACCCACGTGCCACGCAAGAGATCCCCAAGATTATCTCGATGGTTGAAGGGTTGATCGATCGTGATTACGCCTACCCGGTGGATGGTGATGTTTTCTACCGGGTGGCCAGCAAAGATGATTACGGCAAATTATCCGGGCGTAAGCTGGATGATATGCAGGCTGGGGCTCGCATCGATGTCAATGAACTCAAAGAAAATCCGATGGATTTCGTCCTTTGGAAGTCATCCAAACCTGGTGAACCTTCCTGGGATAGTCCCTGGGGGCTTGGGCGTCCGGGCTGGCATATCGAATGCTCAGCGATGAACCTGCACCACCTGGGAGAACAAATCGATATCCACGGAGGTGGGACCGACCTGATATTCCCCCATCACGAAAATGAGATCGCCCAGACAGAAAGCCTGACCAGAAAACCTTTCGCCCGCTATTGGGTGCATAACGGCATGCTCCAGTTCTCTGGAGACAAGATGTCGAAATCTGTGGGAAATATCGTCACCATTGAGGAATTCCTGGATCAGCACGATGCGGATACCTTGCGCATGATGGTGCTCAATGCCAGCTATCGCTCTCCTCTGACCTTCAATGATGAAGTCGTCGCCCAGGCAGAAAGCAACCTGGACCGTTTGCGATCAGCTTTGCGCCCGGCATCTCCAGACGAGTCACCTGCAACCGATGAAAGCCTCGAATCCCTTAAAGCCCAGATGGTCAAAACCCGCCAGGGATTTGTTGAGGCGATGGAGGATGATTTCAACACCGCCGGTGCGCTGGGTCACCTGTTTGATCTCGTACGAGGGATCAACCAGGCTCGGGATGCAAATATCGATCAAAGTTCTCTCTCCCAGGCGCAAGTCCTTTTGCGCGAGCTGGCCGAAGATGTGTTGGGATTGCGTTTGGAGCGGGAGGAGACCGAAAGTGCAAAGGCAGCCCCTTTCATCGATCTGCTGGTTGAACTACGGCGCCAGCTGCGCGAGCAAAAGGAATGGGAACTCTCGGACCAGCTGCGCGATCAGCTGGTTGAACTGGGTGTCCTGCTCGAAGATTCCAAAGACGGTACGACCTGGCGCTGGAAGTAACTCTTTGTTTCGTTAAGTTTCAGCCATTTATCCAATCCACAAATCAGCAGATTTCCTGACAATTTTAATGAATAGGACACGGACGAGCGCGGATGAACGCAGAAATAAATTTATCAAATCTAAAAATCTGCGTTTTTCAGTGTAAATCCGCGACTTCAATCAAAGTGATGTATGCGTGAGTGGATTTACGGGCTCAACCCAGTTTACGAGGTTTTAAGGGCTGCTCGCCGGCATTCTTTCCGCCTGTTAATCGCCCAGGGAACACAAGCCAAAGACCGCTTGGCAAATATTCAAAAACTTTGCAAGAACAACAACATCCCGGTGGAGTACCAACCGCGGGAAAAACTGGATACAATCCAAACCCACCATCAAGGTGTCCTCCTGGAAACCAGCGGCTACCCATATCGCACGCTCCATGATATGTTCGGCCTCGCCGGTCAGCACGGCCACCAACCATTGTTCTTAATTCTAGACACGCTACAAGACCCACAAAATTTGGGGACGCTGCTCCGCACTGCCGAGGCAGTAGGAGTCCATGGGATTCTAATACCGCTGCGACAAACAGCGACGGTTACGCCAGCGGTGGTTAGTGCTTCCTCCGGCGCAAGTGAGCATTTGCTGATCACCCAAATCAACCTGGCCCAGGGGATCAACACGCTAAAAGAGCGCGGCGTTTGGGTGGTCGGACTGGAAAGCGGACCAGATTCTCAACCCTTGGAGGATACTGATCTAAGCGGGCCTTTGGCATTGGTTGTGGGTGGTGAAGGATCAGGGATGCGCAAGCTGGTGCGTAAGTCCTGTGACCTGGTGGTTCGGCTGCCCATGCGCGGCCGGATCGATTCCCTTAACGCAGCAGTGGCTGGGTCGATAGCTTTGTACCTGGCCTGGGGGGCGCGTGGATATAAAAATCAACAAGGGGAACTGTAGTCTAGCTCCTTGTGGGCGTGTTCGAACGACGAGTAATAGCCTGGGCTCATTTGCAGACGATATTGGATAAATTGCTCTATTCCAATCAACTAGGAAATCCTTCCTCTTCTATTTGGCCTACACCACTTTCGGTAACAAAAATGCCTTGGGCAAAACCTTATCATCCCCCTTCTAATCGGCATTTACCTCCTGATATTTATGAAGACAAAAGCAGTATTGTGTTCATCACCATTCACGCGTACAATAAACTTAAACCATTCACAAACGACGCCATCAACCAAATGGCTATCAACACATTGCTCAGCGAACAACAAAGGCTCCGCTGCCGGGTATACA
>CALBUI010000303.1 GCA_937968125.1 uncultured Anaerolineales bacterium | reverse complement strand
GGGAATGCTGCTGAATTAATCATCGCCATTGCCGCTATCCGGGCAGGATTATTAGAATTGGTCAAGGCCTCGATCACCGGTTCGATATTGGGCAACCTGCTCTTCGTGATGGGTCTATCTATGGTGGTAGGTGGCATACGTTTCGGGGTTCAAAAATTCGATCGTCGGAACGCCAGCCGGAATGCAATTTTACTGGTGTTAGCTGTAATTGCATTAATCATTCCTTCCATATTTAGCAGTTATATTGGCAATCCACAATCGACGCGCGTTGAAGCGCTCAGTATAGGGATCGCCATAATCATGATCGTCTTGTATGGGCTGGCCTTGTTATACAGCCTGAGATACAAAGGGGCCCCACTGTCCCACAAATCATCTGAGGAAATCATCCATAAACCGAGTTGGTCGATTCGCAAAGCGTTTATCATCCTCGCCCTGGCGACAATTGGAGTTGTGATCGCCAGTGAATTATTGATTCAGGCTGCTGACCCGGTCATGACTGGCCTGGGCATTTCGGAATTCTTCCTGGGGATTATTCTTATCCCATTGATCGGCAACGTTGCCGAACATTTAGTGGCAGTTCAAGTCGCGGCCCGGAACCAAATGGATCTCAGCGTAGAGATCGCAGTCTCTTCCAGCTTGCAAATTGGTCTTTTTGTTGCACCGGTACTGGTGTTTATCAGTTTGCTCCTTGGAAATCCCATGCAGTTGATATTTAGCGAATTGGAGTTAATAGCCTTGATTGCAGGGGTAATCATTACTGCCTTTGTAGCCGAGGATGGCGAGTCGAATTGGTTGGAAGGTTCTATTTTGTTAACCATCTATTTCATCCTGGCTCTGGGATTCTTCCTGATTGATTAGGATGCGAAATAAGAAAAGGATCTGTTGGAATTGGCAAAGTTGATTCGCTTTTTTCTTAATCCCTGGCTGATTTTCGGGGCAATTGGTATTGGGGTGGCGCTGCTCGTAGCCACTTTGCTGCTTCTTTCATGGACTCGAATTCCTGGTGCACCCGGTGTTGGCGGGACGGCGGTGATTACCATCATTGACTTACCTACTGCGACTCCAATCCTTCCTACTCCAACCCCAACCGAGGTTGAAACACCGGAACCCACGGGTCTACCGCTTCCGCCTCCAGGTGATATCGCCAAGGATGCATATGTCCAGGTAACCGGGACGGGGGGAGATGGTTTGCGTTTACGGGCCGGACCTGGGCTGGATCGGGATGTCCGTCTGCTGGGTGTTGAGGACGAAGTATTTCTGGTTCAGGATGGCCCGCAGCAAGCTGATAATTACACCTGGTGGTTCCTGGTTGGTCCCTTCGATGAAGCACGCCAGGGATGGGCAGTTTCCAACTTTCTCAGGGTAGTTCAAAACCCCTGAATGCTTTATGATTACCTCCTATGAATTTGGTATTCTTGAGGTAGATAGAATTAATGGATAATTTAAAGCCTGTCGGCATCACAGCCGATCGATCAAAGCGGGAAGTGACAATCAACTGGAACGATGGACACACCAGTCAGTATTCCTTTACTTTACTGCGCGTTGCATGCCCTTGTGCCGAGTGCCGCGGCGGGCATGCGAACATGGGTGGGGATCCGAGTCCAGAGATGTTTGCTGCTGAGGAAGAGGACACGCCTGCGACTCGCCTGGTGACTATTGAGGCGGTCGGCACATATGGCATTACCCCTGAGTGGGAAGATGGACACCACTACGGGATTTACAACTGGGCCTATCTGCGCAAGTTGTGTCCTTGTCCCGTTTGCCGGGAAGAGGATGGCCGTTAAAGAAAAGAAGTGGGGTTATTCTAAAACCCAGTTCCGAAATTAGAGTAATGCGGGGTAATTAAAAAACTTACAGGTAATCTTTTAGGTTATGTTCTACAGCATACGCAGCGGCTTCCGCTCGATTGCTGACTCCAAGTTTCGATAGGATGCTGCTGACATAATTACGGACGGTGCCTTCTCCCAGGAAGAGCGCCTTGGCGATCTCGCGATTCGTCTTCCCTTCAGAGACCAATAAGAGCACATGTCTTTCTTGTTGGGTGAGAGCAGAGAAGGCTGAGGCTTCTTCCTCTTTGGCAGCTTTCCGTACTTCTTGGAAAATTCGCTGGGTGACGGCTGGGTCCAAAAGCGCTTCTCCGCGGCTGACTGCCTCGATCGCCCTGACCAGATCCTCTCCGCCGATTTGTTTGAGCACATAGCCAGATGCCCCGGCCCGGATCGCCGAGAAGAGCATCTCGTCTTCTGCGTAAGAGGTCAGCATGATCACCTTGGTGCCGGGATAATTGGATGAGATCTCGTCACAGGCTTCAATTCCGGAACCACCCGGCAGGCGAATATCCATGACGACAACATCAGGTGTGTATGTTGCCACCCGCTCGATCGCTTCGCGCGCGTTGCTTGCTTCAGCGACGACTTCAAATTCTGGATGACGATCTAGGAGGGCTTTAAGACCCAGGCGGACCACTTCGTGGTCATCTACCAATAAAATCCGTTGCTTTGCCATTTGATGACTAACCTCTAAGGCGAGAGTATAGCGCAGAGTTTAATGACTGGCAAGGTATGGATTCAGCAGCCAGAAAACCTGCCATCCTGATCTAACTGTAGGAGCAATGAGCAGCGCTCATTGTTCAAGCAGTGCTTTATCCCGGCGAAAATCGATGAAACGGTAGCCGACACCACGCTCGGTTAGGATGTATTTTGGATTAGCGGGGTCTTTTTCAATCTTTTGGCGCAGATAATTTATGTACAACCGGACATAATGGGGTTCATCTCGATATTCGTAACCCCAGACTTTAGTGAGAATCTGGTCATGGGTGAGGACCCAACCCGCGTTCTGAACTAAGTGGTAGAGCAGGCGATATTCGGTTGGGCGCAATTTGACTAACTCCCCTTCAACCCACACCTCATGCCGGTCAAAATCTATTTTCAAGCGGTCATCGACTTCAATCAATCCATGTGTACTGGCACCCGTCATCTCTGTGCGGCGCAGCACGGCCCGAACTCTGCTGACCAATTCACGCGGGCTGAACGGTTTGGTGATGTAATCGTCTGCGCCCATTTCCAAACCATGCACCCGGTCTTCTTCTTCACCCTTGGCAGTGAGCATTATCACTGGCACCGTGTTTGATTCGCGGATCATTCCTAAGACTTCGAAGCCATCCATGTCAGGCATCATCACATCGAGCAGCACGATGTCGGGAAGGTTGCTGCGGATTTTGTCGATAGCCTGTTTTCCATTAAATGCTTCATAGACTTGAAAGCCATCATGCTCCAAATTCAAACGAATAAAGCGCACCATGCGCTCTTCATCATCAACGACCAATATGCGTCGGTCTTTATAACTTTCCTGCATTGATTACTCCCTCACAAATCCAATGATGTCTTCTTCTTCCTCTTCACCAGCCAATATCTCGACGAAGTTGATTTTCTCAATGGGCCAGATGACTGTTGAGACTTCCTCCTGGATATAATTGATATCCTTGCCGTCTATATGCCGCGGATTATGGACCATCAGGATATTATCAGTCGTTGCAGGCAGTTCATCTATCTCTCCCAGGATCGGCTCTGAATTCAGGATGTGGAGAATGACTTGTAGTGACATAACTCAATTTCCTCTTGATTGAATACAATCCTTCACGGAAACTCCGCTAAAAATTGGATTCTTCCGGAATCTGGATGATGATAACAGTGATATTATCCGGTCCACCAGCAGTATTGGCAGCCTGGATAAGCTCTTTACTGGCCCCCTGGAGCGAATCCGCCGAGGTGATGATATTTACCATTTCGTCGTCGGGGACCAACCCCCATAGGCCGTCAGAACAAATTACCAGATATCCCGAAGAGGGGATTGGACTGGTGATCAGCTCCTCGTCAATCTTCTCTGCTTGACCAAGTGCACGGTAAAGCACATTTCGCTGGGGGTGAACAGCAGCTTCATCGGAGGTGATTTGACCCAGATCTTGCAGTCGTTGAACGAGTGAGTGGTCTGTCGTCAGCACCTTTGGATTTCCGTCATTACTGATATGGTATGCTCGGCTGTCACCGATATGGGCGATCGTCAGTTGATCATTCAGGATGAGTATTGCAGTCAGAGTTGATCCACCGCCCGGAGCCTGCTCGAGAATAGCTTCATGGGCCGAATGGATGCCATCTGACATTAATTTTTGGACAGCATCTTCTTGATCGTTCAACAAGCGATGCCGGCTGAATAACTGTAGTTTTGAAATCACCTCACTGGACATGGCTTCCACAGCTACTTCACTGGCTATTTCACCATGCAGATGACCTCCCATGCCATCTGCAACTACATACAATCCCATGGGAAGATCTATGCTGTTGCTGACCAGAATTGTGGACATTGCAAATAAAGCATCTTCATTGTGGTCGCGCTGCACACCAATTGAACTCCCAGTCCCAAATATGTAAGGTGAATGGGGCACACCTTTCTTAAAGGAATTCGGTACCAATTCCTCCTTGGTTGGTTGAGTTGCTAAATCTGAAGGATCACTCATTAGTGATTCTTCGCCTTCCGGTTCTTCCTTTCCACCAAATAAATTCTTCAATAAACTAGACACTGATAATTTATCTCCAAGAAAAGAATTGCCCCTCGGTTAACTCGATAATGTGGCTGCAATTGCATAGAATTGATTATTCGTAGACCCAATAAAAATCATATCATTTTCAGCAACCGGAGTGGCAGTGATCGGTTTATCGGTCTTAAATTTCCACCGCAAGTGACCAGTCTGGTTGTCCAGGCAGTACAGGTTCCCATCCACTGAACCGCAATAAAGCCCATCACCTAACACGATTGGTGAGCCAGTAACCTGGTGTTCAGTTTGGAAACGCCATACTTCTTTGGCGTTGTTGATATTGATGCAGTATATATTACCATCGATGGATCCAGTATAGGCCAAACCATCTGCAACACAGGGCGAGGAGATTGAGCCTTTGTCCATCTTAAACCGCCAGATTAAATATCCGGATTTCGCATCCAGGGCATAAATATGCTTATCAAGTGAGCAGAACATGACCATACCATCGGCAACAACTGCTGATGAGGTGATTGCTCGCTTCGATTTATAGCGCCACTTAATCCCACCTCGGAAATCTATGCAGTAAAACTCACCGGATTCATTGCCTGCATAAACCTCATCTTGGGTGACGAAAGGGGTAGAACGGATTTCGGCTATTGTGTCAATCTGCCAGATTCCTCTGCCTCCGTTGATATTGATAGCATGCACGTTAAAGTCATCTGAACCGATAAAGACGTGACCGTGAGCCAGGAAAGGGGACGATCGGACCGGTCCTTTTGTGTAATATGTCCACAGCAAAGAGCCAGAACGCGCTGAGACAACATGGAGGCGATTATCTTCAGAACCAATATACACAGAATCATCCAAAACCGCTGGTCGACTTACAATGCCCCCATCAGTCTGGTACTTCCAGATGAGGTTTCCTGACTCAGCATTTACGGCATACAGGTGCTGGTCGTAAGAACCGAAGTAAACAACTCCATTAGCATAGCAGGCGGAACCGCGAATTTCATCCGCACAGGAAAATGTCCATCTGGGCTGGATTGTTTCATCAGCAGCAGGATTCACCTGGTCGACTTGCGGTGACAAGTGCCTGGAATCAGACCTGCCGATAACCTCCAGCAGGGCGATTTTCATCTCCTCTGCACTTTGAAATCGTTGAAAAGGATCGGCCTGCATCGCTTTGACGATTACACTTTCCAGTTCAACTGAAACCTCAGGATGGCTGAGGCGAATAACATCTTGGGAGGAGGAGTCTCCGTTCTCACTGTCAAGGTTTTCACCAGTAAGCAGAATGTACATGCTTTCCCCGAGGGTATAGATATCCTCAGCAATTGTCTCTTCATAAGTGAGTAGTTCTGCGGCTGATGTACTTAGAAGGTGATCGCTTCTGGTATCAGGGTTGACCTTGAAAATTCTTGCAATTCCAAAATTTACGATGATCAGGTTGTTATGCACATCGAGCATTATGTGAGCTGGGTTTAAATCCTGTATAGTTATCGCTTCTGGTTGGTGGGAGTGAAGATACTCCAGCACCTCACATAATGCTATTGACCATCGAGTGACTTGCGCCTGGGGGATTGAACCAGATGATTCTTCCAGAATTGCAGCCAGAGTTGTCCCCTGGATATATTCCATGACCAGAAAAGAGTGTCTTTTTTGGGTGAAGTAATCCAGGATTCCAGGGAGACCAGGATGTGAGAGGGTTGCTAAAAGGTTAGCTTTCCGCTCAAATGTCTCAACATTAGCCTGGCGTAATTGAGGATCGGGAGATGGATTACGGAATTCTTTTACCACCACCATTTTTTGGACGCTTGGGAAATGTAGGTCTCGAGCCTGGTAAACCGTGCTGGTAGGGCTGATGCTGATCGTGCTTTGAATCAAGTAGCGATCGGACAGACGTGTCCCCTTTTTTAATGACAAATTTTTAGAATTTTGGTTCTTAGTTGGGTTCATACTAATTCCACCCAGATGATAAACGGATCAATCCGCGTGTTTTTCCCAGTAAACCTTTGTTGCAAGGTAAGGACCATATCCAAAGATTAATTTTCTTTCGGAAGCTGTGATTCTGGCTTTCTGATTATAGCCACCATCAGGGGAATATGCAAATTACAAATTCGATGGTCAATCAGTATAATACTATTAGAATAATCGAAAGGATGGCTGAGTATGGTTGCTCACGATAACTATCTCTCTCCATATTCTTGGCGGTATGGCTCGCAAGAAATGCGCCAGATTTGGAGCGAGATCAATAAAAGACGACTCTGGCGGAAGGTTTGGGTAACTCTGGCAGAAGTCCAGGCGGAATTTGGATTGGTCTCAGATGAGCAAGTATCTGAGCTAAAAGCGCATGTGGGCAAGATTGATATCTCGCGGGCATTGGAGATTGAAGGCCAGATCCATCATGATTTGATGGCTGAGCTGAAGACCTTTGCCGAGAGTGCCCCATCAGGCGGAAAAGCCTTGCATTTAGGGGCCACTTCGGCTGATATTGAAGATAATGCAGATGTTCTGCGAACGCGGCAGGCATTTGAGTTGATCCTTGATAAATTGAATTCATTGCTGCAATCTTTGATCGATGCCGTTGACGAATGGGCGGAGCTGCCCATAATGGGTTTTACCCACCTGCAGCCAGCAGAACCGACGACTTTGGGGTATCGACTGGCGTTCTATGCCCAAGATTTATTTTGGGATTGGGATGGATTAAGGCGGGTTTGCCGGAACTTACGCGGTAAGGGCTTCAAAGGTGCAGTTGGGACTGGGGCAGCATATGGTGAGCTGATTGGGGATGAGAATTTGGCGGAGTTTGAAACCAAACTCGCCATGAAGCTGAAACTCCCTTTTTTTCCGGTAACTTCACAAGTCTACCCTCGAAAGCAGGATTACCGGGTGGTGAGTGCCTTAGCTGGCTTGGGGAGCTCTATGCATAAATTTGCCCTCGATCTGCGAATTCTGCAGGCATCAACTCTTGGCGAGCTGGCAGAACCTTTCGCCTCCAAGCAGGTTGGTTCCTCTGCAATGCCTTTCAAGCGCAATCCGATTAATGCTGAAAAAATCGATTCATTGGCCCGTTCTTTAGCCCAACTGCCGCGCCAGGCCTGGGATAATGCCGCACTTTCTGGCCTGGAAAGGACTCTGGATGATTCAGCAAACCGGCGCTCCTTCCTCCCTGAAGCGTTCTTAATTGCGGACGAATTGATCGAAGTTGCCCAGCGACTAATCAATGGACTAGAAGTAAATAAAGCCGCAATAGATCGAAATCTCTCGAAATTTGGTCCCTTTGCTGGCAGCGAGAGGGTTTTGATGGCCCTGAGCAAAGCTGGGGCTGACCGCCAGGTCATGCATGAACGTCTGAGAGAATTGTCAATGGAAGCCTGGAAAGCTGTAGAACAGGGAAAACCAAATCCACTTGTAAAGTTGCTGATTCAGGAGCCGGTTTTTTTGGAATATCTAGAAGAAAATCAATTGCGTGAACTCCTGGATGTTGGGGGTTATTTAGGTGATGCGCCGATCCGGGCGCGTGAGTTGAGCCAGGAGATTCGCAAAGCAATTCAATGAGTTGGGGATAGGTTGAGTAAAAAGGAAGCTGGTGCGTCGCTATCTATTAGAAACGCACCAGCGCAATTTTGCAGATCGGTTATTCCTAAACGAGATTACTCTTCGGAAACCATCTCCCCCTCAAGGGGATAACCTGCCTCTTCCCAATCTTGGATACCCCCCGCAAATCGCCGGATATGTTGGAAACCATTCGCATCTAACAGCTTATAGGCGTATTGGCTGGCGGCACATTGTGTATTAGAGCAATATACAACGATATCATCATCTTTGTGCAGCACGGCGAGACCTTTTTCAGGGGTATCGATGTGCAGAGATCCGGGGATATGTTTCGCCCGGTACTGCCACTCACCCAAAACAAACACTAACTTAAAATTATCTCCCCGGTCGATTTTACCTTTGAGTTCTTCCTTAGAAATTAGATTCATACCAATAACCTCCGCTAAAGATCGAACAAATAACTCTCATCCACTGGAGATAACGCTCCAGCGTTGTATCCAATTTATAGAAGGATATTTCGAGAATATTTTCTTAAGGTGCTGTTTCAGCCGTGGGTGTGGGTGTGCTCCAATCAAAATGAGGGTTTTTTCCTCCAGGAATGAAAATAATCTTGCCTGGTTCAATATCCTCAATCTCTTGATCCAACCCATTTTCTGGCCAGGACAAAATCGAAATGAGGCTGACTCCAATTTGATGTGATAAGTCAGGTAAGGCGTCTCCGTCTTTTATTATGTAGTAAAAGCCGTCAACTGGGGGAATCACCAGGGTCATGCCTGGTGCGAGGTCCTGCGGAAGGACTTCGAAATTCGAATAAACCACACTATCCTCGGATAGATGGTATTGTTCTGCAATGTCACGCGTAGTTTCACCGTTCGTTACAACATGGTAGACCATCCCAGTGCGGGGTATTGTTATCTCCGGGGAAGGTGTTAACCTGACTTCTGGTGTTTCTGTTGAGGTAGGAGAAGCCAAGGAAGGCGTGACTGTTCCTGTTGCCACAGGAGGGTGTGTTGGAGTGGGTAATGGCGTGACTGGGGAAAGCGGTTCAGCAGGCGAGCAAGCGGCAATGATCAGGATGAGCCACGGGATGAGAAGGACTTTTTTTGTGTCCATTTTCTCCCCTGATCGGAAAAGATATGAAATTACGATATTAAGTGATGTGATTATCTAGTTATTATACTTCCTGATCAGCATTTATCTCGATGAAAGACCTGGATTTCTAAGAAAATTATATTGGATTGAATCAAAATTCTAGCTGACCTGGCTAGAAAGATGTGCTTTCCTCATTCGATCAGATATAAAAATTGCAGGTAAACTCCTCACAACAAAGAATCTGGAATTGAAGATCTGACAGCCCTGAAAGTTAACCAGGGAAAACATTCACATCTCCTTCAGATCGTCTTCACAAGATCTTCACATCGGTGGTGTATCCTGTTATCAGATTTACGAAATAAAACACAAAACAACAATTGAAGGAGTAAATTATGAAGAAATTTATTGTAATTGTAGGTCTTGTTGGTTTAGCAGCTTTAGCATTAGGAGCAGGCAGTCTGGCGTACGCCCAATCAGAAACCCCTCCTCCACAAACTTACCCAGGATATGGTTATGGAATGATGGGTGGTCGGGGAGGTTATGGTGGTATGCGGGGAGCCTGGCAAGGTGACGACCATGGTCCTTATCATGAAACTATGTTGGCGACGTTTGCTGAAGAGCTGGGTTTGACAGTTTCCCAGATTGAAGCTCGATTAGAATCTGGTGAATCGATGTGGCAAATCGCTGAATCTGAAGGCATGGGTGCTGAAGAATTTGGGCAGATGATGCTGCTGGCTCGCCAGACAATGTTAAATCAGGCAGTTGAAGATGGTACGCTAACCCAGGAACAGGCAGACTTCATGGGATCGCGATGGGGCTCAAGAGGCTCCGGCCCGGGCTTTGGTCACTGCTCAGGTTATGGAGCTCAAAGTGGTTTTGAGCGTGGATCACGCGGTAGGTGGAACAATCCCTAAAGATTACCATTTGAGTGTAGATTTATACTAAATTCAGTGGGTAGCAGACCATCGCTACCCACTAGTATTGTATAATCACAAATTGGAGATAAGCATACAATACTGTCCCTCGAAATTAAAATCATAATTCGTTCTTATGCAAAAAATCCTTATCATCGAAGATGAAATCGAGCTGGTTCGAGTACTCCAATCTTATCTGGAAGGATCAAATTTCACTGTATTTTCTTCCGGAAAGGGAGATCAAGGGCTGGCACTTTGGGCTCAAGAGCAACCGGATCTGGTTATTCTGGATTTGAATTTGCCGGGGATGGATGGCCTGGATATTGCCCGGGAAATTCGCCGAAAGGATGAAACTCCAATCATCATGGTCACAGCCCGGGTTGAAGAGACCGACCGTTTGATCGGATTGGAGCTGGGTGCGGATGATTACATCACTAAACCATTTTCTCCGCGGGAGGTAGTTGCCCGGGTGAAAGCTGTCCTCCGTCGAGCAGGAGCACAATCACCTAAAAGCCAGGTTATGAACCTTGGTTCTTTAGAGATCGATTTAGACGCCCATAAAGTGACCCAAGCTGGCAAAGAGATTGACCTGACCCCAAGCGAATTCACCATCCTTGAAACAATGGCTTCCCATCCAGGCCGTGTTTTCAGCCGTCTACAACTCCTGGAAGCAACTCAAGGGGATGCCTACGAAGGTTATGAGCGCACGATTGATGCGCATATAAAGAATCTCCGCGCCAAGATCGAGCCTGACACCAAGAATCCAACTTACATTGAGACTGTGTTTGGTATTGGTTACCGTTTTTCGAAGGATGCAGCTTCGTAGTCCGAGGAGATAAATAAGCTGCCCACTAAGTATAACTATGCGTTTGCGATTATTTCTGTCTTTCACTGTAGTTGTCTTGATTTCGATTGCCAGTTTATTACTTGTGATCCGTCAAACCGCGATCCAAGAAGTGCGCACATTTATGTTTCGCGGGGGTATGGCGGGATTGGAGGGAGTTGTTGCTGGGCTTGAGAACTATTATGCAATCAATCAAACCTGGGCAGGCGCAGGCCACTTGCTCGAACCTTCTGGCCAGAATTCTGGGAGCGGGCGAGGCAATCGAGGTGGTCAACAAGGATTCGGAGGCATGATGGCTGGGATGATGAACCAGAGAATCCGTCTGGCCGATGCAGACGGAAATTTGGTGCTGGACACGGAAGACGCTGAACCAATGGGTTCACTTGGGAGTGATGTGCTGCAGGGCGCCATCCCGCTGCGGATGGGCCGCGATATCGTCGGTTACCTGCTGCCTGAAGGAGGTATGGTATTCTCTTCCGGGGATGACGTGGCTTTGATTGACCGGCTGACCCGGGCAGCATATATCGCGGCTGGAGTAGCAATTGTGTTTGCGCTCATTCTAGCTATATTGCTCAGCAACCGCTTACTGCGACCGATACGCGCATTGACTCAAGCTGCGGATACCCTGGCCGAAGGGGATTTGTCTAACAGGGTTACTGTTCAGGGAAATGATGAACTGGCCACTTTAGGCCAAACTTTCAACCAAATGGCCTCAACTTTAGAGGAGGCAGAGGCAAGCCGGCGAGGAATGACTGCCGATATCGCTCACGAGCTGCGCACACCTCTGGCCGTGCAGCGGGCTCAGCTGGAAGCACTTCAAGATGGCGTCCATCCAGCTTCAAACGAAAACATAACTTCCATCCTTGAACAAAATATATTGCTTACCAGGCTGGTAGAAGACCTGCGCACTTTAGCCCTGGTGGATGCCGGGCAGCTGCAGCTTGAAATGGTACCAACCGATCTGGCCTCCCTTGTTGAGCGGATCGTCCGCCGCTTTAAATCTCAGGCGGATGAAAATCAAGTTGATTTACAATTTTCAGTTGATGGAGAATGCCTGGAGATTCAAATTGATCCTGGGCGAGTGGAACAGATTATAGGAAACTTGATATCGAACGCCTTGCGCTATACACCAGGACAAAGTTGGGTGAAAATCAATTTGGATTGTTCACCAAACCGACAAATTCTTTCAGTTCGAGATAATGGTCCGGGTATCCCAAGTGATGCGACAGAACTTGTCTTTGATCGATTTTACCGTGTTGATCACAGCCGCAGTCGTGCTGAAGGAGGTACTGGTCTTGGTTTAGCGATCGCACGGCAGCTCGCAGAAGCCCAAGGTGGAGAATTGACGGCGAGCAACCACCCCGATGGGGGCGCAATTTTCGAGTTAGCATTTTCAATATAAATTTCAGGTTGCTCAAATGGTGAAGAATAACGTTACCAGGATGCTTGTCTCGAAGGGAATTCCTTTTCAGGCCTTTGAACTCCCGACCGAAAAACTCAGTGGTCTTGAAGCCGCACAAATTCTGGGAGTCGATCCTGAATCAGTATTCAAGACAATCGTAAGCACCCGTGCTCAAAGAGGCAAACCAATTCTGGCATTGGTCCCCGCTCCAGGCGAAGTAGATTTAAAAATCCTGGCACGTGTCCTGGGGGAGAAAAAAGTGTTCCTTGCCTCGCAAAAAGAGGCGGAGCGGATTACTGGTCTGCAGGTGGGCGGGATTTCACCGCTGGCACTACTCTCACGTGGATTCCAGGTAGTTATAGATTCGAGTGCGGAATCGTTGGGTGAGATTTATCTCTCTGGTGGACAAAGGGGGATCAATATTCGCCTGGCTCCACACGATCTGATCGATTTGACAAATGCGAGAGTTGGGACGATCAGCCGGTAAGCCTGGATAGTCGTCCGTTTTCTGGATCCTACGCCTGTCCCGTAAAGTCTTTATGGGGCTCCAGCGTAGGATCCAGAATCGATGGAATCTTGTCTGATTCTGATATTGATCCTATAATTCATTCACTACTGATAATTTGGAGAAAGAAATGAGTGAGCAATCCAGTTTTGCTGGACCGATCATCCAATGCCATGATGTGCACAAATGGTTTGGAAATTTCGAAGCCCTGCGTGGAATTTCGATGGAGGTTTACAAAGGGGAGGTGATCGTTATTTTTGGACCTTCTGGTTCCGGGAAATCAACCTTCATCCGCACATTGAACCGCCTTGAAGAGCACCAGCAAGGCACGATCGTGGTCGATGGTATCGAGCTGACCAAAGATGTGCACAACATCGAAGCTGTACGCATGGAAACTGGTATGGTTTTTCAACAATTCAACCTCTTTCCCCATCTGAATGTATTAGAAAACATCACCCTGGCGCCTATGCAGGTCCGAAAATGGTCGAAGGATCAAGCGCGGACCAAAGGGGAACAATTATTAGAAAGGGTGGGCATACCTGAACAGGCTGAGAAGTATCCCAGCCAGCTCTCGGGTGGGCAGCAGCAACGCGTCGCCATTGCCCGGGCATTGGCTATGGAACCCAAGATCATGCTGTTTGATGAGCCGACTTCGGCATTAGATCCAGAAATGATCAAGGAAGTACTGGACGTGATGATCGAGCTGGCCAATACCGGCATGACCATGCTGGTAGTGACCCATGAGATGGGATTTGCCCGGGGGGTAGCCGACCGAATGTACTTCTTCGATGAAGGCTTAATTGTCGAGACAGGTTCTCCCTCGGATATATTTCACAACCCGCAGGAGGACCGCACCAAGCTGTTCCTCTCACAGATCTTGTCTCATTAGTGCTGGACTTCAGCCTAATGAAAAACGCCGCCCTGGATAGGCGGCGTTTTGATTTAAAGGCATAAGGTTTGTCCGGAACTGACTTTGATCGGTCAGGGAGTTAACTCTCCAACAACTTCATTGTTAACGATCACTTGATATTCGCCTTCATCCAGG
>CALBUI010000302.1 GCA_937968125.1 uncultured Anaerolineales bacterium | reverse complement strand
ATGCTCGGGGCATTGTGTCATTATGTGACCCATGCAGATCCGGCTGATTTTCAACCAATGAAAGCAAACTTTGGGATTGTCCCTCCCTTAACCAACCGAAAAAAAAGGAACAAAAGACAGCGTGCTCAAGCGTACTCAGAGAGAGCGTTGCAGGATTTGAAAAGATTTGTTGAAACTGAAGAAGCAGTTTTGGTATAATACACCCACAGATTGCGTATAGCCACTACATATAGCATCCAATATATAATGAATTTCTCATTAAAGACACTCGCTTTCGCAACTTTGATCACTCTGCTAGCAGTCTCCGCCTGCAATTCTCCAAGAGAAGCACCAGAGCTAAATGAATTTTCGGGAGAAAGGGCTTTTGAGGATCTCGAATATCAATTATCCCTTGGACCTCGACTGTTAGGGAGTGAAGCACATCGACAGGTGAGAGAGTGGTTAGTTGAATCAAACGAAGAATCGGGATGGAAGGTAGAAATCCAACATCTATTAATTGATGGCCAGGAAATTAACAATATTATTGCAAAACGAGAAAATGGGCAGGACTCTCCCTGGATAATCATTGGCGCCCATTATGACTCAAGAAGTAATGCCGACAATGATCCTAATGTAGAGAATCATTCACAACCTGTTCTGGGAGCGAATGATGGGGCTTCTGGAGTGGCAGTCCTATTAGAATTAGCCCGAGTTATTCCGAATAACTTAATGGGAAAAATTTGGTTGGTGTATTTCGATGCTGAAGATAATGGGAATTTGCCTGGTGGGGAGTGGATTGTCGGATCGAGAGCTTTTGTTGATTCCCTTGAAGGGAAGCCAGATGCTGTGATTGTGGTCGATATGATTGGTGATGCGGATCTGAATATTTATATGGAACGATTTTCCGATCAAGCATTAACTGAGGAATTATGGGGTAAAGCCGCTACCTTGGGATATGAAAACCAGTTTATTCCTCAACAAAAATATCAAATTATTGATGATCACTTACCTTTTATTCAAGCTGGGATCCCTGCGGTCGATATAATTGATTTTGATTACCCATTCTGGCATACAGTCGAGGATACAATTGACAAAGTATCCCCAGAGAGCTTGGAGGTCGTCGGGGATGTTGTATTAGCCTGGTTATTAGGCAGATTTGGAATAACTCCATAGTCCGGTTTGATCGTATTAGAAGCTATCCGAATTGATAGGGGGTAAACGAACGTACCAGGATCATCTTAGATTAAACTATTGGTATGTCTACAGCCTCACTTTTGGATCAAATCAGGCTTGAAGTGATTGATAACTTCTTGCTTTATGAAGAGAGACATCCTTCAGGTTTACAAGTCGATAAGGAGCAGCTTGAAGAAATATTTGATCGAATGCGAGCATGCGTCGATGCTGGAAACCCAAATTTGATGGAACCTTTTTTGGATGAATTATATAGGAACCAACATCATGATTTAACATCACAAAATCCCCAATTTCTAGATCGAATAACTCAATCAATTATTGGTGTCTCACAGGAGCGCTTATCCGTTGAGCACTCCCAACAATTGAATTCTAGGCTTCTACCCGTTTACTTCCACGCAAACCAATATCTTCACGAGCAGGAGCTGAAAGTAAAAATTGCGCTGATCAGCCAAGAGCAATCATCTTTGGAGCAATTGGAGAAGAGCAAATCGGATTTTATCTCTATTGCTGCGCATGAGCTCAAAACTCCGTTAACGCTTATGGAAGGTTATTCAGCAATGCTAAGGGATCTGCTTGAACAGAAGAAGATCTTTGACGAGCATATTCTTCTGCTAGTTGACGGGATGGATAGCGGCTCACGCAGATTACGAGAGATCATTAGTGATATGATTGACGTTTCTCTCATAGATAATGAACTGCTTTCATTGACATTCCAGCCGACCTGGTTGTACAAAATTCTGGAGAGAGTAAAAGAGCACTATCTGGAAGCGGTTCAATCTCGCCACATAACAATCGAGTTACATAGGTTTGATGGTGACAATTCAGTAAACTTCTTTGATGGAGATCGGATTTTTCAAGCCATCTCTAATGTAGTCTCTAATGCGATAAAATACACACCAGACAGAGGCAGAATCAAAATCGACGGCAGACAGCTGCAAGATTTAGTGGAAATTGTAATCATTGATAACGGAATTGGAATTGATCCTCATGATCAAGTAAAGATTTTTGATAAATTCCAGGCGGTTGGTGAAGTAGCTTTGCATTCGAGTGGAAAATTAAAATTCAAAGGTGGAGGTCCAGGACTTGGATTACCGATCTCAAAAGGGATCATTGAAGCCCATGGTGGAAGAATTTGGGTAGAATCGGATGGATATGATGAGGTAACCTGTCCTGGATCGGCGTTCCACATACTACTTCCTATCAGAGAAGAACCACCTGAAATCAATTCTAAGGACCTATACGAACCTTTGTTTATCCGAAATCCAAATAGAAATTCAAACTGAAAATGAAATTACCCCAAAACACAACCCAACCCAAAGAACGTGCTTTCCTGGTTGGGGTCGATCTTCGGCAAGAAGATGATTTGTTATCAATCAATGATTCTTTAGATGAACTAGCCTTACTCGCCGATACGGCTGGATTGGAAGTTGTTGGTCTGGTTACCCAACGCATGAAATCTCCCAATCCAAAAACGTTCATTGGTATGGGGAAAGTGGAAGAAGTCAAGGCGTTGGTTGAAGAGGTCCAGGCTGATATCATCGTCTTTGATGAAGAACTCTCAGGTCGTCATTTACGGGAGCTCGAAAAAATATTTGGAGACAGAATCCGGATCATTGACCGTACAGCATTGATTTTAGATATTTTTGCAATGCACGCCAATACGAGTGATGGAGCACTTCAGGTCGAATTGGCACAGTATGAATATCGATTGACTAGATTAACTCGAGCCTGGACGCATTTAGCCCGCCAGGCTGGTGGGGGTGGAGGCCGGTCAGGTGGAGGAGTTGGATTGCGGGGACCAGGTGAAACCCAGCTGGAGGTTGACCGGAGAGATATTCGCCGGCGGATCGGAAATCTCAAGAATCAACTTGAGAAAGTTCGCACTCACCGGAACCAGCATCGCTCCCGGAGGAAACGATCCAATATCCCTATCGTCGCGCTGGTCGGATATACCAACGCCGGAAAATCCACTTTGTTGAATCAACTATCTGGAGCAGATATTTATGTCGCGGATCAGCTGTTCGCCACGTTAGATCCGACAACCCGGAGAGTTGAATTTTCTGGGGGAAAGGTTGCATTATTTACCGATACGGTTGGTTTTATTCAAAAGCTGCCGACTATGCTGGTGGCTGCCTTCAGAGCGACCCTCGAAGAGATCGCAGAAGCTGACCTTTTGCTACATGTGGTAGATGTAACCCACATCAATGCTCAGGCACAGGCCAAGGCGGTTTATCAAACCTTAGAGGAGATTGAGGCTGATCACATCCCCGTCTTGATCGCCCTCAATAAGATCGATATGCTGAACGATACCGATGGAGCCAGGAAAGCACTTGAATCTTTCCCAAATGCAGTAGCGATTTCTGCTTTAACGGGTGAAGGGATTAAGGATTTACTTAATGCTATCAACGGTATTCTCTTCGAGAATTATGTCGATGTGACTTTGTTCCTACCCTATAAAGAAGGTGGATTAATTTCCATGTTTCACGAGCAGGGTAGAGTCGAAATGATTGAACACAAGGATGGGGGCATTCAAATCAGTGGTGTGATTCCCAACCGACTTCTTGCCCGATATTCACCATATATTAACCATAACCAATGAAGTGAGTTATTGAGTAATGTTGAATATGTTCAATCGCTTCTTGGATGCAACCTCAGAATACATTGCTCACCGCAAAGGGTTGCTTCCTGGATTAGGGATATTGTTTGTGGTAATGAACTTTGTTCTTCAGTTCATCCCGATTGGTGGGGTTCTTATAGAGGCGAATTTGCTACTCCACCTGGGCGTCGTTCTAGCGATCTTAGGGATCATGCTCGCCTGGATTCTGTAGTTATTTAGTTGGTCCAGATTTTCCTATTACTGGATCTGTCCCATCTTCAAATTTCCGGAAATTATCAATAAACCTGGAAGCAAGATCGCGGTAGCGAGTCTTGTATTCGCTTTCACTTGGCCAGGCAGCTGCAGGATTGAGTACATCAGAAGGCACGCCTGGACATTGATCGGGAACTTCAAATCCGAATATCGGATCTTTGGTAAACGAAACATCATCAAGCTCCCCAGAAAGAGCAGCAGATAGCATTGACCTGGTATATTGGATGCTGATCCTCTTTCCAATCCCATACGGTCCACCAACCCAACCAGTATTCAGCAGCCAGCATTTCACCTCATAGCGGTCAATCTTATTGCGTAATAAATTGGCATAGAAATTTGGGTGATGGACCATAAATGGTGCACCAAAACAGGTGCTGAAAGTGATTTCAGGTTCTTGACCCAATCCGATCTCGGTGCCGGCAACCTTGGAAGTATATCCAGATATAAAATGGTACAGGGCTTGGTCCGGGGTCAACCGGGCGATTGGCGGCATCACACCTTGAGCATCACAGGTTAGTAAAATGATATTCTTCGGATGGCCAGCTCTCTTCTCAGGAATAGCGTTGGCAATGAAATTTAGTGGATAAGATGCGCGTGTATTCTCGGTAATTGAATCGTCGTCAAGATCGATCAGCCTTGTCACCGGATCATAGACAACATTTTCCAGAATAGTACCGAACTTCCTGGTACAGGCGTAGATTTGCGGCTCAGCTGAGGAGGATAGTTGAATCACCTTCGCGTAGCTGCCAGCCTCAAAATTAAACACGCCTTCATCACTCCAACCATGCTCATCATCCCCGATCAATTTTCTGTTTGGATCTGCAGACAATGTCGTCTTGCCGGTTCCTGAAAGTCCGAAAAATAGGGCTGAATCCCCGTCATCCCCAACATTTGCTGAGCAGTGCATGGTCATCACATTTTGGAGGGGGAGCAGGTAATTCAGCACACTAAAGATTGATTTTTTAATCTCACCCCCGTAAGCTGTGTTTCCTATAATGCAGAGCCCTTGTTGAAAATTCAAGGCAATGAATGTTTTTGATGGAGATCCATCAATCGATGGGTGTGCCTGAAATGAGGGGATACTGATAACAGTAAATTGGGGTACGTGCCGCCTGTATTCCTCATTTGATTCCGGTAGGATGAACATGTTCCTGGCAAACAAACTGTGCCAGGCATATTCAGTAATAATCCGAACCGGCAACTTGTAATTTGGATCAGCACCCGCAAAACAATCTTGAATGAATAGATCTCTATCTTGAAGAAATCCCTGCAGCCTGGAAAACAATTCCTCAAATTTATCATTATCGTAGGGCCGGTTGTATTCTCCCCACCAGATGTGCTCTGCTGAGTCACTTTCCCGGACGATTAATTTGTCATTTGCGGCTCTGGCAGTGTGGTTCCCAGTATTGACAACAACAGGACCCTGGTGAGTTAATTTCCCCTCGTTTCGGAACACGATCTCCTCGTAAAGGGCTTCTGCTGGGAGATTCCAATACGCAGTTCTTAGGTTGACAATACCTAGATTATTGAGCCCGAAATCGCTCTTTAATTCTTTAGATTGCCCTTCAGCGGGTGTGATGATGTGGAGGTAATTGTTCATAACCAGTCCCTGGTCAATTTTCGATCTCCGATGTAAATCTCCTGGGGTGATTCAGGATCAAGAGCCCATTTCATCCTGGCAATGCCTTCGGTGATATCTTTAACCGTTCCCGAGAAGCTTAATCTCAGATGTCCTTCCATCCCAAAAGTTACCCCTGGAACAGTAACCACCATTGCTTTCTCGAGCAAGAATTTCGCCAGTTCAACTGAATCCTCGCTATAAGCGCGAAAATCCGGCAAACAATAAAAGGTTCCCTGTGGTTTTTGAACCCGGATACCATTGAAAGATCTCAATTCTTGCATAACCACATTACGATTGTTTTCTATAGTCAATCTTAAGCTCTCGACATAACTTTGGATACCATTTAAAGCACCTTCGGCAGCAGACTGTAGGATAGTAGCAGGATTGGAAGTCATTTGTGCCTGCACGTTTGTCATCACCTCGATCAACCGCCGATTCGAGATCACCCAACCGATCCTAAATCCAGTCATGCCATATATCTTCGAGACACCGTTTGTTACGATCAGGTTGGTTGATTCGATATCCTTGCCAGTAAATTGATATCCCGGCGGGCATGGTACTCCATCAAAGACAAGCCGGTGGTAGATATCATCCATGATCAAGAAGATACCTTTATTTTCACAGTATTCAACCAATTCTGAGATAAATTCTGGTGGGAATACCAGGCCGGAGGGATTATTGGGGCTGTTGACAATAATTGCCTTTGTGTATGAACTTACTGCCTCAAGGATATCTTCCATCCTGGGGTAAAATGTACCGTCCTTTGGTGATACCATGATGGGAATTCCGTAGACCATCTTCACCATCTCGGGATAGCTGACCCAGTAAGGTGCCAGGATGATCACTTCATCTTGGGGGTCGATCAAACTGTAGATCACATTAAATATTGATTGTTTTGCCCCATTGGTGACCAAGATGTTTTCAGGGGCGATAATCTTGTTGTAATTATCTTCGGTATATTTGACGATCGATTTCTTCAACCCCGGTGTTCCATCGGTCGGAGTATACTTAACATCACCTGAATTTAGCTTATTTGCCGCGGAAAGTATCGCGTTAATTGGCGTCTTGTTCTTTGGTTCACCGATTCCGAGGTGGATAACAGGTAAACCCCGTTCGCGAAGGAGTCTCGCTTCTTCATTGAGCCGCAAAGTCGGCGAATCAGCGATCGATCTGGCGAGTTGGCTAATCCTCATTGATTTTGGTTCTCCTCTTGGAGGCGTTTATTATCCCCTGTCCATTAGTTCTTTGTGTGGAAGCATATCGAGTTTGGTATGAGGAAGTTTATCTCAGATCGAACCTTCGGTCAATGTGAATGCGACAGGGTTTACCTGGCAATTCTGACAAGATAAATCTTCAATCTTTTGAGTGCAAAATCTAGAATAAATGGCGTCCCAGAAAATTTCATCTGACCAAATTTCGGAATTTACAAGTGTTCTCAAAACTTCAGAGGGCGGGGAATTACGTACAGATCTAACCACAAGAGTTTTGTACAGCACCGACGCCTCTATCTACCAGATTGAACCAATCGGCGTATATTTCCCCCGAAATTTGGAAGATATCTCCCAGTGTGTGGGATTGGCGAGCGAATATGAGATTCCCATCTTACCGAGAGGTTCAGGGACCAGTTTGGCCGGCCAGGCGATCGGTCCTGGATTAATCATTGATTGTTCGCGTCACCTCGACCAGATAATTCGGATTGATCCAGAATCCAGAACGGCGGTAGTCGAACCAGGGGTGATTCTCTCAACACTAAATCAAGCTGCGGAAAAGTTCGGATTGCAGTTTGGGCCCGATCCTGCCTCTGCAGAACGCGCCACAATGGGTGGTGTAATCGGCAATAATGCAACAGGTGCTCATTCAATCTGTTATGGCATGTCAGCTGACCATGTTAAGTCAGTAGAGATGGTACTTTCAGATGGATCAACTACAAAATTTCGATCGATAGGATTGTCAGGCGCTCGGGATATAGGACACAAGTCTTCTGTGGAAGGGGAAATCTACCAGGCGACATTGGCAATAATAAACGACTACACACAGGCAATTAAAGAAGACTGGCCGAGCACCTGGCGGCGATCAAGTGGATACAATCTGAATTACCTGCTTCCGTGGTCGCCATCGATGCCCCCCCAGTGGAACTATTATCATCCAGACGAGGATACTGAAAATCAATATTATCCACCATTGAAGATGGATGAAATCAATCTAGCCCATTTAATAACTGGATCTGAAGGCACTCTTGGGATTATCCACCAGATGGAAGTGAGATTAGTGCCTAAACCAAAATACACAAACTTGGTTTTGTTGGCTTTACCAAATGTGAGCACTGCATGTGGAGAAGTTGAAGAAATTCTTGAGTTTCAGCCATCTGCAGTCGAATTGATGCCTGAAAATATGCTCAGATTGGCCAGCACAATCCCTTACTATGCCCGTCAAATTCAATTTCTCGAGCAGATTATTAACGATGGAAAAAATGTTCCCAACCTCTTGGCTGTTGAATTTGCAGATGACAATCCCGATCGTTTGAAAATGCAATCGAGGAAACTGTATGACCGTTATCCATCCATTGCACATGTAGTTGAAGATCCTGACCTCCAGGAAAGAATATGGAATGTTCGCAAGGTGGGGTTAGGTCTCTTAATGTCAATTTCAGGCGATGTTAAACCAGTACCTTTTATCGAAGACCTTTCAGTTCCTGTCTCCAAGTTGAGATTATTTGTCTCCGAGTTAGAGAAAATCATGACCGAACATAATTCGAGCGGAGATTTTTATGCCCACGCCTCAGCAGGGTGTTTACATCTCCGTCCATTGATGAATCTAAAATCAAATGCCGGCATAGAGAATATGCGTGCAATAGCGAGTGAAGCGATCGAACTTGTAAGGAACCTTGGTGGGGTGCCAAGCGGAGAACATGGAGATGGCATTGCAAGATCTGAGTGGCTTGATTCAGTGTTTGGACCCAGAATTGGTGAGGCAAATAGAAAGTTAAAAATTGCTGCTGATCCCAAAGGGATATTTAACCCTGGCAAGATCATCGAACCCTTATCGATGGATGAGAACCTACGTTACGGCGGAAATTACTCTGCAACACCATGGCAAACAAAATTAGATTTTTCTGAGCAAGAGGGATTTCACGGTGCAATTGAACTATGTAATGGGGCAGGAGTATGCCGGAAAATTGACGGTGTGATGTGCCCTTCGTTTCAGGTAACTAAAGAGGAACTGCACAGTACCAGAGGGAGAGCTAATCTTCTCCGAGCGCTGATCACCGACGATGTGCCAAAAGATTCCACTATTTCCGATGAGATTGTATTTGAGGCGTTAGATTTGTGCCTGGCTTGCAAGGGATGCAAGGCTGAATGCCCATCCGGCGTCGACATGGCGAAATTGAAGTACGAATTCTTGGAAAATTACTACAGCTCACCTGGAGATCATCGCCATCCGGCCCGGGATTATTTGTTTGGGTATATTCATATGCTCTCTCGGATCGGCGCAATGTTTAGACCAATCGCGAATTTCTCTCTTAAGAATATGAAGCACCTCGGTATGTTCGATAGCATTTTGGGATTATCAGAGAATCGCGATTTACCTCAACTTTCGAAAAGGACATTGCATACTTTGTTTGGGGGAGCAAATTTGAATAAGTTTGATATGAACCCATCAGCGGAGAGGGTGCTATTTCTCTCGGATCCATTCACCGAATACTACCAGCCGGAGATTGGCATGGCTGCCATCGAAGTCTTATCTGCGGTGGGCTGCCAGGTAGAGCTTATCCCGATTATAGGATCAGGAAGGACGCTGCTCTCGAAGGGCTTCGTTAAATCTGCCCGAAAACATGCCGAAAAGGTGATCGAGGCCATCAATTCACTAGATGAGGACAATTCTGCATATATTGTTGGTATAGAACCTTCTGAGATTTATACTTTGCGAGATGAATATTTGGATATTTTCCCCGGGCAAGATTCGGTCAAATCGATTGCGGAGCGGACATTTATGATTGACGAATTCATGGTCCGACCAGGAAATGGGGAGCCAGAACGGTTTTTGCGTATAGTCGATGGTTTGAAGGCATCGAAAAAGGAAAAAACGAGAGTCTTGCTGCATGGTCACTGCTACCAAAAGTCGCAACCTCCGGCGGGGGATGGTTACCCAATTGGCATTCAAGCGACGGTCGAGGTCCTGGAGGAGGTAGGTTTCCAGGTTGATTTGGTGGATTCTGGGTGTTGCGGTATGGCGGGGGCGTTTGGATATGAGGCTGAGCACTATGATCTATCCATGAAAATTGGGGAGATGACATTATTCCCAAAAATTCGGGAGATGGATGATAATTGTGTTATTGTTGCTTCAGGTTTTTCCTGTATGACCCAAATTAGAGATGGCGCAGGGGGGGAAGCTTCCCATCCGATATCCCTCATTCATGAAATGATAAATAACCCAACATGAGTAATCAAAAACCATTTTCAACCTGGGCTGAAATTGATCTGGATGCTATCCGGAATAATGTGGCGATAATTAAAAACCATACCCAAGTCCAAATCATGGCAGTGGTGAAGGCTAATGGATATGGACATGGTTTGATCCCGAGTGCCACGGCCGCCATCGAAGGCGGGGCAACCTGGCTGGGTGTTGCCAGGATTGAAGAAGCTGAAGCCTTGAGAGAAGCTAGTCTGAAGAGTCCAATTCTAGTATTGGGATTTACTCCCCAAGAAGGGGTTGATTCTGCGATTATGCAGGACATATCCATCACACTTTGGAATGTCGATCAGGTCTTGGAAGTTTCTTCATTAGCGGCAAATTCAGGAAGAAAGGCAAAAATTCACCTTAAGGTCGATACGGGCATGAGCCGATTGGGTGTTCAACCTGAAGAGACTCTCGCTCTCGCAAAACAGGTCGCAGATCAAGAATGGCTTACTTTTGAAGGATTATTTACCCATTTTGCCCGCGCCGATGAAGAAACCCAAACGGCGACCGATCGACAGGAAATGACTTTCAAAAATACGCTCGAATCACTATCTGAAAATAAATTGTTGCCCCCGAACGTGCATGCAGCAAATTCTGCAGCTGCGATCTCCAAGCCGAGCTCCTACTTCAATCTGGTGCGACCGGGGATCGCGATTTATGGTTTACACCCTTCAAACTTAACCCAACTAAGTGATGAGTTCCGTCCAGCGATGGTATGGAAAACTATTCTCAGCCAGGTGAAGACAATGCCACCTGGAAAGGGCATCAGCTATGGTCACGAGTACATTACCCAAAAGGAAGAGCGAATTGGGACCTTGCCGGTTGGCTACGCAGATGGATTTCGACGGGTTGCAGGAAACCTGGTTCTCATCGGTGGAAAGATCGTGCCCGTCGTAGGTCGCGTGTGCATGGATCAGGTATGTGTTCAATTGGATGGAGTCGCGAGCGCAAAAGCCGGGGATGAGGTGGTCATAATCGGATCTCAAGGAGATCAGCGAATTAATGCAGAACAAGTTGCAGACAGGTGGGGGACGATCAATTATGAAGTTGTATGTGGGATTAGCGCACGCGTACCAAGAATTTACCTTTAGATCCAAAAACGAAAAAAAAGCCCCTGGGCAATGACCTACTCTCCCACCCCGCTGCCGGGGCAGTACCATCAGCGCTGGCGGGCTTAACGACCGGGTTCGGGATGTAACCGGGTGTACCACCGCCGCACGGATCACCAAGAGACTTTTTTGACGAATTGAGTTGAATA
>CALBUI010000301.1 GCA_937968125.1 uncultured Anaerolineales bacterium | reverse complement strand
GAATGCCAGCCAACATCAGCATCGAGAGTGGGTAGTACACCATCGGCTTATCATAAACCGGCAGCAGCTGCTTGCTGGTGCTGATCGTCAATGGGTGCAGGCGAGTTCCTTTACCGCCGGCTAAGATGATGCCTTTCATTGAGTCTCTCCTCGGGCCTCATAATTCTTATCGAGCCAATCCTGGTAATCTCCTTGCTTACCAATGGCAGCCACCCAATCTTGATGATCGAGATACCATTCTACAGTTTTCATCAACCCCTCTGATAATGAACGCTTCGGGGTCCAGCTAAGATCATTAATAATCTTAGTGATGTCCATCGCATAACGACGATCGTGCCCCGGGCGGTCGGTCACATATTTGATCAGGGATTCATGAGGCACAAAGCTTGAATTTGGTAAGCACTCATCCAATATTTCACACAAAGTTGTCACGATAGTGATATTGGTAGGCTGCGTGTTGCCTCCGACGATATAAGTTTCTCCCGATTCTCCTTGATTTATAACTTCTCGGATAGCTCGGCAGTGGTCTTCCACGAACAACCAATCCCGAATCTGCTTACCATCCCCATAGACCGGTAGTGGTATCCCATTTAGCGCATTCGAGATCATCAAGGGGATTAATTTCTCGGGAAACTGGTATGGTCCGTAATTATTCGAGCAGTTCGTGATGCTGAACGGCAATCCATATGTGTGGCCATAGGAACGGACGAGATGATCGCTGGCAGCTTTCGAGGCTGCATATGGAGAATTGGGTGCATATGGAGTAACTTCAGAAAATGGGGGATCATCTGGTTCCAGTGATCCGAATACCTCATCCGTGGAGATATGGTGAAACCTAACCTCACTAATGTTTTGCCCACCCTCATCAATCCAATAATTTCTCGCAGCTTCCAAAAGGACGAAAGTTCCCATTACATTTGTTTCAACAAATTTCGCTGGACCGAGGATCGACCGGTCTACATGCGTTTCAGCTGCGAAATGGACAATGGTATCAATATTTCCCTCTCGAAGTATGTTTTCTACGAGATCGTCATCGCCAATATCACCTTGAACAAATTTATATTTATCTGGGTTAGGAAGATCTTTTAAATTTTCCAGGGATCCTGCATAGGTCAAGACATCCAGGTTGACGATATCAACATCTGACTCTGCCGTTTGTAAGTAGCGGATAAAATTTGAACCAATGAAACCAGCTCCGCCGGTAACTAAAACATTGTGCATTCGCACCTCAAATTCCTAAATTTTTGATTATTAAATCTCTAGGGAAATACTTCGGCATCCCTGAGCAGCATGCCTTTCGAATCTTTTTCTGAGACAAGTGGGTCTGCACCATCAATTAAGGGCCACTCAATCCCAATCTCCACATCATTCCACAGAAGGGTCCGGTCCCATTCGGGTGCATAATAATCCGTTGTCTTGTAAATAACATTCGCCCATTCGCTCATCACATAAAAGCCGTGAGCAAATCCAGGAGGGATCCATAACTGCTTTTTATTGTCTAGAGACAAAACTTCTCCCACCCAATTCCCAAAAGTTGGAGAGGATCGCCGCAGGTCGACAGCGACATCAAATATCTCACCCTGCGTGACTTGTAACAATTTTCCCTGTACTTGTTTAATCTGGTAATGAAGACCTCTTAATGTGCCTTGCACAGACCCAGAATGATTGTCTTGAACGAAAGGTCCATCAATACCAGCTGCGGCGAATTCACCCGCGCGGAAAGTTTCCATAAAAAAGCCACGCTCATCACCGTGGACTGTTGGTTCAATAATAATAACTTCGGGAATCTTTGTTGCCTTGAAATCCATAACATTTACAATTTTATCAGCGACAATCGAATATCGTCAGATCGGATTTATAGGAATAATGCTTACCTTTAAACCGTTTGATCTTATTACAATTTTCTTTGACATATAGCTGTTCTAAATCGCTGAACATACCATCGTGCAGCACCAGATACTGGGGCTGGAAATTCTCAACCGCGAAAAAAGCCGCATCTTGATAGGTCGTCCTCGCGCTGAATTGCTCAGCAACTTCTGGTTGGATTAAACCTGCGAAATCAACCATCGGCCTTTGGGCATAATAGCCGATGATGCCGACTTCCAAACTACCCACCTGTTCACCGGGTAAGGTGTTTTCTCTCAACCACTCACCTGTGGCTTTGTATATTCCAAAACGGGGATCATTATTTGACCTCATCTGGCTAAGATATAAACCATTGCCGAGAAAAAGGAGGATTAATAATAATCCCGGAAATAATAAAGACAAGGATTGAAAGGATTTCTTTTCCTGTGAAAGCAAATTGAACAATGCGGATATCCCTGCGAGACCTAGACCAATGGCTACAATATAGCCAGGAGTAAGAGGAGCATAATACCAGAAGTAGCGTGTCACCCCTAAAACCATATAGGATATGAAGTAAATCACAGGCCACATCAGAAAGAACAACCAGGATCTCTGCTTCCAAATTGCATATACCACTCCTGACACTGCAAGTACCAGTCCCAGGATAAATGTCCATGATTTATAGCTGCTTGCTATGGTTACCAATCCCTGCGCAAACGGTTGACTGGCACTCAACAATCCCTGCTGTTGTTTTGCAGCTAAAGTCACCGGAATTGGAGATCCAAAATAGATCCAGGCGAAGGCCATCCAGCCAATCAGAATCGCGCTGCTGATTAGAATTGGTTTCCAGGGAATGGGATTCCGCCGCCTGATTAAAAACTCCACCGCAAGGATAACGAGGATTAAGATCCCGTCCGGGCGAGTCAAAGTCGCAAAAACACAAAAAATACCCGCAGTGAGAAATTTATTTCGAATAAAAAACGCGAATGCTCCCAAGCAAAATGCCAAGTATATCGGCGTTTCTGAACCTAGAGTGCTCACGAGAAGCGGAAAGGTGGGATAAAGCAGCAAACCAGACCAGCTGACAATGGGATTTTTAAAGGTGCGGCCCATATCAAATATGAATAGACCACCAAGAATAAGGGACACAATTCCGATCGTAGTTGCCAGCTGATGGAAATTCGAGGTAACCAGCCCAATAACTGCCAATAAGGTCGTGAAAAGGGGGGTCGTTGTGCTGAGAATGCGCTCACCCGGATTATAGACAAATCCCAAACCCTTGGTCAGGTTTTCAGCATATCGGTAGGAAATAAAAGGATCGTCATATGCCCACTGTGAAAATGCCATATACAGCAGAATGCTGACGATCCCCAGGATCAGTAATCCGAACCAGTTTGCGCGGCTGTGGTTATTGAGTTGGTTCATGAGTTGGTTCTTGAGAGGCCTGGTACGCTTCAACTACCTCCTTTGAAGCCCCAATCATCTTTATCTGACCATGTTCAAGCCACACTACTCGTTGGCACATCTCCAGAATAGTCTCCGCATTATGTGAAACCAGGATGATCGTCGCCCCCAGGTGGCGAAATCCTTTCATCCTGGCAAGGCTTTTCCTTTGAAATGATTCGTCCCCCACTGACAGGATTTCATCAAGTATCAGAATATCCGGATCGATATCTGTTGCTACTGCAAAACCTAAACGAGCCGCCATCCCAGAGGAATAATTTCGAACCGGCACATCGATGAATTCCCATAACTCTGCAAATTCAACAATGCGGTCAAATTTCTCCTGCATCTCATCATTTGTAAAACCTAATAAGGCGCCGTTTAAGAATATGTTCTCTCGCCCGGTGAGATCAGGATGAAATCCGGCGCCAAACTCTATGAGAGGTGCGACCATCCCCTTAACCAAAACCCGTCCACTGGTTGGTCGCATGACTCTGGCGATTAATTTAAGCATTGTGCTCTTTCCTGCCCCATTTGGACCGATCAGTCCGAGCACCTCCCCTTTGCTGATACTGAGATTGATATGGCGCAACGCCCAGAAATCACCCAACTTGATCTGCCCTTGAAATCGCCGGATCAAATATTCTTTAAACGTACCGACTTGCTCAGATGCTATCCTGTATCTCACTCCAACATTGTCCAGGAGGATAACATTTTCCTGAGATTCAGCCACTTGCATGTTTGCAGTTAACTGAGGTTCAGACTCGGTATGCAAATTCATCAGACTTTGAAGTGAAGAACATCCAACCAGAAAATAGAGTGAAGACGGCGATGCCTCCTGAAATTAATAGCAACCTTACATCAGGTACCTGACCATAAATAATCGGTACCCGAAACAGCTCAACCAGATAAAACATGGGGTTTAACCGGGTGATCCAAAGTCCATACAATTCTGGTAGTATCTCCGGCGACCAGATTATCGGCGTAAGATAAAACCACGCTGTCAGCGTAATTTGGAACATTTCGGCAATGTCGGCATAGTAGATTGCCATTGTCGAGACAATCAATCCAATCCCCAAGGTGAACATGGCCAGGAATAAGATCGGGATTGGCAGAAATATCATCGTCCATCGAATAGGTACCTGGATGATCACCATCACGATTAACAGCGGAACAAGTGATAAAAGTAAATTGATCAATCCTGTCCCTGTTGCTGAGATTGCGAAAGAAGTGCGCGGAATGTATATCTTTTTCAGCAGGGATCCTCCCCACACCAGGTGCAGAGTCGCCGCGTTGGTGGATTGAGCAAAGAAATTCCAGGCGATCAATCCACTCAATACATAAGCGGCATAACCCTCCTGTGAACCACCAAAGGCGCGCGAAAAGACGAGCGTCAGGATGAGCATCGTCCCCAAAGGATTCAACATTGTCCAGGCAACCCCCAAAGCAGAGCGTTTATACCTGGTGAGAATGTCGCGGCGCACAAACTGGACGATCAAGTACCTGTATTTCAAGATCGCCCAAAATTCTTCCGTGGCCGCAGAACCCTGGCGATCTGAATCATAGATTGGGACTTGAGTTGCTTTATCCATACTTATAGTTGATCACTTTATTTGATTAATTGTTCAATTAGAGGTATTGGCGGAGCCATAAGCGCATTCCCATTGGCATCCAACCATAAATCAAAGGTCTTACTCTGGCCTTTAAAGAGATCCAGGAAAGCCTGCTCCCCCCTTCCCTGCGATGAACACGCACCATTTCAGGCCAGCAGCGATCATCAGATTCAATCGATTTTGCCTCTCCATGAAGCCTGAAATTCGCCCAAGTGCGTGGGTGATATTTTAGCGGAGCCTGCTGAGATAACCTGACCCACAAGTCATAATCCATTGCGAAGAAGAAAGATGGATCCAATGGGCCTACCTTCTTCCACAAATCAGCCCGGAAGAAGGAGGCTTGCTGAGGGATATGCACATAGCCGCGCATTAATCTCCGGTTATCAGTTTGGCGGGCCGGGAAACTGCCGATGACATTTCCTTTTTCGTCGATCAGATTCGTATCGCCGTAAACCATACCAACCTCTGGGTGAGATTGAAGGTAATCAACCGCCTCCGTAACGGCACCAGCTAAATATGTGTCATCCGAGTTCAACCAGGCCAGGATATCTCCCTTGGCCTG
>CALBUI010000300.1 GCA_937968125.1 uncultured Anaerolineales bacterium | reverse complement strand
AAGGCTTTGCGGATAAAAAGGCAGATAATTTACTTGCGTCTATTGAGCAGTCAAAGAATCAAAGCCTTGCGCGATTGCTGTCTGCACTCGGTATACGCGGCGTAGGTGAAGTTGGGGCAGCTGAATTGGCAGTCCAATTTGGATCTATTGATAACCTATTGACCATATCTGTCGAAGATCTCTTGCAGATTGAGGGGATTGGTCCAAATATTGCTCTGGCAGTTGTGGATTGGTTCCAAAGTCCGACGAACCAAAAATTATTAAAGAAGCTGCAAATAGCTGGAGTCTGGCCAATTGCTAGCGCTGAGAGCGATCAAGCAGGATTTTCCCAGGTGTTCGCTGGGCAGACCTTTGTTGTCACAGGGACATTACCCAATTTATCCAGGCAACAGGCCAAGGAGATCATTGAAAGACATGGTGGGAAAGTGACCGGGTCTGTGAGTAAAAAAACCGGTTATTTGGTGCTTGGTGAAAACCCGGGCTCTAAACACGACAAAGCACAAAAATTAGGGGTGACTATAATTGACGAAGCAGGATTGAGGGAGTTGGTAAGCTAAACATCAACAAATGAACTAGGAGAACACTGATGGATTTTGATAATCGAGAGGATATTGTCGTTGGGCGAGTAAAGGCTATTACTGATCGGCTTGACGGACTGTATGAAGCAGACCTATATTTTTACAATCAACCTGTGACTGAGCTTCGGGGTGGTGCTAGGGTCTTGGTAAAAGGGAGGGATATGGGTATGTATGCTTCCTACAGCTACCTGGGCTTGATTGGTCATCCAAGAATCAACAAAGCAGCCAAAGATGCTGTTGACCGATATGGGACGGGGACTCACGGTGTGCGTATGCTGGCCGGTTCGCTTGATTTGCATAAGGAGCTAGAAGAAACTATCGCTGAATTCAAAGGGGCTGAGGCGGCAATCACCTATACATCAGGGTATGTCACCAATTTAACCGTTGTATCATCATTGTTAGGCCGCGGCGGTTACGTGATTTCCGATAAATTAAACCATGCGTCGATTGTTGACGGCTGCCTCATGTCCGGCGCGAAATTCTTGCGCTTCCGGCATAACGATATGGAAGACCTGGAATCGCGATTGAAGAATATCCCTGAGGGCGCCACAAAACTAGTTGTTGCTGATGCGGTCTTCAGTATGGATGGTGATGTAATCGACTTTCCAAAAATTGTCGAACTGTCCAAGAAATACAACTGCTGGTTGATGATCGATGAAGCGCATTCTGTTGGTGTTCTGGGAAAAACCGGCCGGGGAATCGAGGAACACTTTGGGATGGAAGGTACGATTGATATCAAGATGGGAACGTTGAGTAAAACAATTCCTTCAGTTGGAGGCTATATTGCCGGGAAGAAGGAGTTAATCGAATTCCTTAGTCATGCCAGCCGGGCATATATTTTTTCCGCGGCATTGCCACCCGCTCAGGCTGCGGCAGCAAATGAAGCCTTCAAGGTAATCCTGGATGAGCCCTGGAGAATGGAGAAACTCAAGGCGAATACAGATCAATTCATTAGCGGCATCCAGGAAAGAGGCTTTGATACGATGGAGACCTCTACTGCCATAGTACCTGTGTTGTGCGGCGATGATGAACGGGCATTCGCTTTGACCCGGGCAGCTCAACACCATGATGTATTTGTCTTGCCCGTCGTTTCCCCTGCTGTACCACCAGGTTTGGCGAGATTGAGAGCGACGGTCACCGCGGCACATGAACCTGACGAGATCGAGTATGCGATGAATGTGATTGAGACCGCAGGGAAGGAAATCGGCATTATCTAAATTTTGATGTTAGAAATCGAGCTAAAAGCAGGACGTGAAAAGCCGTTGCTGCGCGATCATCCCTGGGTATTCTCGGGATCGATAAAAAAGGTTAGAGGTGAGAGTGAGCTTCTAACCCCAGGACAGACTGGCCGGATCGTTGACTCTAACGAAGATTTTGTGGCTTGGGGGGCATTCAGTCCTGCCTCAAAAATCAGAATGCGCCTTTGGTCTCGAGATCCAGCAGCGAGGATTGATCGAGAATTTTTCCGCGATCGTTTAGAAGATGCAATCCGCCTGCGAAGGCGGATTTTAGATTCCGAATCCTTCAATGCCTGCCGGTTGGTACATGCTGAATCAGATGGTTTGCCTGGCATCATTGTTGATAAATATGCAGAAACTTTAGTACTGCAATGTTTGTCTGCTGGAGCAGAATACTGGCGGGATTTGATTGCGGAGCTGCTTGTTGAGATATCCGGCTTTGAAAAAGTCTATGAGCGATCTGATGCAAAAATCCGGAAACTAGAGGATCTCACAAAAAGGATTGGCCCACTTTATGGGGAGGAGCCATCAGAAAAAATCCAAATCAGTGAAGGGAAATGCAAATTCTGGGTTGATATTCGCGCCGGTCAAAAAACCGGATTTTATCTCGATCAGCGTGACAATCGAGAGTATGTCCAGGAAATCTCTGAAGGTCGTTCAGTATTGGATTGTTTTGCTTACACAGGAGGATTTTCAATTCCTGCGCTGGCAGGTGGCGCCGAGAATGTAGTAGCCATTGAATCATCATCGGATTCGATAAATATCGGGCGCGAGAATGTCATCTTGAATGAACTTGCTGAAAAGAAAATTGAGTGGATTAAAGGAGATGTTTTTCAATATCTCCGAAAATTCAGAGACCAAGATCGAAAATTCGACTTGGTAATTCTTGATCCACCAAAATTTGCTCCAACAGCAGCGCATGCCCAGAAAGCTGCCAGAGGCTATAAAGATATAAACTTGTTGGGGATGAAACTGCTTAACCCAGGAGGATTGTTGGCCACATTCTCGTGCTCTGGTGGAGTTAGTGAAAATCTATTCCAGAAAATTTTGGCAGGTGCCGCGGTAGATGCGGAAGTGGATGGGAAAATTCTAGCCAGGTTAGGTCCAGGATTAGATCATCCCGTGGCATTGAACTTTCCAGAAGGGGCTTATCTAAAGGGATTTGTCATACAAGTATAAATGCTTCCAAAAGTGTCTTTGGAAGCATTTATTAGGTGGAGATGGCGGGACTCGAACCCGCGTCCGAAAGATTAAGTACTCGAATGTCTACGAGCGTAGTCGCTTGAGATTTGTCGTCAGATGAGGCTCAAACGACAAGGGGGCTCATCCAACCAACCACTCAGATCCGAAGATCTTCTTTCGCACAGCTAGTGGTGAAATGTGCGGCACTCCGACTTTGTCTCGCCCGGGCTACCACCGGTCGGAGATCGGGGTAGGCGGACGTGACCCACTATGGGGTCATCATACTCTTGAACTTACCGATTATGCGGCAAGGGGGAGAGTAGAAAGTTCAGTGCGTTTGGCACTTAATTGTTGCGCTGAGTTATCGAGGTCGGCGCCTCTCGGCTCGCAATCCGGAACCAGCCTCCTCCGTCGAAGCCTGTCATCCCCGGTTGCCCATATATTATAACGCTAAATCAATCTGGAAAATTATAAAAATGATATTAAAAATTGCCAGCGTGATATACTCAATGAAACTTTTAAACCCTGGCGGTGTTACCTTAAGTATGCTGGTGCACCTTGCCAAAGAGGGTGAGGATAGTGCCAGAATTAAGTGATGAGATCGCACTTAAATTAGCTGCTCAAGGAGATCAAGAAGCCTTTGGAGTCCTCTACGAGCGCTATGTCAGTCGAATTTACAGCTATATCTATTACCGAACTGGAAACCAGCACGATGCGGAAGATCTAACCGCCAGAGTTTTCTTTCGTGCTCTTCGACATGTAGAGAATTATACTGATCGGGGTTTACCACTTTCAGCATGGTTGTACAGGATCGCCCATAACTTAGTTGCAAACTGGCACCGCGATAACAGCCGCAAGAAAGAGATACCCCTGGATGAAATTATCCTTGTTCGGCATGGTGGCGATCTCCCAGAGATGGTCTTAATCGAGAATGAAGAAAAGGAGAATTTACTTAAAGTCCTTCATCGCCTGCCAGACGATAGGCAGCAGCTTATCTTGCTAAAGTTTGTCGAGCATTTATCAAATGCAGAGATAGGACAGGTAATGGGTAGATCTGAAGGTGCAGTGAAAAGTCTTTACCACAGAACATTGCTTTCACTGAGGGATGACTTCAACCACCCTCTAATGAGTGGAACTACTGAGAGTGAAAAACAGGAATGATGCCGGGAGAACAACATGGATGACGCCCAGACATCTGATTTAGATGCAATAGAAAAAATGATGGTTTCTTCGTTGCAGCCGGTTAGTCCCCGTCCAGAATTTGTCGAAGGCCTCCACAGACGATTAACAGATCCTATGTCACCAACTGTCCGATTTACACGCAGGTTCTCTTACCAATTTGTATTATTAGTATTGGCAACACTGTTAAGTGGGATTATATTCTTTTTGACTGCCAGCCGGGTCATCATCTCTCTAATTAAGGAATTCCAGCTGGTAAATCCTCGATAAATTTCGTAAATTTGGTAAGGGGAATTGAATAATCAATCCAGCGATTCGTCCATCAGTTGCTGAGCCAGTAAATGAACATCTGCAATCAAATCAGCGTTGATAGGCAGTTCGTGTTCTGGGGTGATGTGGATCAGGAAATGCTGGACAACTTCAACCTCTTCAGGTTTCAGCTCTGGAGAAGATTCTAAGTATCTCAATTTCTCAAGTGCACTTTCAGTCCTAAGGGTGATACCTTGGCGCTGAAGGTATTCCCCTGCAACATGACCTGCCGCCCTGCGCGCGCAGACGCGCGCCCGACCCTCATTCCCATCGCTGCGCGCATTTTCTGCCATGTTTAATTCAATCGATGCTAATTGCTTCCAGCCGGAATTTTCCATTTTTTCAGAAGTATATCAATAATTCTCGAATCTTATATGCTTCTTGACCCGTTCTTAACGAATGAAGTAAAATTGCGTGGTTGCTCCGAAATATGGTCAAAAACCAACAATGTCCAGAGACCTCAGAAAGTATGCCCAACAAACGAATATTAGACTAATCGCAGGGGGTTTAATAGTTCTGTTTGTGGTGGGTATTGGATTGATCTATTTCTTTTATGGGCAAGGGGCAGCATTAACAGGATTATTGTGCCTGTTTGTTGGATTGATTCCTTTGATTTTGATCTGGTTGATGTTTTACTTACTTGAATTTATCACGAAGCGAGCAAATAGCGGATGAGTACCGAGACCCAAATTCAACGCATGGGAGACTTTATTGTCCGGATCAGGTATCCTGAAGGAGGGGGGCAGAGAAGATTATTAGTCCTTCTGCACGGATGGACGGGGGATGAAAATTCAATGTGGATCTTTTCTCCTCGGATACCAAAAAAATATTTAATCATTGCCCCCCGAGGTATATCCAAAACCCCACTAGGTGGTTTTGGCTGGCAGGATGCCAACTCGAAAGGCTGGCCCAGTGCAGCTGATTTCAATCCGGCAATTGATAAGTTGTTAAATTCACTAGAAGATATTGATTATCCTGGAATCGATTCATCGAATTTTGATCTGATGGGTTTCAGTCAAGGTGCAGCTCTTGCATATGTTATGGCATTCGCTATGCCGGAGAGGATTGGCAAGCTGGCAGGTTTGTCCGGCTTCTTACCGGATGGTTTTGATGCAAAATCTATCCCAGGTGTGCTTAGTGGGAAGAAATTTTTTGTCGCTCATGGTCGCCAGGATGAGATGGTTCCGATCAATAATGCGAGGAGTGTCGTTCAAGCGTTAAAAGATGCTAACGCTGAGGTCATATACTGCGAGGAAGATGTAGGTCATAAATTAAGTTCTGGTTGTTTTCGCGGGTTGAATGAATATTTTAGCTAAACTTCTAACTCTTGCCAATCAAAAATCTCCTGGTTGACAATACCAGGAGATTTTCTTCTCCTTAGAAATGCCGGATGCTACTTGAGGATCATTTTGCCGCTTGATACGCAAGGGTTTCTATGACAATGGAATCCAGTCGCGCGCGAATTATTTGGGCGATTTTCATCATCATCAAGTAACCAAACTCGTAATCTTCTTCAAATTTTTCCCTGAGCTCCGAGGCGTTAAATTCAATCAACTTGCATTTAGTGTTCGCTCTAGCTCCCGCGCCTGCAGTGAAAGGCGGCAGAAGGGAGGTCCAACCGAACACCTCTTCAGCCCCGATAGTGTTGATGACGACTTCTTTTTCTTGTTGGGGTAAACTCGTCACGAGTGAGACTTCACCTTCGACAATGATATATACCTTGTCGATATCATCTCCTTCATGATGAAAATACTGCCCGGCATCGGCTTCTACTTCTTCTGCGATGTTTGCTAACATATTTAATTGGCCAATTGAAATACCGCTGAAATAAGGGTATCTACGAATTAATTCAGGGGAGACCATAAAGACACCTCGCTATACTTCTTGATGTTCTAGTTTAATTCCGCCAGGACCGCTTCTGTTACTTCGGGTATGACTGCCGCGACGGCTGGAGTGGGTTGGTCGCTAAAATCCATGACATTTTCCACTTCAATTGCAAAAATGGTGACCTCATCCGGTAGAGGCAATCCCATTCGTTGACCCGTCTCCATTGCAGTAACCAAACTTGCATCATGGGGAGAGACGCTGTGCTGGGTCGGACTGATTGACCTGAGATCCTCCAGTGACATGCGGTGAACAACTCCAGGAGAGTTTTCTTCCAGGTGTTGGAATGCATCGATCAGGATAACGCGATCGTATCCGATCATGGTTTCCATGAGGGTCAATCCACCAACGCTGACTTCAGTGACATCGATGTGGGTATCCTTTGGCAGCCTGGTGCGTACATTTTCAGCCACCAGGACACCCACACCATCATCTGTCAGTATTGGATTACCCAGCCCCAAAACCAACGTTTTCTTATGCATTGGTCAGTTTGTGAACTGGCTCAGTCGTTCAACTTCATTCCCTTCAACGTCCCTGATAACGACTTCCAATGGCATCTGACCGGGAAGAGAGTGAGTTGCGCAGGACATGCAAGGATCGTAATTGCGAAAAGCCATTTCAATCCTGTTTAACAACCCTTCACTCACCACTGTACCTTTAGTGATCAGCGTCTTGGCAGCCTTTTTCACCGACATTGTTATCGGAGCATTGTTATTAGTTGTCCCAACAATGAGGTTCACTTTAGTCAAAATACCGTTCTCGTCTGTCGAATAATGGTGAGTCAATGTTCCGCGAGGGGCCTCAACACAACCTACACCTTCATCTGGAGTGTTCGTGACAATCATGCGCATATCCGGATCGGTGATTTCGGGATCATTGACCAATTCCTGCATTCGCTCAGCCGCATATAGAAGTTCAACGAGGCGAGCCCAATGTGTTGCCAATCGCTGGTGGACTGGTTGGTAGCGCCCGTTGACTTTTTTGCTGCCCAAAGTTTCATAAAACTTCTCGTAAGCTTCTTGAGCCTTGGGAGTCGCCATACCGTCTGATGCATTCAGCCGGGAGAGCGGGGTAGCACAGTAAACACCACTTTCCTTGCCATCAGTAAATCCATTCCAACCCACATTCTTCAGGTAGGGGAATTTCAGGTAAGACCAGGGCTCAACTCGCTCAGTTATGTGCTCTGCGTAATCTTTAGCTTCATATTTCACGAACTCAGCACCTTCTGGATCGACGACCCGGATCATGCCATCGTAAAAATTGATGAGATTATTCTCGTCAACCGTACCCATATAGTAAGTACGGTGGGTGAAGGTGTCGGCCAGGATCAGGTCGACATAATCCTGGTTGGCGAGGACGATATCATCAAACACTTGAAGACTGAAGAGAGCAAAATCCACGTTCTTTTTGCAAATCTCAACGAATTCATCACGCTCTTCTTCAGTTATGGCTTTGCTCCAGCCACCAGGCATCCCAGCGACAGGGTGAACGCCTCTCCCGCCTACAACCTTGATCACATGATGGTTGCGCATGCGGGTGTCAATGACCTCTTTTCCAATCTCGACGCCAACCTTGTGCACCACGCCGAGGATATTGCGTTCGGCAGCTGGTGCGTCCGGACCGAGAACGAAATCAGGTCCACCAAGGGCATAGAAATGGGTGGTGTGATCAGTGACATAGAAAGCATTGTAGAACATCTCCCGAACTTTCTTGACAGCAGAAGATGGTTCCACGTGGAATAATGCGTCAAGCGCTTTTGTTCCTGCCATGTGGTGCGCTTCAGGGCAGACACCACAAATGCGGTTCGTGATGCGCGGCATCTCTTCCGCAGGCCGTCCGACGCAGAACTGTTCAAATCCACGCAGCTCTGGAATTTGGAGGTAGGTGTTTTCAACATCACCCTCTTCATTCAGAAAGATTTCAATTTTCCCATGACCTTCTAGTCGAGTGATTGGATCAATGGTAATTCGATTCATTTCACCTCTCCTCCATTTGTTCCATTGCCATTGGCTTTTACTCGCTCCAGGAGTGAGTGAGCCATACTAAATCGATAAAATGTACCCGATGGATCAGCAAGGCTATCCATAACGTTGTCTATCATTTCTTCCAGCTCGAATTCGTCGTCGGTGGAGTCACCAACCCCGACAACGGAAGCGATAGCAGAGAGCATTTTGGCTCCCTGGTCGTCCACACCTTCAAGCGGTCCATAACAGCCTCGGCAGCCCATACCAACTTGGGGGCAAAGGGCACCACAGCCTGATCTGGTAGCAGGACCCACACAAATGAGACCTTGCTCGAGTAAGCACAGGCCAGGTTCTGGTTGGATTTCGTATGGGCGATAGAATTGGGTGATCGTCTTGACGTTCTTATCCAAAGGGCATTCCTCGCAAACTGCAACATTGCCAGCTCCAACGATCGAACCAGCAGGCGGAAGAGGGCCATCATTGAGCAGGGCATTAACCACAATCTCAAGGACTGCCCAAATTTGTTCTGGTTCTGGTGGGCAACCCGGTAGATAGTAATCGACATCAACAACCTGATCTAATGATTTAACAGTGTTATAGAAGGAAGGCAAGGTAAGCGTTCCTTCAGGAACCTGAGTCTCAACCTGGGGAACGACACGGTTCGGATTGTCGATGGTTTGATTCTCGTAGTAGACTGTATTGAAGGTTTCATCCTTTGTAGTTAGATTCGATAATGCAGGGATGCAGCCCTCATAAGCACAAGAACCGTATGCAACCAAAACCTTCGATTTCTTGCGCAGCAATTTCGCCATCTCTTCATTGTCTGAGGTGCGGATTGCGCCATTGAAAAGACATACATCGATATATCCATCTTCATACCCTTCGACATCGTGGTGTTTAAAGTCTGCGATGCAAGGGAAGAACGCTAAATCAAAGACCTCGTCGACGATCAAGATCTTATCCCCGATGTTCAGCACAGAAATTTCGCATCCTCCACAGGAGGCGGCCCAGTACATTGCCAATTTGGGTTTTTCAGACATCCTCAAACCTCCTCAACTTCGACTTCTACCTCGGCCGTTTCCACAGGTTTGTGGCCATTGCCACCCAATACTGCTTGACGCCAGCGTAGAGGACCTAGTGCGCGTACTTCTTCAGTCATCCGGTCAACAGCTTCAGCCAATAAATTACCTTCTGAAGCCGAAGCCCAGACAAGTTGTACGCGTTCTTTTTCAATACCCCATTGTTTAAGCATTCGCTTCAATAGGACATACCGGCGAAGTGCCTTGATATTTCCTTCAACATAGTGGCACTCGCCGGGATGGCAGCCAGCGATCATAACTCCATCAGCGCCTTCGCGCAGCGCTTTGAGCACGAATTGTGGATCAACGCGACCGCTGCACATAACCCGAATGGCACGCATATTCGGAGCATATTTTGTGCGCGAGGTTCCTGCTAGATCCGCGGCCCGGTATGAACACCAGTTGCACAAGAAACCTACGATAACAGGTTCAAATTGTTGTTCGCTCATTATTCTCCTCCATTCAAGCCGGAACAGCCTGGTGTTCCATAACGTCCCATAGGATGCCTTCGATCTCGGAAAACACCTGTTCATTTGTAAAGTGAGCGCCGTTGATCGCTGAGCTCGGGCAGGCTGCAACACAAGTACCGCAACCTTGACATAGCGCAGTGATGACTTCAGACAATTTCTGGTCCTCATGGAAGACAATTGCATTGTAGGGACACAGATCATTGCACAACCGGCAACCTGAGCAGGTCTCTTTATTGATACTCGCCCGTACAGGTTCCATCATGACCGTTTCTTGATTTACCAAGCCAGCCACCCTTGCTGCAGCCGCAGCACCTTGGGCCACAGAATCTGGGATATCTTTTGGTCCCTGGCAAGCGCCAGCTATGAAGATGCCCTCGGTCATTGTGGCTACTGGATCGAGCTTCGGATGCCGTTCAGTGAAGAAACCATCAAAGTCACAGCCCATCCCGAACATAAGGGAGACATCCTGTGAGTCATGGCGGGCTTCCATTCCAGCGCTGAGGATGACCATGTCTACTGGAATTCGACGCTGTTTACCTATCAAAGTATCTTCCGCCTGGACGATTAGCTTGCCTTCTTCTCCAGGCAACCGGGCGGCATCTGTGACATCAGCGACTCGTCCGCGAATGAAGTGGGTTCCCTCCTCGAGCAGCCGGTTGTAAAACTCCTCATAACCTTTACCTGGAGTGCGGATGTCGATATAGAAATTGTAAACTTCTGCTTCTGGAATTCGCTCGTGGACCAAATGGGCAAATTTTAGGGAATACATGCAGCAAACTTTAGAGCAGTATTCGTGGTAGTTGTTATCACGTGAACCAACACAGTGCACGATGGCTACGCTCTGCGGTACAGATTCTCCATCACGCAAAACTATTTTCCCGTCAGTAGGACCAGATGCATTCACCATTCGTTCGAACTCTAAGCTGGTGAAAACATTCGCTAGATGGCCGTAGCCATATTGTGGGATGCGGTTCGAGTCGAATAAGTCATAGCCGGTTGCCAGGATTACATTGCCCACAGGAAATTCGAGCAATTCATCTTCCTGCTCGAAATCTATTGCGCCCGTTGGGCACAAAATCTGGCAAGCTTTGCACTTGCCTCGCTCAAAATAAGTGCAGTTTGGGGGATCGAGAACCGGATATTTGGGTACTGCTTGAGGGAAGGGCGTGTAAATTGCTTTACGTTGGGCAAGACCAGCCTCGAACACCTCGTCAACTACCTTGCGTGGGCATTTCTCCTCACAGATACCGCACCCGGTGCACAATTCTTCAATGACATAACGGGCCTTCTTGCGCACAGTCACATTGAAATTGCCGATATAGCCAGAGATATTTTCAACTTCGCTCCAGCTATACAGCGTGATGTTGGGATGTTGTTCAACATCCACCATTTTGGGCGTTAGAATACAAGCAGAGCAGTCAAGTGTGGGGAATGTTTTATCGAGTTGAGCCATATGACCACCGATTGATGGCTCTCGCTCGACGAGGTAAACATGGTTGCCTGCATCTGCCAGTTCGAGTGCTGCAGAAATACCAGCAATTCCACCTCCAACGACAAGCGTTGCTGGATTGATTTCAACCGGTATTGGTTCCAATGGTTGGTGGTGTACAACGCGTTCAACTGCACCATTTACCAATGCTTTGGCTTTATGGGTAGCAGCTGCTTTATCAGTGGTTGCCCAAGAATTGTGCTCCCGGATATTTGCCATCTCAAAAAGGTACGGATTCAACCCGCCTCTTTCTGTGGCACCCCGGAATGTCTTCTCGTGCATGTGAGGAGAACATGCCGCGACGACTATCCGAGTCAAGCCGTGCTCCTTGATGTCTTCTTCAATGAGTTCTTGACCAAGACTTGAGCACATGAATTTATAATCACGAGAGCAGACAACATTGGGTTGTTCTCCCGCCCAATTGGAGACTTCCTCAACATCAACTACTCCTGCGATATTCGTGCCGCAATGGCACACATAGACTCCAACTTTTTCACTCATCGGTTATTCTCCTTCGATATTGTTGGGGGCTAATAAACATAATTTTTCCTCTAATTGATTGATCAAACCTGATGCCTATGGCTTTCATGCTGGTTCCTTGGCATAGGTAAGAATTTTGTCTGTGGAGATGAACTCTGATCCGATACCTAATTTTTTCTTAGGCAATCCCATTGCTATGCCCATTAATTGGGTGAAGTACATGATGGGGATCGAAAAATTTGTATCAAATTCCTGATTTACCTGCATTTGATAAACTTCCAGGTTCGTTTGACAGAGAGGGCAGGCGGTGGCGATTACATCTGCGTCACTATCGACTGCATTCTGCAGTAAGTTGCGAACCAGTGTGAGAGCCGCTTCTCTGCTTGTGATGATCAGCGAACCGCCGCAGCACCGCAGTCTGTAGGCGAAATCAACTGGGTCAGCGCCGATTGAAGATACCAGCTCCTCGAAGAACCGGGGATTCTCAACATCTTCGTGGTCTTTCTTCGGTCTCACAATTTGGCAGCCATAGTAAGGTGCTACCCGCAGACCAGCTAAAGGTTTCGTGGTTCTCTCTTTAATCTCTTCTAAACCGACATCATTTACAAACACTTCCATCAGGTGTTTGACCTCGATACTTCCGGAATACTTTAAATTATCTTGTTCGAGGGCGTAATTTATGTGATCTGAGAGATCTTTATCTTCTTTAAGATATTTACTGGTGAAATAAGTATTTTTGTAGCAGGCACTACAGGGGGCGACCAAATCATGCCCGGCCTTTTCTGCCATGGCCAGATTTCGAGCTACCAATGTGTATGCCAGAAGCTCATCAACATGGAAATAGGTGGTGGCACCGCAGCAGTTCCAATCTTCAATCTCTTTCATTTCAACCCCAACAGCATTTGTAGTTTGCATTGCGGATTGATGGTAACTAAGTGCCATTTTTTCCAGGGAGCAGCCTGGGAAATAGGAGTAGGTGCTCATTTTGCTCCTCCCATCGGAATGATCCTGTCAGCCATCTTTTTGAAATTTTCTATTCGTTTCAGTTTTGGTGGAATAACCGGGATTCTTCCTTTCAACATCAAATTTGTTGCGGTGTGTGCTTCATTAAGAAATTCCCTTACCCCATAACTGAAAATATAGGAAGGAGCCAGAACTGGTTCGTAGGATCTTCCGCTGCGTAAAATTGATTTGACAAATGTCTCAGAGAACACGGGACCAATTGCATCATCGGAGTAATGATGTTTCCAAATTGAGTACCGCTTAAGGCTGTACATTAGGCCCGAGATATCGATCTCGCTGGGACATCTAACAGTGCAGTGGAAACAGGAAGCACAAAACCAATATGTATTACTATCAAGGACATCTTCTTTTTGGTTAGCATTGATCAATCCGATCAAGCATCGAGGGGTATGATCCATAAACTCTGCCACCGGGCAGGTCCCCGAGCAGGTCCCACACTGGATGCAAGTATTTAATGGGTTGCCATGGGAAGAGTGCATCAAGTTGGCTACTTCTTCACTAAAAGTAGGTCTGGTTGCCATTTGATTATCCCTAATTCAACTCAGATTTTGCTTTGCGCTCTTCTGCCATTTTTAGAAGAGTGCTTACTTTCTCAAGCAGCAAATCCGGTTCCACTGGTTTCTCGATTAATTCATCAGTGGGTACAAAGCTCGGATGAACGGGTTGGCCTGGGAACAAAAAGGCGATTTGCTCTCGCATACCAGTGATGATTAAAATTGGCGTTTCCCTCAATTTCTCATCATCTCCAATCTTGCGAGCGATCATGATGCCTTCTGCCCCGCGCCCCATTAATACATCCAGCAGCAGAAGGTCATATGATCCGGTTTTCAGCGCTTGAAAACCTTCATCCGGATTGTATTTGGCGTCTACCTCGTACCCCGCATTTTCGAGGATAGCCATGATTGGTTCGACGAAATCTGGATCGTCGTCAATCATCAATAACTTCTTTTTGGTATCCATTCGTGCCTCCTTAAATGTTATTCACTAATTCTTTGTTTATTGAATTCAATTCCATTGGTTGATCTATCATGGCTGGGAGCCGTAATTCGAATATACTCCCAATACCAAGTTCGCTTTCAACAGAGATTTCTCCATCGTGGGCTTCGATAATCCGCTTGGTTAGGGCTAGCCCAACTCCACTCCCTTTCTCGATTTGCTCATTGGACCTGCTGGTATAGAAATCCTCAAAAATGAATGGCAGGTCGTCGCTCGATATCCCGATGCCGTCATCTTTGATCGAAATCAACACCTGGTCTTCTGTATTCTCTGCCTTTATCTCAATATGGCTTCCAGCAGGGGAATATTTAACTGCGTTGCCAGTGATATTTACGATTGCTTCAACTAAGGTACCTTCGTCACCTAGGACTGGGAAAATGTTGTCCTGGACCGTGGAGTGAATGGCGATGTCTTTTCGAATGGCGTGAGTTTCTACGCTCTCAACCGCCTTCGAAATAACTGCAGGTATTAAAGTAGGCGCGAAGTTTTCTTTAATGCTGGCAATATCCACAGTGATCGCCCGCAGCCAGGTGTGGATTAACTTCATCAGATCACCAATCCGTGTCTGGATTCGGTCAAAGCGATGATTTTGATCTTCAGTCAATTGGTCCGACAACTCGCTTGATAAGCTGAACAAGTATTGCTGTACGGATGCTAAAGGTGATTTAAGTTCGTGTGAGACGATCGCTGCAAAGTGTTCTCTTAGCAGCTCTTTCTCCCTTCGCAATGCAAGCGTCTCCAAGACAAGCTTCCTCTTCTCAATTCCTCGTCTTGTGATCAGGCGTAATTCATCAGGAGTGAAAGGCTTTGGGAGAAAATCAAATGCGCCTTTTTGCATTGCTTCTACTGCAGAACCAATTGTTGCAAATCCGGTGATCACAATTGTCACGAT
>CALBUI010000299.1 GCA_937968125.1 uncultured Anaerolineales bacterium | reverse complement strand
GGGCCAACGTGGGGCGTTCGACTTTTTATTCTCACTACCAGGACAAGGAAGATTTATTATTCAGCGGTTTCGATGAATTAGCCTTCGATCTGGACCGCCACAGACGTCTCCCAGACGAAACTGGTGGAGACCAGGAGCATCTTCTGCACAGCCTTGAATTCTTCATCCATGCCAACGACAATCGAGAGCTGTACATGGCGATGTCGGAGAGCGGAGGTGGTGAGCAGCTGCTCGAGATCGGACGGCAGCACATGCAGAACCACATCGAAGCCCATCTCGTCCAGTTCCCATCCATTGGACGGGAATTCCCGCTGCCGGTGATCACCAACTTCCTGGCTGGTTCTCTATTAACCATGATTCTTTGGTGGCTCGAACAGGAAGCCCCCTATACACCCCAGGAAATGGATGACATGTTCAATACGCTGGCCATGCCAGGAATTCGCAGCTTGATGAAAGTTTATCCGTCTCCGGACGAAAAAGGATCGTAAAACTCGTATAAATTCAAGCAATAATTTGCTTGCGTGGTGAGTTTTAACTTCATACCCCCCACTGGAAGATTAGGGCAATCCTGTCGCTGATTAACAATTACTCTGAGGGTGGTCCCCCGAATTTCCGTCCAGCAAATCTTTCTTGCAGCACCGCTATCTTGGCCGGCACCCTACCGAATATATTTCCAGTCAATTCATCCAGTTCAGCAAGTCCCCGCTTCAGTTGAATGACAGGATCCTCTACCCGCCATGTTCCTGGTTCGGCTACTGCGTGCAGGAAACCTGAAATGCGGAACCAGAAGACCACCATTCGGTAGAGCGGCATTACCGGTAAAAGCCATAGGAAATCGACCAGGCGCTTGCGAGCCAGTGTGTTCACTCCCAGCCAGGCAACCAAAACCCAGGCGATGTCGATCAGCAGGTAGAACCCGTACAGAACCAGGAAAGCCATCACGATCAACTCGAGCGGATAGCCAAACAAGGCCAGGATCGGCAGCAAAAAGGTCCACACGATCCTCGGAAAAGCCAGCGTGTGGTCAACAAGCAGCGTCCTTGCCGGAGAGAAACCGCGCAGCAGCCACATGGGCTGGCTCATCAGCTGGTCATTTCTGGCACTGACTTCGACTTGACCACGCTGCCAGCGCACACGCTGGGCGTAGAGCGAGCTTAATGATTCAATTGGGTGGACATATGCAATCGCGGAACTGATACAGGCGATACGCCATTCACTGTAAAGGTTATGCAGCTCAAAGGTGAGGTCAGTGTCCTCGGTGACGGTTACATTGCGGTAAAGGTCAGTCCGGTGCAGCAGCTCGGTGCGGAAGACCGAAAAAGCCCCGGAAAGCGTGTAAATGCTTTGCATCAGAGTCTGGTGTTCCCGGCCAACATGGAAAGCGGTTAGATATTCGAAGAACTCGCATTTTGCCAGCAAGCTGGTCAGGGGTGGGGCATCGTCTTCTGGCGGCAGGACCTGGATAGCTCCTGTTACTGCGCCCAGATCAAGGTGATGTTCCATTACTTCGACCACCTTGCGAACGGCATCCGGAGCCAGAACTACATCACTATCGATATTAAAAATGTAAGCCCCATTGGCCATATATATGCCGGCATTCAACGCATCGGATTTCCCCTTTTCGAAGGTGGAAAACCATCCTATGTGTAAATCCAGCTTCTCCCGGATGCGAACAAATACCTGGTGGGATTGGTCGCGGCTGCCATTGTTGATCAGTAGAACTTCCATCCTGTCGTTGGGGTAATCCTGGTCTGCGATCGACTTCAGGCAGGCTTCCAGCGTCTCTTCACTGTTGTAAACTGGGATAATGATCGATATCAGCGGATATGCTTGCAGGGGGGGAATTCGATTTCTCAACCGGTTGATGTGCACCAGGGTAACCCCAAACAAGGTATAGAGCGTGGTGATACCGTCCACCACAATCGGTACCAATAACCAGACCCCCCAAAATACGATCAAAGCAATAATTTGGTCCATATCTAGCGAGATTCCATCAACTGATCATGGGGCGCAGTTGAGATTGCCTCTTCTGCAGCTGCTTTAATGTTGGGCGAGTGATGATGAACCAGAAGATTAAGATCACCAACACAAAGAAGACCGCCTTGCCAACATACATGTGCGCCAGGACGAGTGCTTCCTTGCCAAATTGGTTCAACATGACCACGATCACCAGCATGCGCAAGATATTTGCAACCCACATGGCGATCCCGCCGAAAAGGATCAACCGCAGCCGGTGGAAGAGGGTCCAACCCGGGTAAAAGAGCAGCAAGCTCACGAGAACAGTGATCTCCAACATCCCAGAAGATTCGAGCCCGACCTGGAGGACAGTCCAACCAATATCCTGGTAGATGACCAAGACCAACAAAACGCCCGGGGCACCTTCAAAGATCCTGGTTGGTATTCCCAACAAATTGGAAGTAATATGCACCATCCAGGCGACTGAATGGGCCAGGAGCGGCTCCAATCCTAACTGGTTACCAAACACTAATACCAACCAATATGCACATCCTACGGCGCTTACCACATAATAAGGCAGCCAGATGCGTGTCTTTCTCAGGAAAATGACAACTGCAACCCAAATGACGAATATCAGTGCCAACAAAGAGACGTTCATACCATCACCTTGTGGCGATAATACACCCAGCCCAGACCGACTAATGTAAGAAAGATTAACAAGTACCAGCCCAGGGCATTTGCAGGACTCCACTGCACTTCCTGTACGCCATCAGAGAGGTTGTTGCCATGGTTCGATACCAATTGCATACGGATAGTTTGGAACGGGGCGATTCCCAAGTCTGAGTAAGTTACTCCCCACTCAACTCGCTTTCCTTTCTTCGGCTCTCCCCAACTCAAGTCGTTGGCGATATGGCTCAAGAAACCCCATCTACCATCATAAAGAGCTACAGTGGTTCTACCATTTGGATTTGGCTTGTAACTGACACTGATAATCCGATCTGCAGTCTCACTGTAATTTCCGTTATTGTTGGCATCGATATAGAGGAGCAGTTCTAAACCTTCTGCACCCGAATTCCACCTTTCAGCCATGAAGTACAGGTAATCTGTAGCAGAATTGTTAGTGAAATAAAAATTGGCCAGGTCAGATTGTTTATTTTTCGCATCGCCCTGCACATCCGGGACATTTGGCTGCCCAAGCCAATCAGAGAATTGCCCATCCAACACGATCGCTCCTGATTGGGCTCGTACTGGCAAAATAGTCAGCAAAGCCATCACCACTGCCAAAAGTATCCCAGCCAGCAAGTTCCTTCCCGCAGAGAAACCGGTTAATGAATACGCTCTGCTTGGCCTCACGGTGTCACCTGTTCCCGTTTATGAGCCATCACAATTCCAACCAGAAAGAGCAGCCCCAGCCCGCTGAACAATTTTCCAACCGTATGGGTGGCTGTCTTATGCAGCCCAACTTGGACCTGGTGCACTCCAGCAGGAGCTTCAAAAGCCAACAACCGTTCATAAGAGTAGGTCCTGGTTGGCACTCCATCCACAAGCACAAACGTCCCTTTATGGAATGCGACCGGCACGAACAGTGTCTGAGGAGTATCTAAGTGGTACCAGAACCGATAACCCCCTCCATCTGCCTGGTAATCTATCAAAGGCACCTGTGTATATTCTTCAATTATCTCTGGCTCGGATTGGAGCAACACTGATAGGAGCTGGATGGCTAATGGATCTCGAGTTTGGACTGCATGGTAAGGAAGATTGAGGCCGACGAACCATACCTTCCCTGTTCCATATGAATTGTAGCCAACCAAAGTCGCTTTTTCGCCCAGATAATCGAATGACCAAAACTCCTGCTCGATCCCCTGCAACATATGAGATTTCCAGAGATAAGAGTACTGATTGAATCTTTCAAGTTGGTAATCATTTCCCAGGCTTGATACCTGGACTGGTTCGGGTGATAAAATCACCTTCTCGCCCCAAACATTCAAAAATCTCGGGATTCGTGCCAGTGGATCTTCTTTTACTCCAGATAAATCGACTACGACTCGCACACCATTTCGAGCCACTTGCTCAATCAACTGCTCAGCTCTTCCTTTGTCGTTCCAATCGAATCCTGAGAGAACAATAGTCTTATACCTCAACAGATGCTCCAGGTTGTAATCATCAATCCTGGTGGAGGTTCCTATGACTAGACTCGGGAACAGGTATGCAAGATTTTGGGCACCAATTCCAATACCAAGCGCATCCCAATCAGCTACGAATGCACGGGGACTCCCTTCTCGGTGGTACAAGTTTGTCCGCTTACCTGAGAATATATTTACATAGCCTGCTCGCTCAAGACCAGCAGCAATATCCTCTACTCCAGGAATCTCATTGAGCAATACAACATCATCAGTCCCGTAAAGGTCCAGCCGAGATATCAAATATGCTGGAAACCCTAATTCAATAGCTTCGTTTAATGCAACGAGTGTCTTTGCAGTATTTGCACCTTGGAAAGCCCAACCGAACAACTGCTCACGTCCCCCATTCACCGAAAATACG
>CALBUI010000298.1 GCA_937968125.1 uncultured Anaerolineales bacterium | reverse complement strand
GAAATTGCAGAGATGTTGTTATCTGATAAGTCGGCACTGTTGGGTGGATAAGAATCCCAAAATGCGATGGCATCTATTCTGTTTGAGTTGTTCTCTGCAAATATAGCTGCAGATGCGCCACCTAACGAATGCCCAGCAAGGATCCAGGTTGATATTTGCGGATAAGCGTCAATCACAGCATTAGCAGCACCAGTATTAAATATAGCCAAGTTTAATGGCATGGGTGTGACTATTACCAGTACACCTTCTTCTGCAATTTGATGCAATATTGGTGCATAGGCGGTTGGCACTACCAGGCCACCAGGATAAAAAATCATTCCGGTATCCGTTTCCTTGACGGGTTCAAAAACAATCCATTTGTCTTGTGTAATTGTTACTTTATCGGTCGATTCGAGTGCGGACAGTGCAACCATTCTTGCGGGGTATGTTCCTGTTTTTGACCAAACCAGCATTCCCAAGACACCAATAATAATTATTGAAACGAAACCTATGAATGTATACTTTAAAATTTTATTTATATTCATACTTGCTCCTAAGTAATTTCACCAATAAATTATATTATCGAAAACCTGGCTAACGGTAGGGAGTTATTTCGAAAATTTAAGATCAGGATATAGTTTTCTGGAATAGCCTTGTGACCTGGCATTTTGGCCTTGATCATGTTATTCCCAGCATCCAAATCTATTATGCTTAACTCATCCTTCCATCCCTCTTGCTGTATACAATCGAACACAGTTACGCGTCTACATTCGTAAAAGCTCCAAATTTTATACCCACAGTGCAGGTACCGAATCTTGTAACCAGTAAAGTCAGCATAAACCTGCTGGAACACTGGGTATCGTTCAGCTGCTATCTGGATAGCCAACACTAATCATCTTGCTGATCACCAGTTACTTATTCGGTATGTGGAGGCTGCAAAACCTAGGTAGACCGAGCATGGAAGAATTCAAAACTGGTCAGCCCCCCCTGGCAGAGTCAAGAACGAGGTTTTTGACTTTACCACGTTTTCATAATATTCTTTACTTGATACTAATAATAAGAAATTCAATCAAAGGAGAGCACATTCATGTTTAGAGACACGCTGAGACAGGTACTGGTCCTGGTTGCCGCATTGACCACTATTGTTTTCAATATCGCCGCCAATATACTTCCCCTAAACGATTTGAATACCGGAGAAATATCCGACCGATTTGAGGTTTTCTTTGTTCCAGCAGGGTATGTGTTTTCTATCTGGGGTTTGATTTACCTGGGGTTGATCGCTTACGCGATTTACCAGGTACTGCCAGCCCAGGCTCAGAATCCACGCTTACGCAGCATCGGTTATATCTTCATCATAAGTTGCGCAGCAAACATCGTCTGGCTTATCTTGTGGCATTATGAGATCTTCGAATTTACTTTAGTCGCCATGTTGGTGCTGTTGATCTCGCTGATTGCTATATACCTGCGTCTAGATATTGGCCGGCGTGAAGTATCGACCGCCGAAAAATGGGCTGTTCATATCCCCTTCAGCATTTACTTGGGTTGGATTACCGTCGCGACCATCGCTAACACTACCCAGCTGCTTTTTTATCTCGGCTGGTTTGGCTGGGGCATCAGTGCCGCCACCTGGGCTGCGATCATGCTGGCTGCAGGCGTGCTGATTTCCATTTTGATGACTCTCACCCGGGCTGACATCGCATATTCTCTGGTCCTGGTCTGGGCTTACATCGGGATCGCGGTGAAGCACTCCAATACCTCCCTGGTTGCCACATCCGCGTTGGTTGGCGCCGGTATAATCCTGGTGGTCTTGATTATCGTGATGTTTCGCCAATATCGACAGCAAGCCGCCGTCCAAACAGACTGAATTTACCTTATTCCTCGGAGCAAAAATAATATTGTTAAAAAGTGGACTCTTCCTGTCAGATTTTTTATGGCGGAGAGAATTTAGTTGACCTCACCCGACAAATTTAGTATAATCTAAATCTGATTTATCATTGGTGAAAATTTAAACGTTTTGAACCTTGGGATATTGAGAATGCCCGAACCTCTGTTTGCAATCCTGATCGCCGCTGCTCTGGTCTTAATTGGCTGGCTGCTCTTCTGGCCAAAGACCGGTATCATCTACCGTTGGCGAAAAGCCCGCCAGGTAACCGACCGGGTTCTGCTGGAGGATGCCTTGAAGCACATCCAGCGCTGTGAAAGACATGCTGAAACACCCACCCTGCAGAGCATCGCTGGCGCCCTTGATATCAGCCTCAATCAAGCTGCCCACATCGCCGAAGAGCTACAAAGCGCAGAATTGATCCAGATCGAGAATGGCGCCTTTCGTCTAACCCCCCCCGGCCGCGAGTATGCCTTGCGCGTCATCCGGGCTCACCGCCTGTGGGAGGAATACCTGGCTGAACAAACCGGCTTTGACGAAGCGGAATGGCACGATCAGGCAGAACAATACGAGCACTTACTCTCTCCAGAAGAAGCGCGCAACCTGGCTCGGCAACTGGGCAACCCTGCGTACGACCCACATGGCGATCCAATACCCAGTTCCAGTGGGGAATTTCAACATCACCCAGGTATTCCGCTGAGCTCAATGGAACCAGAGAAACCATTACGAATCATCCACATCGAAGACGAGCCAGAAGAGATTTACGCCCAACTGGTCGCGGAGGGATTATCCCCAGGCATGAACCTGCGCATTTCCGAAAAGACCTTGCAACGGATCCGGTTTTGGATCGGTGAGGAGGAGCATGTCCTGGCACCCATTGTGGCAGCCAATATCTCAGTCGTACAGCTTCCCGAGGAGCTGGTTGAAAAAACCCCGCCGGGCGCGCCCCTTGCCACTTTGAAGCCTGGTGAGAAAGGCCGAGTTGTAGCCTTGTCACCACGCCTGCGTGGCGCTGACCGGAGACGGATGATGGACCTGGGGATCCTGCCAGGGACGACTATCGATGTCGAGATGACTAGCCCCAGTGGTGACCCAACGGCCTATAAAATTCGCGGGGCTCTGATCGCCTTACGGAAAGATCAAGCTCAATTGATTCAAGTCGACAACAAACCTGAGGAACTTCCCTTATGAAGCCTGATATCAACCCGGAGCAGTGTGAAACCTGCCCCATGCATAACACCGCCAACCTGATGAAACTGGGTCTCGACATGCAAGGCTGGGATTATGTGATCGCCCTGGCTGGTAATCCAAACACCGGCAAGAGCACCGTGTTCAACGCCTTGACTGGTTTACGCCAGCACACAGGCAACTGGCCTGGCAAGACCGTCTCCCGGGCCGAAGGTGGTTTTGATTACGGGGATCATCGCTATAAAATTGTCGATCTGCCGGGGACTTACTCACTGCTAGCCACCAGCCTGGACGAGGAGATCGCCCGGGACTTTATCCTCTTCGGCCAACCCGATGTGACGGTGGTCGTGGTGGACGCCACCCGATTGGAGCGCAACCTCAACCTGGTGCTCCAGGTTTTGGAGATTACCGATCGGGTAGTCGTTTGTCTAAACTTGATGGATGAGGCAGAGCGACACGGATTACAGGTCGATGAACGCCGGTTAGCGCGAGATTTGGGGGTGCCGGTTGTACCCACAGTCGCACGTGCTAAAGACGGTTTAAATCTCCTGCTGCAGACCATCAGCGACGTGGCCGCTGGAAAGGCTGTAAGCAAGCCAAAACGGTTCGAGAACGAGTCTCCCGAGTTAAAGCAGGCCATTCAAATCCTGGTCGAGCAGCTCAACCAGGTTTATCCCGGGTTGCCCAATGCGCGTTGGGTGGCATTGAGGCTTCTCGATGGGGATGAGCGCCTGATCGAAGCCGTCCACAAAGGCGAATTGGGTGACCTGGCTCCACAGCCAGGTGGGATACCTGCCATCAGTCCAGATCTGAAACTGGAGACCTCCGCATGAATCCCTCGCCCCAGGTTGATTCACAAGAGATCCTGGCCACTGCCCAGGCATTGCGCTGGGAGGTGGGCAAAGATTTCCATGAGAAATTGATGGAAGCATTGTATACCAACGCGGCTGAAATCGCCGACCGGGCGGTAACCCGCCCTGGCGAGAAACCCCGTTTCGACCTGGACCGCTCGATTGACCGCATCGTAACCAGCCGCAGGTGGGGGTTTCTGCTGATGATCCTGCTCTTCACGCTGGTGTTTTGGATAACCATATCTCTGGCCAATGTCCCCTCCCGCATGATTTCAGATCTCCTGATCGGGACTATATATCCGGCACTAAACGCTTTGGCCACCCGTCTTGGTTTTCCGTGGTGGCTGCACGGTATCTTGATCGATGGGATTTACCTGGCCACCGCCTGGGTGATCAGCGTGATGCTGCCGCCAATGGCCATATTCTTCCCATTGTTCACGTTGCTGGAGGATTTCGGCTACCTCCCGCGGGTGGCGTTCAACCTGGACAATGTCTTCAAGAAAGCCGGCGCGCACGGCAAGCAATCACTGAGCATGATGATGGGTTTTGGCTGTAATGCGGCGGGGATGATTTCGACTCGCATCATTGACAGTCCACGCGAGCGTATGATCGCCATGCTGACCAATAATTTTGCCCTTTGCAACGGGCGCTGGCCGACGCAAATCCTGATCGCGGCAATCTTCATCGGGGCGCTCATGCCAGCCTACCTGGCAGGAATTGTCTCCGCTTTGGCCGTGGTGGGGATCGCAGTATTGGGAGTGCTATTAACTTTCGTTGTGTCCTGGTTCCTGACCCGCTCCGTGCTCAAGGGTGAGGTTTCCTCATTCAGCCTGGAACTGCCTCCCTACCGCCCGCCGCGTGTCATGCAAACCATCTATACTTCGCTGATCGACCGCACTATTTATGTCCTCTGGCGGGCAGTCGTCTTCGCTGCGCCTGCAGGAGCAGTTATCTGGCTGGTTGCCAATATCACCATCGGTGGACAAAGCCTGGCTGAGTACATCATCAACTTCTTGAATCCCCTGGGCATTCTGATTGGTTTGAATGGCGTCATCCTGCTGGCGTACATCATCGCTATCCCTGCCAACGAGATCGTAGTCCCGACCGTTTTGATGTTGACCGTGCTGGTTACTGGCCTGACTGGCGCTGGAGCAGGCGCCGGGGTGATGTTCGAAGCCGATCTCGAGAGCACCAAAGCCATCCTGGTTGCTGGAGGCTGGACATTACTGACCGCGATAAACTTGATGCTCTTCAGTCTGGTCCATAACCCCTGCAGTACAACACTTTACACCATGTACAAGGAAACCGACAGCCGGAAGTGGACTACTGTCGCTGCTCTTCTCCCGTTGGGAATGGGATTCGCGATCACATTTGTCGTCGCCCAGGTGTGGAGGTTGATATTCGGTTGAGGATTGGGGATACTCGATTTCAGAATTAGATATTTGATACTGGATATCAGATATTAGTGATTGGGGGTTATTCGTTTTCAGCAATTATTTTCGCTGGCGGTAAAGCTCTGGATCGACAACCCCTGCCATTTTATCTACATCCAATGGACTGCCTACGAAATCGTTGACTTGTTCAGCATACTTTTCCGGTTCAGCTAGCATCGCCCCATAATCAAGGTAAAGCACAGAAAAGTTGGGCTGCTCAGCGAGCCAGGTGGTCACTTTGTCCAGGTGTTTGCCATACATCTCGGCCAGCTGCTCGTCCGTCACTTCGCCGGTCGGTTTTCCCGAACGGATCAGCATTTGTTTTTGCGAAGCCAGGATCTCTTCCACTTTGCGTTCCATGAAAAGCACGCGATAAGAATACTCAGAAGGCAGGTGCTCAAGCAGCGCCGAGATCACTTTCACTGCTTTGCCTTGCGCCTCCCCCACCCAGGAGGTATCGCCATCCGGCATCTTCTTCACTCGCTCGAATTCATAGTATCCCTTGGGATTATCATCATCTGCCAACCGTAGATTATCGGTTAGCGGCGGTAGACCACCGGCCTCAAGCATCTTCATCATCATCGAGGTGCCAGAGCGTGGCAGACCTGAGACAATCGTGATAAAAGTTGGTTCAGCTTGTTTTCGAAATGACTTGAATAAATTCTTCATATAGTTCCTTAGTTTCAATCCAGTTACCATGGCACATACTGCTGAATTGGATAAAATATCAATCAAGTGCCGATCATAATCTATGCTGAAAGCTCTGTCAAAGTTGTCCTTTCCTTAAGAATTCTGCCCAACTTGAACAAAAAAATCGAGTTTCTAACTATGCTATAATCGCCAGACCAGAAAACATTAATCAAAATCAGGTAAATTATACGTATTATGCTCAACAGAATAGTTCGCGTTTTTGGGGGCGACCCCAACAAACGCCAAATTGATGAATTTTCGGAAACAGTTGACTACATTAACAGCTTAGAGCCCAAATACGAGGCCTACAGCGATGATCAGCTGTTCTCGATGACGGCGGAATTTCGCCTCCGGCTAGCCCAAGGTGAGACTTTGGAAGATCTGCTTCCCGAGACCTTTGCAGTTATCCGCGAAACCAGCAAAAGGACTTTGGGGCAACGCCACTATGACGTACAGCTGATCGGCGGCATATCGCTTCACAGCGGCATCATCGCAGAAATGCGCACCGGTGAAGGAAAAACACTGGTCGCCACTCTCCCGCTCTACTTGAACGCGCTGCAGCTCAACCCGGATTGGTTGGCGCTGGCTGAGAAAAAATGGGGTTCTGATGCCCAAAAATGGGAATTTGCACCACTTGAGGGTACCCCTGTCGGCCGGGGGACGCACCTGGTCACCGTGAACGATTATCTAGCTCGCCGTGATGCCCGTTGGATGGGCGTAATCTACACAGCTTTAGGTCTGAGCGTCGGTGTCCTGCAAATGGCCGCCCGCACCGAGAACGGTAAGAAAGCTTTCCTGGTAGATTTCGAGCGCGAATCCCCCCACGAAGATCAGCACAACCTGAACATGGTGCCCCGACGGGAGGCTTACGCCGCCGATATAACTTATGGAACCAACAACGAATTTGGCTTCGACTACCTGCGCGACAACATGACCATGCGCATGGAAGATCGGGTACAGCGTGGTCATGTCTTCTCCATCATAGACGAGGTTGACAACGTCTTGATCGACGAAGCCCGCACACCGCTGATCATATCCGGTCCATCCCACGATGACACTGAATGGTATTTGCGCATGGCCCAGGTCGTCAAAGGTCTCAATGCGGAAGATTTTGAGCTCAGCGAAAAAGATCGCACGATAACTCTGACCGAGATCGGCGAATCTCACGTCGAATCGCTGCTCGATATGCCTTTACGGGACCCGGAACGACCAGAGGATATCACTCCCGAACAGGCGCGCCTGATGGGTTATCTCGAACAGGCCTTGCGCGCCCAGTATCTCTTTCATCGTAATAAAGAATACCTGGTCCAGGCTGGCAAGGTTGTAATCATTGATGAGTTTACCGGCCGTTTGATGCCGGGCCGGCGCTGGTCGGATGGTTTGCACCAGGCGGTGGAAGCGAAAGAGGGCGTGAAGGTCCAGCGCGAGAATGTCACCTACGCCACCATCACCATCCAGAACTACTTCCGCATGTACGAAAAGCTTTCCGGTATGACCGGTACCGCCCTGACCGAAGCGGAGGAGTTCAACAAGATTTACACCCTCGAGGTTCTGCCGATCCCCACCAACTTGGAATATATCGCCGCGCGCCCCGAAACCGATCTGATCGAGCTCCAGGATAAAGATGATCTGGGTTACAAGTACACATATTATGCAGATGCAGACGGGCCACAGGATGAAGCTCTCTTCTGGAAGCGTAAGGACTACCCGGATGTGGTCTATCGCACCGAAGAAGCCAAGCTGCGCGCCCTCACGACTGAAATTATGCGCTTCCACGCCCAGGGGCGTCCAGTACTGGTAGGCACCACTTCCGTGGAACTATCTGACCGCATCTCTTCCCGCTTGCGGGCTGAACCTGTCCGCCGCCTGGCCACGGTGGCGATACTGCGGGATGCCTGGATGGAAGCCAACCACCGGGAGGAGGATGGTCGT
>CALBUI010000297.1 GCA_937968125.1 uncultured Anaerolineales bacterium | reverse complement strand
AGGGAGGCTCGTTTGGCATCCAAGGCGGACGACTTTTCAGTAGGGCGGGTTTTGCGCATAGACAATATCCCCAGCGCGGCTCCTGGATAGGTTTTTTCCCATTGTCGTGAGATATTAATCATAATTTTGATTCCGAGTCAAACATTATTCCATTGGAAGTAAATTAGCTCAGGATATGAATTCGAACTTATTAATTGTCACACTGATCCCCGTCGGACCTGTTCTAGAGCGGACAGCGCCGGGAGGGGAGGAATCTCACTAGGAAATCGTTGTGAAAGTTCACTCAAGAGAATTCTCGTCGCGATGTTTTTGCTGAAGATCTTAAACTCATCGGAATAATAGAATTCTCTCTTTGACCTTTTCTAATTTCAATCTCCCGTTTATTAATAAACCTTGCGGAGCGCTTATGGAGAGGGTGTAGCGGATGGCTGCCGAGTAATGGTCGGAGTGCGCGTGGCGGGGATGGCAGTCGGCCAGCGTGTTTTGGTGGGGGTAGGCGTGACCGGAGTGGCAGTCGGCCAGCGTGTTTTGGTCGGGGAAACAGTAGGAACAGGCACACGGGTTTTCGTAGCGGTGGGGGGCAGCGGTGTTGGTGAAGGACCGAAGGTTGCTGTGAGAGTGACTGTAGACGTGCTTGTGCGAGTCGCGGTGGGTGTGCTAGTAAGGGTGGGTGTCCTGGTACTGGTTGGGATAGGTGAAGATGTTGATGTCCGACTTGGTGATGGACTCGGCGGTGGTGTTGGGGCTTCACCCTCAACCATAAAGCGACCAGAGATGTTCCAGACGTTTCCGACAAAAATCTGTACCTCGTATTCCCCAGGCAGCCACTGCCAGGGTTCCGGATTCCAATCTGTAAACCCAAAACCACCGGTACCACCGTCCCAGGGTTTGCTTTCGAAGAAAACCAGCTCCGTTCCCCGGTACCATAATGCACTCCATTGAGAACCATCAAACATGCCATCGTAGCTGAATAAGGCATACATGTGTCCGATCGGATTTTGGAAAACCTCCCCAGGATTGAGCGGTTGATAGGAATCCTGGTCAATCCCCTGGCTGAAGATCAGCTGGCTGAAGATCGCATCGGGGTTGGGTGTGACTATGCTCTCAATCTGGCTCTCGATTTCAAATGGCAAATGGGGGGTAGGAGTAACTGTAGGTGTATCCGTGACTGAGGGTGTCAGGGTGATAGTCGGAGTGAGCGTGATGGATGGAGTGACCGTGATGGATGGTGTAATGGTGATAGTGGGAGTCTGAGAGGCGGTCGGGGTGGGGGGAAAAAAACTGTATGCAACTGGTTCTGCCCAACGACTGATCACAAATGCCAATATTCCCAAGAAGATAGCGAAGAAGAGCAGGCGCCAACCACGCACCATGCTATCCCTGCGCATACGAAAGAAGCGCAAATTTCTGGCTGTTCGGATTGACCGGATTCCCAACCAGGCGCTGAGCAATAATCCGATGATCGCAAGGACTATCGCTACCTGGACAGCGGCATGAATATCTAATGAAAGAGAATCCAAATCAAAGGGTAATTGCACGGCTAATGATCGGGCTCGTTTGCAACGGTGTTTCTCAAGGATCCAATGCCTTCTATGGCGACCTCGACAATATCGCCATCTGCAAGGGTGTCTACACCCGCAGGTGTACCAGTCAGGAGTAAATCCCCTGGATAAAGGGTCATCACTGAAGTGGTGTAAGCGATCAGCTGGCGGACATTGAAGACCATGTCGCGGGTCGAAGCCATCTGGCGCAGTTCATCGTTTACGTGGCATGTGATCACAGCGTCAGCGGGATCGAAATCTGTTTCTATCCATGGTCCCACTGGGCAAAAGGTATCAAAACCCTTGCCGCGGGTCCACTGGCCATCCTGGAATTGGAGATCGCGGGCGGAGATATCATTGGCGATAGTGTAACCAAGGACGTGATCGCGAGCCTCTTCAGGAGGTATCCAGCGCCCACCCTTGCCGATAACCACCCCCAGCTCAGCTTCGTGTTCAACTTGATTGGATTGTGGCGGAAGGTGGATGGTCCCACCATGGGGAATGATCGTCGATGGGGGTTTGAGAAAGATCAAAGGTACTTCCGGCACTTCGGCGTCATGTTCTTTTGCATGGGCAGCATAGTTGCGGCCAACGCAAACAATTTTACTTGGCCTTATCGGCGGTAAAAGTTCCACATCTTCCAACTTGAGATCAGCCTCCTCTCGGCTGAATTGAGCGTAGGGGGATCCTTCAAGCAGGCCGACCCTTTCTCCTAAAACCCACCCATAAGTTGGTGATTGAGACGCGGTTTGATAGCGGACGATGCGCATGGGTATCTCCTGGCAGGGTAATTATATATCAATCGTTAGCGTGTTGAATGTTTGCAGATAATCCTGCAATAGCCTGTTCGGCGCCGGCAAAACGGTCGGCGAATCGCCAGCGCAAGGCCTGGCAAAGGGCAAAAATTATTGATTCTATGGAGATAATACCTACACCCAGGGATGGATTAGAACGGGCAGCCAGCACTACATCGGCTGCGCGAGCGGAGTTGAGTGACGCGGCGCCTAATACCGCTGCAGTTGGCAATCCTTTTTTGCGGGCAGATTCTAAAGCGCCGGCAATGTATGGAGATTGACCGGAAACTTCTAAGGCGATCAGCAAGTCTTGAGTGGTCGCAGTATGGACGGTGCGGGCCAGATCTTCTACGCCTGACCGGGCAATGTAGATTGGAAATCCACCCTGTTCAAGGAAGTGCACCAGGTTATAAGCAGCAGCCTGGGCAGGATTTTCTGCCAGGACGACGATCCTTCGCGCAGCGCCGATCTGGTCAACTAAATCTGCCATTGCGTCCGTGTCCAGGGAAATTCGGGTTTGCTCCAGTGCCAGTGATAATTCTTCCATTGCATTGCCGACCACACCAGGCACAGATTCAGCTTCTTTGGCCTGTTCCGGGCGAACCAACAGATCGTTCAATACGCGTTGGCGAATTTCACGCTGCATATCGGGGAAACCCTTGTAATCCAAAGTCTGGGCAAAGCGTACAACCGTCGCTGCGTCCAGATCGAGGCGGTGGGCGAGCTCACTGGCGGTCATGAAGGCGGCTTCGATGTAAGAATCGAGCAGGAAGTCGGCCAGCTTGGCAAAGCTTTTCGACATGCCGGGGCGTTCTTGACGGATGCGATCCTCATATGTCATGACTTACTCCTTGCAATCCACGCTTGATAATATGAGAAATGATAATTTCGGGGTGGAGCGGAATGCTATCCATTTTGCAGGATCGGACTTTTTTTCGGCATAGATTGCCATATGAGTCTATCATATTTAATGGGATTCTGCAAATTATTTTGCGGGGAGATGAATCTTTCCAACATCCGTGTTGCGGATTATGGGAGATTGTGGGATATAGCGAAAATTTAGGATCGGGTATAATTGGGCGGACGGGCGGATAGCTCAGTTGGTTAGAGCGCTTCTCTTACACAGAAGAGGTCGCAGGTTCGAGTCCTGTTCCGCCCACTCGGAGACCCCCAGGGACGGGGGTTTTTACTTTGAATTTGATTAAATTTGGGGGTAATGAAGGTAAGGGTTTTTACTCTTACCTATTTCTGGTGCAGATTTGGTGCAGTTTGGTGAATTTCAATAGGTATTACCAGCTCATCAATTTTTTGTGCAGCAGCTTCATCCATGTTTGGGATAAGATGACCATAAACATCAAGAGTTATCGATGGCCTAGCATGACCCAAGCGTCTTGCTACTACAATTATGGGGATCCCATGATTGAGCATGATTGATGCTGCAGCAGTGTGGCGCATATCATGGAAATGGATTTCAGGCATCCTTCGTGTATGTCAGTTGTAACTTGGAAAAGCTGCAATTCCAAATAATAATGAAAACCGTTAACCTTTGTTAAGTATCTTACTAATTTCGCATTATTGATAATGTCTCATAAAGTGGTGTAAAAAGGATTGACAAAAAAAGTCATCCTGTGCTTCCATAAGGTTGAGCAAAACCAAAATAAGGAGGCACAAGATGACCGAACCAACTATAGCATTGAAAGAGTACCTTAACAAGATAGGAATGCATAAAGACGCCGATTTTCTGCGTCAAGGTGTCGAACTGCTTAGCCAGATGTTGATGGAAGTGGAAGTGGAGCAACAGGTTGGAGCGAAGAAACATGAGCGCAGTGAAAAACCCAGCAACTACCGTAACGGGACCCGAAAGCGCAGTTGGGAGACGCGCGTCGGAGAAATCGAGCTTGCGATACCCAAGTTGCGAAAGGGCAGCTACTATCCGAGCCTTTTGGAGCCACGTCGACCAGCTGAGAAGGCCTTGCTGGCGGTGGTCCAGGAAGCCTACCTTAAAGGGGTGAGCACCCGGAAAGTGGATGACTTGCTGAAAGCGCTGGGATTGACCGGCATCGACAAGAGCAAGGTATCGAGG
>CALBUI010000296.1 GCA_937968125.1 uncultured Anaerolineales bacterium | reverse complement strand
AAATCTCCAGAATTAATGACCCCAGACCATCAAATAATCCCAAATCAAGACCCTCTCTTTGATTTAAAGAATTTATATAGGACAATGCTGCGCATTCGGCGTTTTGAGGAGACTGTTCTCAAGGAATTTTCGAGCGGTCATTTTTTCGGCACCACCCATACTTATCTTGGTCAGGAAGCAAACGCAGTCGGAGTATTAAACATAATCGATAAGGATGATATCGTTGTCAGCAATCATCGCAGTCATGGTCATTTCCTGGCCTACGGGGGAGATATGCGGGCATTATTTGCTGAATTGATGGGAAAGGCCACCGGTGTTAGCGGAGGCCGTGGAGGCTCTCAGCACCTGCATTGGAAAAATTTTTTCTCGAATGGAGTTTTAGGCGGCACAGTGCCAATTGCGACTGGGATGGCTCTTGCTGAAAAAATTCAAGTTCGTAACTCAATTGTAATTAACTTTATAGGCGATGGTACCTTGGGCGAGGGAGTTGTATATGAATCGCTAAACATGGCCTCCCTGTGGTCGGTCCCCATCCTGTATGTCATCGAAAATAACCGTATCGCCCAGACAACACCGGTTGAGGTGAACCTGGCTGGTGAAATCTCGAGTCGATTCTCTGCGTTTGGGATAAAAACTCAGGAGATAGACAGCAGCGATGTGCTTGAAATCCGATCTGCAGCGGAGCAGATAATCAAAGAAATTAGAAAAAATTCTCCACCTCAAGCCCTGGTGATCAATACTCGTCGCTTTGGACCCCATTCCAAGGGCGATGACACCCGGGACGAAGAAGAAATACAATCAATACGAAACATAAGAGATCCGATATCACACCAGGCGAAAAGATTAGACAATGATCAAATTGAGTTGATCGAACAAGAAGTGAATGACGAAGTTTTAAGCGCATTTCAAACTGCAGTGAGTGATCCTAATCCAGAACACTCCAGGTAATTTCAAATGACAACAGTTCTAGATTCTCTCAACTCAGCTCTTCACAATGTACTCGCCTCAGAAGAACGAGTGGTTCTTCTGGGCGAAGACATCTTGGATCCTTATGGCGGAGCGTTTAAAGTAACTCGAGGAATCTCCTCAGCTTTTCCTGATCGTACTCTCACCACTCCGGTATCAGAAGCAGGTATTCTGGGAATCGCAACCGGCATGGCTTTGCGGGGATTACGCCCGGTGGTGGAAATCATGTTTGGTGATTTCCTGACCTTGATCGCAGACCAGGTCATCAATCACGCCACAAAATTTCGCTATATGTACAATGGCCAGGTGAGCGTGCCGCTAGTCATTCGGGCGCCGATGGGCGGACGAAGGGGTTATGGACCTACCCACAGCCAAACATTGGAAAAGCTGTTTATGGGTACCCCTGGATTGAGGATCTTAGCCGTAAATAATCTCATCGACCCTGGAGAGATACTATCCAAAGCAATTTTGGACGATGACGATCCAGTGTTGTTTGTTGAAAATAAAATTCTCTACTCAAATTCTATTCTGGATGAAAAAGATGACCGTGATTTTATAATAACTGCTCAGACTCCAAAGGAAAATGGTGATGAGCTACTACAGTCAGGACAATATGCACCAACTCTGCACCTCCAATTGAGAGATGCACCCGATCCACAATTGACGATTGTATCCTATGGATATATGGCTGAACTTTGCCGGCAGGCAGCATTACAGCTGGCATATGATCATGAAATTTTTATCGATCTCGTGATAATGACCCAACTCTCACCCTTCGAGATCGAACCAATCCATGAGGCTGTTCGCAATACTCACCGGCTACTCGTCGTCGAAGAGGGCACTTATACAATGGGTTGGGGTGCCGAAATTCTTGCTCGATCCGTCGAGGAATTCGGGCATGAGATCTCTCGTGCACGCAGAATAGCAGGTTTAGACTCACCAATCCCTGCCTCAAGGTCTTTGGAAGATTCGGTACTGCCAGATACCGGAGATATTGTTAATGCTGTAAAAATGATGGTATAAATAATGGCTTTTGAAGCTAAGTTATCTTTCAAATAAACTTATGGAAACCAGCACAGTTCCGGTAAAGATTCCACTCTTGAACCCAAACGAGCCTGAAGCCAAGCTTGTTTCTTTAGTCATCGTAGAGGGTCAACATGTCAAGGGTGGCGATCTCCTATGCACGCTCGAAACCACAAAATCGACTGCGGAATTGACCGCCGAACGAGATGGATATGTCATTAATTTGACCTTTTCAGAGGGGGAGTTGGTAAAAGCCGGAACTCGTTTATGTTATCTGTCTGAAAATAAAGACTGGCAGCCAGATGTTGAGCACAGCGAGGTTCAATTAGAGACTGAAGGTGGAACACCTGCCGATATCCCATCTGGATTGCGGATATCGAAGCCTGCTTTAATGCTCGCTCAATCCAGCAATCTTGACTTGAACGCATTCCCTGTCGGTCCTCTCGTGACTGAAAACTATGTGCGCGAGATAATTGATTCGTCCATAGAATCTGCACAGCCAGATTTCGAGTTCAACCCACAAGAACTGATTATTTACGGAGGGGGAGGTCATGGCAAATCCGTGATCGATTTGATCCGAGCCACCGGTGTTTATCGCATCCGCGGCGTCGTTGACGATGGATTAGAACCGGGCACTTCAATTCTGGGATTCGAAGTGCTGGGTGGCAGAGGAATATTGCCTGAATTACGCGAACAGGGGGTCTGGCAGGCAGTGAACGCGGTGGGTGGTATTGGAGATATTTCCAGCCGATTAATGGTATTTCAATTGCTGGCAGAGAATGGATTTGTTTGTCCAGCGCTCAGCCACCCATCAGCTGTGATTGAAACCAGTGCGCATATCGCCCCAGGAGTCCAGGTTTTTCCCCACGCTTATGTGGGCAGTGAAGCGAATGTCGGATTTGGTGTGATCGTAAATACTGGTGCTATCGTCTCCCATGAATGCAAACTGGATGATTATTCAAATATATCCCCCGGTGCAATCCTGGCCGGGGATGTGGAAATTGGCCAAGGCTCATTGATTGGGATGGGAGTGACAGTTAACCTGGGAGTAAAAATAGGGGAAAATTCAAAAATTGGCAACAGTGCCACGGTAAAATCTGATGTACCTGCTGGCGGCTTAGTCCGCGCCGGAGCGATTTGGCCTAACGGATGATCCTTATCCTCACCCTTAAACGAACCGGAGTATCTTTTGAACGATAAACCTCAAATCCCCATGTCATCCCCTGATATCACGGATGCGGAACGAAAGGCTGTCGCCGAAGTTCTCGATACCCCAAATTTGAGCATGGGTTCCCGGATCTTGGGATTTGAATCAGCCTTCCAGGATTACACCGGCAGCAAACATGCCATTGCTATTAATTCTGGAACTGCTGGATTGCACCTGTGCATACGCGCCGCCGGTATCGATCAGGGTGATTTGGTGATCACTACGCCTTTCTCATTCGTCGCCTCCAGCAACGTCATCCTATTCGAACGCGCGATTCCAATTTTTGTGGATATTGACCCGACCACAGGAAATATTGATCCAAAATTGATTGCCCAGGCGGTAAATGACTTGACCTCCTCAGAAACTGATCGCACTCGGTGGCTGCCTCGGAAGGGTGTGGATAATGCCAAGGGTCTAAAAGCCATCTTGCCAGTCGATGTATTCGGTCAACCAGCAGATTTGGATCCCATTAGAAAAATAGCTGCTGATAAAGGACTCGTGATTATTGAAGATTCTTGTGAAGCCCTGGGTGCAGAATACAAAGGTCGTAAAGTTGGGACGCTTGGGGATTATGGTGTGTTTGCTTTCTATCCAAATAAGCAGATGACCACTGGTGAGGGGGCCGTGATTGTCACAAATAATGAGCAAGCGGCGAAATTGATGAGATCGTTAAGAAATCAAGGTCGTTCACCGGGTGACACCTGGCTTCAGCACACTTATTTGGGTTACAACTATCGCTTGAACGAAATGAGCGCGGCTCTTGGTGAAATCCAAATTTCACGTTTAGACAGCATGATTGATAAAAGGTCCCTGGTCGCCGATTGGTACTCTAATAGGTTATCCCAGATTCCCGGGATCGAGGTACCAACCATCAATTCAACCACCACAAGGATGAGCTGGTTCGTTTATGTAATTCGCCTGGCTAAAGGAATAGATCGTGATAGTGTTGCAGCAGCGCTTGGAAGAAAGGGGATCCCCGCAAGACCATACTTCACCCCAATCCACTTGCAGCCATTTATGGTTTCCCGATTTGGATACCAGGTGGGTGATTTCCCGATCACCGAAGATCTTGGGAATCGAAGCTTAGCAATTCCTTTCTCAAGCGTCATGACTGAAGATCAAGTTGACTACGTTTGTATATCTTTGGCCGAGGTGATTAACAGTTTGTAAGAAATTTCAGCCCGGTGGTTTACTCCCTGAACAATTAGTACAATATTCCACAAGATAAACTACAAACATTTTCTGGTGTATCAGGAAATTGATAAATCTTTCTTTAGGTTGGAGTCAGACTTAATATGAATGTGAATATGTGGCGTAAAGCCCTGCAAGTTATTCCTCGAATCAGCCAGGCTGAATGGGAAGAATTGGACATCATCTCCAAGTGGTTGATTTCCACCCGGGCCGCTGTTTTGATTATGACCTTTATCTCGGCAGCTATTGCTGGGATTTTGGCAATTCATGATGGTTCATTTAGTTTTGGACGATGGTTTCTGCTGGTTATTGGTTTGATTATGGCCCACGCAACCAATAACTTATTAAATGATTACACTGATTACAAGAGAGGGGTTGATGAGGATAACTACTATCGATCACAATATGGGCCACAACCCTTAGTGCATGGCTTGCTGACTAGCAGGCAGCTGCTCACATACGCTGCAGTATCTGGGCTAATTGCATTAATGGCTGGTGTAGCTTTGATTTTGTTACAAGGGGGGTTGACCTGGATCCTATTGGCATTGGGAGCTTTTTTTGTTCTCTTCTATACCTGGCCATTAAAATATATCGGGTTAGGTGAGATCGCGGTGCTTATCGTATGGGGACCGTTAATGATTGGTGGTGGGTATTATGTCATCACTGGCACCTGGGAATGGAATGTAATTCTGGCCAGCCTGCCATATGCCCTTGGGGTAACTGGGGTGATATTCGGAAAGCATATCGATAAGTTTGATATGGATAAGAAATTAGGCATCCATACGTTACCAGTAATTCTGGGAGAGAAATTTTCCCGGTACACTGCCTTGGGGATGATATTCCTGCAGTATATCCTCGTGGTTTACCTCGTCCTTTCAGGCTTTTTTACCCCGCTGATGCTGATTGTTTTCTTCTCAATCACAGTGTTGCTGCAGATAATCCCCATGTTCCGTAATCCAAAGCCGGAAGAGAAACCGGAAGACTATCCTGATGTCTGGCCGAATTATTTCGTTGCTGGTGCTTTCGTACACAACCGCAGATTTGGATTGTTATTCCTGCTTGGATTGATCCTCGATACTGTGGCTGTTTATGTGATGAGGAATTTTCTATAACACAAGAAATGATAAATAAAAAGATCAGGAGTTAATTTCCCGATCCTTTTCTTAATTCTCAAATGTCAGCTGGAAAGACGACATCTTCTTTTCCAGCCAGTTTATCCTGTATCCGCTCCACAACAATATCCAAATGCCTGGTATTATGCACAAAATCCAGGGGGACTTCCCGTCCTAACTCCCCGGTGTGGATCGTTAATACTGGACATACGTCAAAAGCAGTCATCCAATCATCATAGAACGAATCCAATAAAGCTAAATAATCCTCTGAGATACCACTTTCTATGTCCCGACCCCTGCGCCGGATCCTTTCAACCAGGACAGATGCTGGCGCTTTAAGGTATATCAATAAGTTCGGTGGAGGTAGGGTGGACACCAACAGGTCGAAAACTCTCATGTAGGCCAGATAATCCCTTTCATTGAGGTTACCTAGGTGGTGAAGTGCGCGAGCAAAAATATAGGCATCTTCGTAAATGCTGCGATCGAGAATTGAAGATTGAGGAGCTCTGGCCAGGTCGAGGTATTGTTCAGCGCGGTGTCCTAAGAAGTAAATCTGCAAGTGAAATGACCAGGATTGCATATCTGCGTAGAAATCAGGCAAATATGGGTTATCAGACACCGATTCAAATGCTGTCTCCCACCCTAAGCGAGACCCGAGTCTCTCTGTGAGAGAGGTTTTCCCAGCCCCAATATTTCCAGCAACCACAATTAAGCGTTTTGCCATTCCAAATTCTCTGTTTCTAAATTCTGTGAGCTATATGAATAAGAATAAAACATCCTAATAAGAGATTCGAATCCTCCCTGATTAGCATTCACTATACGCACAAGCATAACATTTTCGACATCCCTCTTCATACACCACTGCTGCTTCACCACATTCTGGGCAAAGATCACCAATCTGAATTTGGGATTGATCTGTATTGAGGTCTGAGGCCGGATAATAACCATTACCATCTTCTTCGAATGTTTCCTCACTGGATGAGTAATTCTTTAAATATTCTTCCAATGCCTGAGCCACGCCATCTGGTAAGGATCGAACCCTATTAGGACCAAAACCTAAAGGCCTGCCTCCACCAATACCTGAAAGTTGCCGCCAGACTTCAACCAGCCTTTCTCTTGGTGTAATCGGTGAGACCATTCTTAAAATATATGAAATCAATCGTCCGATTGCTTCAGATACTGCCGCGGTCTCCGAACCTGCTTTGGCAGTGTTTACGAAGACTTCGAAGGGCTGTTGACCACCGTTCTCATTTACAGTGACAAAAGTTTTGCCTAGAGGCGTCTCAACATAAAATGTATTGCCTGGTAATCTTCGAGGACGTGGTTTTTTTGCTTCGGACCAGCTGCTTTTCACAGAGGGTTCGCTGACGGAACTTTCTTCGGAGACTAATATTTTTTCCTTGGCAACTGCGTGCGTTTCCAAAACCACTTTCTGTCGAGAACCGGTCACATATACTGTTATGCCTTTACACCTCAATTCCCAGGCCAACAGGTAAGATTTCGCAATGTCACTTTCAGAGGTAATTTCTGGAAAATTAATTGTTTTAGACAGGCTGTTATCAACGAAAGCTTGCATTGCTGCTTGCATGCGCACATGTTCTTCAGCTTTAATATCTTGTGAGACAACAAAGACTTCGCGCACGCTGTCAGGAATCAGTCCGATATCCTGGCAGGTGCCCTCATCCATTACCTGATCAAAGATCATCCGTTGAGTTTTTTCATCAATGCCCGCATCTATGAGTGCATTTTTGAACAAGGGACTGGCATACTGCAGCTGTAAATCTTTTCCATTGTCATTCACATGCCGAATATAAGCCAGGGCGAAAACTGGTTCACATCCATACCCCTCACAACCAGCCACGGTGGCGATTGTACCGGTTGGAGCTACGGTTGTTTGAGCCGCGTTGCGAATCCCATGCTTGAGTATGCCTTCTTCAACCTCGTTCCAATTAATCTGAGGTCTATTCCAGTCTCGCTCATACGTAAATATGGGTATCGGTGGCTGCCATTTGAGATCATCCGGATCATAAATTGAGCCACCTATCGCCTCAAAGGGTCCCCTCTCTTCAGCCAGTTCGATGCTGGTCAACATGGCATGATAGCGAATGAATTCCATCACTTGGGCGGAAAATTCTTGACCCGCATTCGAACCATAGCGAACTCCAACATGGTACATTAAATCCGCCAATCCCATTATTCCTAGTCCAATGCGCCGGGCTCGAAAGGCAGCTTCTTTGAGCTGTGGTACTGCAGGCACGTAGGAGTTCGCCTGGACGACATCTTCCAGAAATCTCGTCGAGAGGACAATGCTTTTGCGAAGACCTTCCCAATCCACAGTCCCATCTTCGCCAAAATGTTGAGCTAGGTTTATTGAACCTAAACAACAGTTCTCATAAGGTCCTAACCACTGCTCCCCACAAGGATTGGTTGCTTCAAGCTGATAGAGGTGAGGCACCGGGTTTGCTCGGTTTGCGGCATCCAGGAAGAGGACACCCGGTTCACCATTGTGATGTGCCTGGCGAACAATTTTCTCGAATAATTCCTTTGCTCGCACGCGCTTCTTGACTTTTATTGGGATACCAGCTTCCTCAGCCTGTTCGATGGTTCCATTAAAAGATTTATATTCCTGGCTGGAAACATCCGGGAATTTTAATTCCCAATCGCGATCCTCTTTCACGGCTTCCATAAAATCGTCTGTGATGCCAACAGAAATATTAAAATTTGTGATCGCATCTTCATCAATTTTGCAGGTGATAAAATCCTCAATGTCAGGATGGTCTACTCGTAGGACACCCATATTGGCGCCCCGGCGTGTACCTCCTTGGGCAATCTCACCGAATGCCTTATCGTAGACGCGTAAGAAGCCCACCGGACCAGTTGCCTGTCCGGCTGAAGTTTTTACTAAAGTTCCTGTTGGTCGTAATCTAGAGAACGAAAATCCATTCCCCCCTCCAGTTTGCTGAATTAAGGCTGCATCACGCAAGGTTTGGAAAATTCCATCCGACTTGCGGCCCATATCATCAGACACTGGCAGGACAAAACATGCTGCCAATTGACCCAAAGGAGTCCCGGCGCCAGTAAAGGTTGGCGAGTTCGGGAAAAACTGCCTGGTTGACAATAAAGTGTAAAATTCTTTCGCTCTAACATCAACATCATTGCCCCATTCTGCTTCAGCCCTCGCAACATGGTAGGCTACCCGCCAAAAAGTCTCCTCCATAGATTCGACCAAATCTCCATTCTTATCTTTTCGAACATAGCGACGGGTAAATACCTGTTCAGCATTATCGGTCAAATCTACTTTGTTGACATTACCAGGTAGTGAGGGCGTTGGCAAAATACCTGAATCAACAGCTCGATCTTGTTCTTCTCGCAACATTAAGAATTCCTCCTGACTGGTTTACCGACCCATATTAAGTACAAAATAATTGAGGCATGTACTAAGCCACCTCAATTACAGAATTAGATCTCTAATAAGTGATCGATTTCGTCCCTGATCGATCTCAGATCATCCAATCCGAGATATACAATGGCATACCGGATATAAGCAACCTGGTCCATCTCCTTTAATCCGGCGATTACCATGTCCCCCACAACCCTTGAGGACACTTCCGCACGTCCCATCGCCTGTAGGGCTGATTCAATTTCTCCTACTAATCGTTCAATTTCTGCTGCTGAGACAGGTCTCTTTGCACATGAAATCCGGATCCCGCTCAGCAATTTATCCCGATCGAATTCTTCCCGAGTCCCATCTTGTTTCACAAGCAAAGGATTGGCTAGAATTGCCCTTTCATATGTACTAAAACGCTGACTGCAATTGTTGCATTCCCTCCGTCGCCGGATGCCTCCCCGCGCGTCATGAGAGGTATCAACCACGCGAGAATCTTCACCTTGGCAATAAGGACAGCGCATCAGAACCCCGGAATTAGAACATTTGTTGCCGCCATATATGGCGGTTAGTATGGAATTACCCCTACATGTGGTACTAGCTGGGCAAATATTTTAGCATACGAAGGGTCGTTTGACAAGGAAATCTTACCAACTCTAATCTTAAAATATTACTCAAGAATGATACCACTCACCCCCTTCCCAGGGGAAGGCAATCCCAGGAAGGGGATAAGGGTCCTCATGATTCGAGCCGGTGGTTCCCAATAAATTCCTTCTTTCAAACATAGATCAAAACCTGTGCGAGAAGGAGACCGCACATCAATCTGATTATCTCTTCAAGTAGAGTAACCACTTGGAGGTGATAGTCATTTGCTTACCTGGAGCGATTTCTCAAAAAGGTTGGAATATCCAAATCCTCTGTGTTGAAGGTGCGAGGTTGGAAATCCGCGGCTTCATTGGGGCCGGCTAAGACATCACTGTTTTCAGGTATTTGTACACTGTCAACCTTATTTTCTTGGCTAGATGTAGACTTTTTCAGTAGCCTGCGGGGGATGCCAGTTCGTTCAAAACCTGTTGCGATCACTGTGATACGCAGTTCATCTCCCATCGAGGGATCAATTACAGCACCGAATATCAGATTGACATCTGGGTGAGCTGTTTCCTTGATGATCGCAGCTGCCTGGTTGACCTCAAACAAAGTCAGGTCTGGACCGCCAGTGACATTGAACAAAATACCTCGAGCACCATCAATGGTGATATCCAACAAGTCACTTGAGATTGCTTCCTCAGCAGCCTCTCGGGCGCGCTCCTCACCTTTCGCATTACCAACTGCCATCAGCGCCGCACCACCTTCGGACATGATTGTGCGGACATCTGCAAAGTCCAGGTTGATCAATCCTGGTACTGTGATCAGCTCGGAAATGCCTTGCACACCTTGTCGGAGCACATCGTCTGCCATTTTAAAGGCGTCGTGTAGATTTGCTCTTTTGTCAACAATTTGCAGCAGGCGGTCATTTGGTATCACGATAAGCGTGTCGGATTGCTCCTTAAGCTGTGATATGCCACCTTCGGCTGATTGAATACGACGTGAACCTTCAAATGTAAATGGGCGAGTTACTACACCAATTGTCAGGGCGCCCACTTCTCTAGATATCTGGGCAACAATAGCGCACCCTCCGGTGCCTGTGCCACCACCCATACCACCGGTGATGAACACCATATCTGCACCCTTGAGCACATCGTACATTTCTTCTGCCGATTCTTCCACTGCCTTGCGACCAGTTTCAGGATTACCGCCGGAGCCTAATCCACGGGTTAACTTATCGCCAATCCTAACCCGCACAGGTGCCTTGGAAAGCATTAATGCCTGTGCATCAGTATTAACGGCGATAAACTCAACACCTTGTAATCCTTCCTCTATCATCCGGTCGACTGCATTGCAGCCGCCTCCACCAACTCCAACGACTTTAATATTTGCAAAGGATTCAACTTGGTTGGGTGGGCTAACCATTTGGTTCATGGGATACTCCTCCTTCGAATCATGGGGTTTTTGAAATTTTTCTTCATTACTTGAACCAGTAATATTTGACATGTTATTTAGACAATATGAATGCTTTTATGGAAACAAACGACGAACTAAGCTTTTGATATATTCCCAATCGAAACCTCCTCCACGTGAACTAGTTTTTGGTTGAGAGGATTCCCCGCCGATCTCAGTCATCAACATTGACCATTTAAGTAAACCTACACTCGTAGAATATGCTGGTGAGTACAATTGATCCGTCATTCCAACCAGGTTATCAGGCTGTGCATTTCTGACTGGCAATCCGAGCACCTGCGAGCCAATCGTTCTTATGCCTGGAATGCTGCTAGATCCACCCGTTAGGACCATTCCAGCTGGCAGCAACCCATCGTAACCTGATCGCTTAATTTCTTGTAGAACTAAACTGAAGATTTCTTCCACTCTAGCTTCTACAATCAAGGCCAACTCCCGGCGACGAATCTGGAGAGGAGTCTCCTCACCAAAAGGTCGTACATGAAATTCCTCATTCTCACCAACTTCAGATTCAACAGCATGACCATGCTGTATCTTGATCTCTTCAGCCTGGGAGATTGGCAAGCGTAGTCCATGAGCAATGTCAGCAGTGATATGATCGCCCCCCACACCGAGCACCATCGTATGGTAGACATCTCCTTCAATGAAGATGGCTATATCTGTCGTTCCCCCACCGACATCACATACCACCACACCCATTTCTCGTTCAGTCTCTGAAAGAACGACCTCGGCAGAGGCAAGGGGATTTAGAACAAACTGGCTTGGAATTGCTCCTGCCTCTTCGACACAATTTCTTAAATTCTCAACAGCCGAAGCAGCCACAGTGATAATATGGGTTTCTACTTCCAACCTGTAGCCATGCATCCCCAATGGCATCCGGATCCCCGGTTGACCATCGACTGTGAAGCCGCGTTGGATGACATGAATTATTTCCCTATTGTGAGGAATTGCTACCGCTCGAGCAGCTTCCATCGATCGAATGACATCATCGTCATCAATCGTCCGCCCCGAAACGCCAACAACTCCTTTGCTGTTCACTGAAGAAACTTGAGATCCAGCCAGACTGACCAGAGCCGAAGTGATTTCCATCCCAGAAGTACGTTCGGCTTTTTCAATCGAACGAGATACTGCCTGAGTGACAGCTCGGACATCAACTGGAACGCCTTTTCGCATGCCATGTGATGGCTCGATGCCTACCCCAAGGATGCGTAGAACTCCTTCCTGTTCAATCCGACCAACAAGAGTGCAAATTTTTGTCGTGCCAATATCAATTCCGACAATGATCGGTTCGTCCATTGTTTTACCGCTCCAGGCGATAATAAGGTGCGTGTAAATGCTCCACGCTGATTAATGCAGGTCTTATGCCTGCCTTTTTCAACCTTCTGAAGATCTTTTCATATACCTTCAATTTGATACTAATATCCTCATCAGTGCTTCCAAAATAAACTTGCCAACCACGTGGGTCAGTCCAACCAATACCATGCTGGTTGTCATAAACCATGGGAGTATTTTCAGGGACTTCGTGGCTGACAGCGAGGATCGCGTTCACCAACTCCACTGGGAGGGTTTGATCTTCCTCCTCAATATCACCCAAGGTGTCCCCCATCACTGGGCTTGAGGAAAGCAATTCGCTCCCCTGTACCGTTACACTCGGACCACCCTCACCATGAGGTGCATAAGCATATCCATTCTCATCTACCCAGTAAGTTTGCTCATCCTGCTGCCAGGCGAGGACGGGTTGTCTTTCAACGAAACTGATCTTGACTATATTGGGCACTTCAGTCTCCACAGATATGTTCACCAATTCCGGAAACGCTTTTTGCATTTCTGTTTCTAGCTTTGCAGGATTTACAAGGATTATTGATTTACCAATTACATCCGCGACAGAGTTTATCTCCGCGTTTGTCAACCTTACCATTCCCGAAACATCAATCTTATCAATTGTGAACATAGGAGAATACCACAGGGAATAAATTGCAAATCCCAGAGCTCCTATCAATAGAGCGGATAATAACCTCCAGCCGACGCCAAACGACGGTATCGATGGCAACCGCATCTCTGCCCCCTGGCTGTTGAGGGCAATATCGAATCGTCTGCGGTTGTTCTTCCCTCTCCTCCGGCTGGGAGAAGCTGCGGCAGCAACCCCGCCACGCACCAGGATCGGTGGTAATGAACCGCCAGAGGATTTTGAGGATCGGCGAGCTGATTTTGACGGGTTTTTCCGTGGACGACGATCCCTTTTCTGACGTAGTAATTCAGATCTGGTTTGTTTTTTCTTTGCCGTCATTTGCAAATCACCTTTGATACCGCCATTCAGTTCGATCCCGATCAGCTCTCCGTTCTAAAGCCAATTCGATCAATCTTTTTACTAAATCCTCAAAAGCAAGTCCGCTAGCCTCCCATAATTTGGGGTACATGCTGATTTTAGTAAATCCGGGAATAGTATTCATTTCATTTAGATATATATCGCCAGAGTCATCATCCAGAAGAAAATCAACCCTTGCCATCCCTGCACAATCAACTGCTAGAAAAGCTCGGACAGCATAATCCTTGATCTGCTCCGACGTTTCAAATGGAATGGGTGCAGGTATCAATAGCTCCGAGCGATCATCGATATATTTCGCCTCGTATGAATAAAAGTCTGCAGAGGGCACAATCTCTCCAGGTACAGAAGCGATGGGATCATCGTTTCCCAACACACTGACTTCGATTTCTCTAGCCTTGACGCCTCGTTCAACCAATACCCTGCGATCATATTGAGCCGCATCCATCAAGCCTTCCATCAGATCAGAGCGATTCATGCATTTGGTGATCCCGACAGATGAGCCAAGATTGGCAGGTTTTGTAAATAACGGGTATCCAGACAATGCTTCAGCCTGGCTGATAACCTTTTCAATCGAATCTTCGATTTCCCTTCTCAAAATGAGAATAGTATCCACTTGTGGGATTCCGTTGGCTTTCATAACATCGCGGAAAACACCTTTGTCCATACCAACTGATGAACCTAATACTCCTGCACCGACGTATGCAATTTCAGCCAATTCCAGCAATCCTTGAATTGTTCCATCCTCACCGAAGGTCCCATGCAATACGGGAAATACAACATCAAGCTCGGCCAATAACTTAAAAATGATTTCTTGATTTGAACTATCAAAGACAAATAAACCACTCTGGGTGGGATCAGGCAGAATAGCAGCTTTAGTTTGTTCTTTTTGTTGAACTCCACCTTCGAATTTGCTCAACAAATCTTCGCCAACCAGCCACATCCCATCATGCGTGATCCCAATTTGAGTTACCTCAAACTCACCTGGATTTATCGCTGAAAGGATCGAGCGCGTAGATAGGAGCGAAATTTCATGTTCGCCTGAACGTCCCCCAAATATCACCCCTATGCGCAATTTCTTATCGTTCATCAGTTTAATTCCACATCCCATGAGCCGATCAATTCGATTTCCAATTCCAGGTCAACGCCAAATTTACTTGCCACAACTGTACGAGCAAGATTAATTAATTCCCAGACGTCCCTCGCAGATGCATCTCCATAATTAATGAAGAAGTTCGCGTGCAGCGATGAGATTGCTGCATCCCCAACTTGGGTCCCCTTCAATCCTGCCTGATCAATCAATCTCCCAGCAAAATCGCCTTCCGGATTTTTGAACATGGAACCCATGCTGGCTCCCGGCGGTTGAGATTGCTGCCGTTGAGAGACTAATTTCTCAATTCTTGCTTCTACCTCCTCTTTGGTGCTGTGGGTTAATCGAAGCAATGCGGCTAATATTATGGAATCTGGCTGTTTTTTCTCCGACCGCCCCAATGAGCCCCTATCACCTATGCGCAAGGAACCATATTTCTCTCTTTTTATCAGGCTCGAACGGTAAGCAAATTCAAACTCATCTGCTGGCCATTCTTCACGCTTAATTTCCACGGTAGGTGGGTTCCCATTCTTGGACCTTTTGTCCTCCATTTCACGATGCAAGATTTCTGCCATGAGTAAATTCCCGGCGACATCACCACCGTGTGCTCCAGCATTACCAACGATCGCCCCGCCGATCGTGCCTGGAATTCCAGAAGCCCATTCAAGGCCGCTTAATCCATATCCTGCTGCTTGCCTGGCGACGACACCAAGATTCGATCCTGAAGCTGCCCAAACCGTCGGTGGATCATTTTCTTGATCAAATACAACCTGGCGGGCTTTATTAAGTAAAACGAGTCCTCTCACTCCTGCGTCGCTGACTAGAACATTGGAACCACCACCCAGGATCATGAATGGGATTTCTTGGTCCCATAAATACCTGACCATCAGATCCAGGTCATCCACCGAATTGGCTGTGAGCAATCCGTCAGCCAACCCACCGATGCGGGCGGATGTAAACCGTGCAAGAGAGACATCAGTAACAAATTGTCCACCAAACTTGGCGCCTAACAATTCCGCATCAAATGGATTCGCCATATACTTTTCTCGGTTTGTCATATCTACTATTTGACTACCCATTACCATTGACCGACAATAAATCGATAACATCATCACTGATCTGGTTTGCATCACCAGCAGAGAGGACGATGAGTACGTCTCCGGGTTTAAGATTGCTAACCAGGTAATCAGTAACCTTCTTATTGCTGGTCAGGAAATGTACATCCGGGTGATCCATCGCCTGAACAATCGTTTGAGATGATTCATTATGGTTGGATGTTTCTCTAGAGGCATAGATTTCAGTTACCAGGACGTGGTCGGCGTCTTCAAATGAGGTTAAATAATCATCAAATAGCGCTGAAGTTCGTGAATATGTGTGAGGCTGCCACACAGCCCATAATTTTCGACTTGGATATCGATTTCGTGCAGCTGCTAGGGTAGCCTTTATTTCAGTCGGGTGATGGGCGTAATCATCAATAACTTCTATCTCTGAAAATTCTCCTCGCACCTCAAATCGCCGTTCTGTGCCCTGAAATTCTGACATCGATTTCGCAGCATCCTTGGTTGATAAACCCAGTTGGTGAACAACAGCTAATGCAGCTAACGCGTTGCTCGCATTATGAATCCCAGGGAGGCTAAGTGATACATTTGCAAGATGATCTCCCTTGAAAAATGCTTCGAATTCGTATAAGCCTTCACCGGTAAGGGTTAGATTCTCCACACCATAGTCCAGGGAGCCTTGACTTCCCAATCCATAGGAGAAACTGCTAAAGCCAAAATCCACTGTCATATCTACCAGTTTAGCAGCCCCAATATCGTCCTGACACGCGATTAGTGCACCACCTTCTTTGATCCTGTTGGCAAAATCAATAAATGCCTGGAAAAAAACTTCTTCCGTCGGAAATATATCCGGATGGTCGTGCTCAATATTCGTCACAACTGCAATTTGTGGCTGCAATCCCAGGAACATGTAATCGTATTCATCCGCTTCAATCACGAATGCATCTCCCTTACCTGAGTGAGCATTCTGCCCTAAGTTCCTGGATACACCGCCAATAATGTACGATGGATCTTGATCCAGTACTGAGAGCATCCAGCTAATCATGGCTGTGGTCGTTGTTTTGCCATGAGTACCTGCCACTGCGATCCCTTTTTTGTCCGCCATCAACTCTCCAAGGTAATCTGACCGCTTATATACCGGTATCCCAGCTTCCGTGGAAGTCACAATTTCAACATTGTCTGCCGGTATCGCTGAGGATCGGATAACCAGGTCTGCTCCATGAACGTTTTCCACTCGATGGCCAATCGTCACTTTTGCACCCAATGATTCAATTTCTTGCGCAAAAGGCGAGAACTCAAGGTCTGAGCCGCTGACAACCTCACCTCGTTCTATTAATATTCGGGCGATGGCCGACAATCCACTGCCACCAATGCCTACCAGATGAATATGTGACATCAGATGAACACCACCACAACAAATAAGAATGCAACAGCTACAGCAAAATATATCCAAGGTGGGACCAGGTACACCGGAGGCATTTTTTGAAGCAGGTTTATTGCTGCCTGTCCCATTTCCGTGTTGGCATTTGGTGGGAGAAAGTATGGTTCAAAGGGATATCCTGCCTCTGCCATGTAAAACCAAATTGAACCGACGATTAAATAACCGTTAATCGCTCCTAAAATTAACCCCAGGAGTAAATCTTGGACCCTATCCCGGGCAAATCGTGGGCCTGCCAGGGCTCTTAAATTGGGAGTCTGGTATCCGAAGAAAACCAGTACCGTGATGACCCCCGCTTTTATCCAGAAGCGGGTGGATTGGTTAATACTTGAATCGGGGGACATTAATGGCAAATACGTTTCTATTAAGACAATGATAAATATCGCCAGCAATACACTGAAAGTTACCAGGATTTCTTTCGCCCAGCCACGCATTGCGCCTATGATGGCAAACAGTACAACGAACAGCCAGAATAAGACAGTCATGCTAACCATGAATTAAATCCTTCCCAGGCTGGGCGTTGATGCCAACCCGTGCAAGAGGTCTGCGATAGATTCAGCTGCTTTGGGTGTTGCCATAGACAACATCGTTTGACTCATAATTTCTCTCTGGTTTTTATCATCCAATAAATCCTGAATGGTATTCAAAAGTTTTTCTTCTAGTTCATCGTCCTGGAGAACCACAGCCGCTCCACTAGTCTCGAGGTATCTTGCATTTACTTCCTGATAACGCCAGGCATAGGGATATGGAACCAATATCGCTGGAATACCAAAAAATGGAAATTCACCCAATACAGCTGCCCCAGATCTTGATAAAACGATATCCGCTGCACTAAGAGCAGTACCCATCTCCCGGTACAGGTAGGGATAAACGTGGTAGCGCTCCTGAAACTCAGAAGGTAATCCATTTTTAATACTTTCTATTTCTGACCAATCAAGATGTCCGCTGATTTGAACTACCTGGATATCCATTAGTAATTCTGGCAACACCGCAATGATCGCCTTGTTGATCGAACGGGCCCCCTTGCTCCCTCCGAAGACGAGCAACGTGGGTAGATCTTGAGCAAGCGACAGCTGCTGACGAGCAGCATTCTTATCATCCAGCCTCAGTTCGCTGCGAACAGGGTATCCTGTCACTTCAATTTTTGATTGGGATCCAAAGTAATTCATAGATTCCTCAACGGTTACCGCTATCTGATCAGATAATTGAGCTAATAAACGCAATGCCAACCCTGGTTCGATATCTGGGACATAAACCAGAATTTTTGGCCTGGCTTTTCTCGAAAAGATTGTGCGCCCTGCTAAGGCGACTGGTACTGCCAGATAGCCGCCGGTGAAGAAGAGCACCTGTGGTTGGAACTCTTTGAGAATTCGTCTTGCTGAAAAAAAGCCTTTGATAATCTGCCATAAGTTGCCCGGTAAAACTCTTATTCCTACTCCGTGAACACCTGCTGCTGGGATCGTTGTAAACTCAACCTCTTCTCTAGTAATTAAATCGACCTCAATGCCACCTTCTCCTCCGATCCACAAAACCTCCAGAGCCTCTATATCCACAGGAGGTTGCTGGTCCATTCCATCCGATTGCCACTGGTTACCCTCACCCTCCTGCAGCGCCTTTAGCACGGCGAGAGCCGGATACACCCCTCCGCCTGTCCCTCCAGCGCAAATCAATAACCGCATTAATAGACCTCTCTTCCTTTGCCTGGCTGCGGGAGGATACCCGGGAAATATTCAGTAAGATCCCAATTGCAGCCAGAGAGACCAACAAGTTCGAGCCACCATAGCTGATGAATGGTAGCGCATTTCCAGCAAAAGGCACCAGCCCAACGATCACTGCCATGTTGATGAATGCTTCTAAGGCCAGCCAGATACTTAAACCAGCAGCCATCAATTTTCCTAATCCATCCGGAGCAATCTGGGCAATCTTCAACCCACGCCACAAAATAATTACATTAAGCATGACAACCACGGAAGCTCCCACAACGCCAACCTCTTCACCGATTACAGCAAAGATGCTATCAGTAGGTGGCACTGGTAAGCCGGTCAATTTCGTATCTGCCCGTCCAATCCCCACCCCAAACCAGCTCCCTTTCACCAATGCTTCAAGAGAACGCGAAAGGTGCAATGGCGCTTGGGTTAGATCCTGAACGCTGATCAAATATTCTGATAGGCGTTGGCTGCCAGTCGGGTGAAAGGTAAAAACAACCCAACCAACAATAACACCGACCATCAGGAAGAAGACAATTTGTCGAATATCACCACCAGCCAGGAAGAACATGATCCCGCCAATGATGAAAATCGTGGCTGTTGCACTCAGGTCAGGCTGCAAAAGGATTAACCCTCCAAGGATACCGAGAATCACACTCAGGGGCAGTAATCCGAAGCTCACACTGCTTAACTGCTCTCGCCTGGCAAACAACCAAACTGCCAAATAAATCACGACGGCCAGTTTTGCCACTTCTGATGGCTGACCAGAGCCCTGGAATATGGTCCGGGCAGCATTGTTGATTACCTCATTAATGAACAACACACTTGCTAAGCCGATAATGGTTAGTACGATCAGTGGTATCGCAAGTTTCTTAAACCAATGGTAATCCAGCCAGGTCAGAATTGCTGCTGCAGCTAATCCTATCGCTGCAAATAGCAGCTGTCTCCTAAACATATAGCTAGGCGCTTCCCCAAGCACAACCATTGAATAATCGGTGCTGGCGGAATAAACCATTAATAAGCCAAAAATTAATAAAGTGAAAACCGCCAGCACAAGCCAAAGATCAATACCAAGATTAAATTGTCGCCAGCCTGCTTGCCGACCTTTTCTGGAACTTGCCATATCTCTACCGGTCTTCATCGAAGCTCCAATACCCATTTTTTAAATGCCTCCCCACGATCCTCAAAATCGTGAAACTCATCAAAACTTGTTCCCCCAGGTGACAATAAAACCACATCCCCATCAGAAACTCTGTCGGCAGCTGCCTGGACTGCCTCTTTTAAACCACTACAATGAACAATTTCCATCTTTGATTCCGTTCTATATTGAGTCAAAGCGTCTGAGATGATACCTGCAGCTTCACCGAACAGTATCAGGTCCTTGACCCGTTGGGAAACCAGGGCTGCAAATCCATCCCAGGGTAAATCTTTGTCTTGACCACCAGCGAGTAAAATCATTGGCTCGGAGTAAGAATTTATGGCTGCTATTGCCCGTTCTGGAGCCGTGGCGATCGAATCGTTATACCAGTCGCCTCCTCCCCATGTGCGCACGTACTCTAAACGATGAGGGATTCCTTCAAACAGGCTGATCCCTGTCGCCATGGAGCTGACTGGCAGTCCTGCTGCCCAGGCAATCGCACAGGCGGCCAGTACATTTTGTAAATTGTGCTCTCCTCGCAGTGGAATTTCATCCAGAGTGATCACGCTGAGCTCAGTTTCTCCCTCTGGCGCCTGACTTTTGATTTTGACTGAATTTGTATCGTCATCAAAAAAGACATTATCAACTTTGCTCTTCGTTCGGCTTTTGCTGAAAGTCACCAGGCGACCGTGAGCTGTTTCAATCATGCTCTGAGTGTTTGGATCATCTGCATTGAGAACTGCGATATCTTCTTCAGATTGGAATTGGAGAATTCTGGCCTTGGCCGCTGTGTATGCTTCCATCGTCTTATGCCGGTCGAGATGGTTCGGGGTAATATTGAGCAGGCCGGCAATGTATGGCGATCGGCTCATGACCTCGAGTTGAAAGCTGGATAATTCCATCACTGCCAGGTCATGCGATTGCATCTCATCAACATCTGAGAGCAGGGGTGTGCCAATATTTCCACCCACCCATACCTTAGACTCTTGAGCAGCTTTGGCAATCAATCCAACCAATGTGGTGGTTGTCGTCTTTCCAGCCGAACCGGTAATACCGATCACTTGGCAAGGACACACTTCCAGGAATAGCTGCGAATCATTGGAGATCTCAATCCCACGTGACTTTGCCTCCCTTACTATGGGCAGATCGAAAGGCACGCCACCTGAAATAAAAAGGGTATCAACACCATTCAGCATTTCAACAGGATGGCTTCCAAATATCCATTCGATTTGCTCACCAGCCAGATCTTCAACCACAGATTTTAGTTGCTCAGCAGGTAAACGATCATTGACAACAACAGATGCACCATGGCGAACAAGGTACCGCGCTAATGCGATTCCCTGACGGGCCGCGCCTATCACCACTACGTTCTTGCCGGACCAATCCTTCTTCTGAGGCATCACCAATTCTTCTCTAAATGCTAACATTCGCCAATAACCATCACGTAATTGCCAAGGCAATACCAATCATGGCACCTAATAAACCAATTAACCAAAATCGCTGTACAACTTGCGTCTCACTCCATCCGCTCAACTCAAAATGATGGTGTATGGGAGTCATCTTGAATATCCGCCGGCCACCCGTCAGCCTGAAATAAGCGACCTGCAGAATGACGCTCAAGGTAACACTGGTGGGAATAATTGCGATAATCGGCAATAGGATCCAATGTCCAGTCATCAAGGCCACCACAGCTAATGTCGCCCCGAGGGCCAATGATCCTGTGTCACCCATAAACAATTCAGCTGGATGAACGTTAAACCAAAGAAAACCGAAGGTTGCACCAGCTAATATGAAGCAAAAACGAGCCAGAAATATTTGTCCTTGTACCAGCGAGATGGCGCCATAAGTAATAAAAGCTGTTGCGGAAATTAGACCAGCCAGACCATCTAAACCATCGGTCAAATTCATCGCATTCGAGTATCCGACGATCAATATCATTGCGATAGGGATGTACCAAAATCCAAGATCAGCTGATTTTTTTAATCCGGGGATATACATTTGGGGCACTTTCAAGTAATTTACCAGGCCAATAACGATGATGAAGGCCAATATCCATTGAATTAGAAACTTGGTTCGCGCCCTCATACCCACTCCCCGGCGCACGCCTCGAATGCCTTCCCAATCATCAATCATGCCTAATATTGCGAATACTAGCATGACACCGAGAGGCAGCAAAATTGAACGGCCGGTCACGGTAAAACCAAGTAGAGTCGCCGCATTCATCAAAAGGGTCACCACGGTGACTGGGATCACGATCATGATGCCTCCCATCGTTGGTGTGCCCAATTTGGTGAAATGTCTCTCTGGTCCTTCGACACGGATTGATTCTCCAATATTGAAATGCATCAATACTCGCAACAATGGCGGTCCCCAGATAACCGCAAGTAAAAAACTTACACCAGCTAAACCGATCGCCAGCGCGATTTGCGTCACTTAACTGGTCTCCAGTGCAGTTACGATGATCTCCATTTGCATTCCGCGGGAGCCTTTGACCAGGACTATATCGCGAGTTGTCAGGTTGTCCTTCAGGTAATCTACTGCCTGATCCGATTTTTCAAATGTTTGGATCATATTCGTAGCCAGTCCTGCATTTGCTGCTGAGGCAGCGATCGTTTTTGCTCGCTCTCCCACTGTAACCAGTTCACTCGCTACTTCTGCTGCCCGAGCACCAACCATCCTATGGCCTTGCTGCTCGTATTGACCCAGCTCCAACATATCACCCAAGACAGCAATCTTACGCCCTTCTAGATCTTCCAGCAGGTTCAACGCGGCTAAAGTTGATTCTGGGGAGGCATTGTAGGTGTCGTCAAGGATAATTGCACCACTCCTGGCTCTGACAGCTACCAAACGCAGTTGTGCTTTCCCGGATTGGAGCCCATTCACAATTTCCTGCCAAGATAATCCATCAGTCAATCCCACTGCAGCAGCTCGCAAGGCGGTGTGCGCAGAATGCCGGCCGATCAAAGGTACTCTCAAATGGAGTACTTCGTGGCGATAATGAAGCCTGAAACGAATTCCATCAAGTCCTAAACCTTCAATCTGGTCTGCCCACAGGTCAGCTTCGGGGCTCATGCCATAGTAGAAAACTTTGGCATTTGTTTTTTCAGCCATCTCGCGTACTTTGGGATCGTCATAATTTAATATTGCGATCCCATCTGGCGCAGATGGTAAGGCTTCAACGAGCTCAGCTTTTCCTCGGGCAATATCTTCAATTGTCCCTGCTCTCTCTGCATGTACTGTCCCAATATTGGTCACTACTCCGACCTGTGGTATTGACAAATCACACAGGAATTCGATCTCACCCGGGACATAGAATCCCATTTCCAATACTGCCCGTTCATGTTCTTCAGTCAGCTGCAAAATTGTCAGGGGCAAACCAATTTCATTGTTCAAATTACCAGGACTCTTCAATGTTCTGTATTGTTGGGAAAGAACCTCTGCAATTAATTCCTTGGTCGTCGATTTCCCAACACTGCCGGTGATCCCGATTACCTTTAGATCAAGCTTCCGGCGCCAAAATCGAGCTATGGTCTGCATCGCTGATAAACTATCTTCAACGATTAAACAAACCGGTGAATCTCCAATCTCGACTTCTAAATCAGATTGCCATCCTTGGCGCAAATCTAGTTGGAAGAATTCTTCAGGGAATTCATGACTAACTAACGCGGAATTAGCCCCTCGTTCGAATGCCTCTGGGACGAAGTCATGCCCATCAACTCGCTCTCCCGGAAGCGCGATGAATAACGAATCAGGTGTGACCTGGCGTGAATCAATTGCCGCATTACGAATTATTCTCTCGTCGAAATGCGGAGATACACCGGTAAGGGCTTCAACTGCCAGATTCAGAGACAACATAGAATTAATTTAAAATATCCTATTGACTTCCTAATAGCTCGACCTTCATCTGATCCGAAGGGATATTCATCAAAACAACCAGGCGTTCTACAACCTGGCGAAATACAGGTGCAGCAACAACAGAACCCCATGGGGATGTCGTTGGTTTCTCCAACCACACGAAAACTAAAAGTTTTGGATCATCAACTGGTCCCCAACCAACAAATGAGGCATTAGTTTGGTTGCTGGTATACCCGAATGGGGTCGGAATTTCTGCTGTACCAGTTTTTCCTGCCATGCGATATCCATCCACTAAAGCGTCTGACGATTCGGTTTCAAGAGAAGTGGCCAGCATGTCGGTAATCCGTTGAGCTGTTTTCGCAGAAATTGGTGTGCCTGAAATCCTAGAATTGGTGTTATATTGGCGGCCATCAGAAATCATCGACAGCACGATCCGTGGATGGACCATCTTACCTTCGTTGGCCAGCGCTGAAACAGCCATCACGAATTGGATAGGTGTCACAGCGACTCCTTGACCAAACGAATTCGTTCCCAAGTCAGCCTCATACCAATCTTCATCACCAGGAAGCTTTAACCTTCCGGGATTTTCACCAGCCATGTCAACCCCGGTCAGATGACCAATACTGAAATCCTGCATATATTGATAAAACAGATTTGCTCCGACTTCTGTGGCTACCCAGGCAAGACATACATTCAGTGAATGCTGCATACAACCCAACATATCCTGCGGGCCCCATGCGCCGCTATTCCAGTTACGAATGATCGTCCCACCGATCTCAATCATGCCTGTATCCAGGAAGGTTGTTTTCGGCTTTACCGCACCGCTGTCAAGCGCAGCTGCCATGGTCAAGACCTTAAATATAGATCCCGGTTCATAAGTTTCACTCACGACTCGATTGAAGGGAGTTGAATCAACGAAAATTTCATCATAGCGCCAGAACTCGTTTAGATCCAATCGAGGGGATGTCGCCGCAGCCAGGATGTCTCCTGTTTCAGGATCCATCACAACGATCGTGGCCGAATCAGAACCACTTTCTTTTATCGCGCTTTCAACAACTTCCTCAACCTCTGCTTGGATCGTTCGATCGATTGTTAAAATCAAACTTGTTCCCTCAGGCACTTCTGGAAATTCCTCTACCCGGTTTGGATCGAAGGGAATCCAGACCCTCTTCGGTGATCCAGCCAGATCATCATTAAATTTCTCTTCGATCCCAAAAAATCCCTGACCTTCCCAATTTACAAATCCAAGGATGTTAGAAGCGAGATCTTTCTCTGGATAACTACGCTGCAGCCGTGGATCGAATGTAATTCCAGCCAGGCTGGGTCGATTAGTATCTCCTCGATTGCTATACGCAGCTTCCATTTCTTCTGCTAGCTGTTCAAGACGCAGTTTTTGTTCTTCCGTCACGAACCTGGCCAATGTTGCATAGACGGCTTCATCAGAAGCCAGCGTGCTCGCGGCTGAGAACACTTCATCATAATCCGCATCTACAACCGCGTTCATTGCCAAGGCGATCGTGGATGGGTTTTCTATTTCGGCAAGAACTATACCCACCTCGTATACCGTGTTGTTTCCTGCCAACAGGTTCCCCCAGCGGTCATAAATCTGACCTCTGGCAGGGGTAAGTGTCGTCCAGGCTCCGGAATACAGTTCTCCTTTATCCCGCAAGGCTTGAGCCTGGGGGCTTAATTGAATCCGCAGCATTTGGACAACAACGAAAATCGCAAGTGCAGTAATTAGGATACCCAGGGTGGTATAACGCCAAGAACTTAAGTTGTTCATGGTGCCACCTCCCGTACCAGAGGTGAAGCCGGGTCGAACACCCTTTCTTGCAACCAGTCAAATAAGGATTGTGTATATTCGGGGGAGATAGTTGGCACAGCTGGTCTCTCATTTCCGGAAGGATTTGCTAAGGTTACCTGACCGGGTTTTGAATAACCGGGAACTAATATATAAAATATTTCGTCTGCTGCAACCGGCGAGAAATTTAATTTCTCCGCTCGCTTCTCCATTTCCGCATTAGATACCAAAAATGCAATTTTGGACTCCATGTTTTCGATATTTCTCCGCATTTCGTCCATATCAGCATACATGATCTGAATTTCTCGCCCAGCAGTCGAAGCTTGAGCGCTGACACTCAGATAAATTCCAGCAACCATAGCCACCATGATCATTGCCAGCATGAATAAACCGATCCACTGCAGTTGCTTTCTCCAGGGAGCTTGGGAATAAGCTTGGGTTATATTTTCAACTCGGTACATAATTTACTCTTGAGGATAGATTTTGAGCCAAAAAGCCCAAATTTTAGTCTTGCTACCAGTAACAAAAATCTTGCAAGAGTAATGCCAATGCTATTCAGTTGGAAGTTTCTCAACAACTCTGAGCCGGGCGCTTCGGGCTCGCAAATTTTCACTAATTTCGCCCTCTGTTGGGCGAATCGGACGCTTAGTCAGAATTTTTACACTGGCTTTATGACCACAGTCACATACCAGTTGTTCCGGAGGGCAAATACAATCTTTGCTCTCCTCACGAAAGTAGTGTTTCACAATGCGGTCCTCCAGAGAATGGTAGGAGATAACCGCCAGTCTTCCACTTGGTTTTAAAGATCTAATTGCTTGAGGAAGAACTTCTCTAAGCGCAGCTAACTCTTGATTGACTTCAATTCTTAGTGCTTGAAAAGTTCTCGTCGCAGGAT
>CALBUI010000295.1 GCA_937968125.1 uncultured Anaerolineales bacterium | reverse complement strand
GACATTGGATGAAGGACAGGCGGGAGACAACCTGGGCTTGCTGCTGCGCGGCATCGACCGGGAAGATGTGGAGCGCGGCATGGTGATCGCCAAGCCGAGCAGCATCACCCCGCACACCAAGTTCATGAGCGAAGTGTACGTATTGAAGAAAGACGAAGGTGGGCGGCACAAAGCGTTCTTCAGCGGCTACCGACCACAGTTCTTCGTGCGCACGATGGACGTTACCGGGACCATCCAGTTGCCGGAAGGGGTAGAGATGGTGATGCCCGGAGATAACGTGAACCTGGAAGTTGAACTGATTGTGCCGGTGGCGTTGGAGCAGGGTTCCAAGTTCGCCATCCGTGAAGGCGGTCTGACCGTCGGCGCTGGCGTGATCACCGAAATCATTAAATAGAGGATTGGTACCATCCATTTGCTGGATTGGTGCTTGGTAGAATATAATGGCGAAAGACGTCCGACCTATTATCACCCTGGCTTGCACAGAGTGTAAAGAACGAACTTACACGACTGAGAAAAATCGCCGCAATGATCCAGGTCGCATAGAACTAAATAAGTATTGCCCCCGGTGTAGGGTTCATCGATTACACCGCGAGACGAAGTAATTTCCTTGACTGATGGTGAAACCAGCCACCAGTCTTGATCAAAGGCCAGTAGCTCAATTTGGAAGAGCACCCGTCTCCAAAACGGGCGGTTGTGGGTTCAAGTCCTACCTGGCCTGCCTGAAGGAAGGCAACGCCGTCCATTGAGGCGGCGTTTTGCCCGTAACTCGCAGTGAATTGAAGCTGCGAATCATGCTAGCATAAATGCCAGAAGGAGTACTCTGTGGCAAAAGCGGATAAAAAATCCTCTCGCAAACAATCGAATTTTGTTTCCCGGTATTTCCGTGAGACAGTCGGTGAATTGCGCAAGGTTACCTGGCCAACCCGCCAGGAGGCGACGAGCTTAACCATTGTTGTGTTGATCGTGATCACCGTGATGAGCGCGTTTCTGGGAGTTTTGGACTTCATCTACTCGCGCTTCTTTATCATTATTTTTGGCTCTTGAACTTTCTGCCAAAGAGTCAGCTATTGATCACATTTGATGAAGTGTAGGAAATATTATGGAATTTTCCGAACAGGAAGAACATGCCTTGAATGCCTCGGATGAATCAGAATCCGTGGGTCCAGATTCAGCGGAAGTCGAAGCTGAATTGACCCCTACGGATTTAGATTCCAATTCCGAGGATGAGGCAACACTAGAATCAGAAGTGTCTCCAGCTGAGAGTGAAATGTCGGAAGCCGATTTAGATTCCGTCCCCGAAGATGATGAGGAGCTCGATTTGGAAGCGCCTTCAAAGGACGAGCTTGAAGAAGCCGAACCTGAAGAAATGGCAATGGAAACAGATTCTTCTGAAGAGCAGCTGGATGAGGAGGAGGATCTCACCGAAATCACCCCTCCTGATGCTGAAGTAGAGTCCGCGAGCGAAGAAATTGAAGAACCCATGGTGGATGAGACGGTTGCCGAGGCAGAGCCTGCCGACGACCAGGAACAGGTTGAACCAGAAGTGCTCGATGAATCTGACACCTTGGAGGAAGAGATATCCGATTCAGAATTAAAGCCTGCAGTCGAAGAAATTTCTGAACCTGAAGATGATAAATCCCTGATCGAAGAAGGGGCCGCCGCTTTAGCTGCAGAGATCAAAAAAGATCCACCACCTGTATTGGAAACTGAGGCCTCCCCTGCGGAGGATGACAGTTCAGAAGTATCCTTAGATTTTCTCGACCAGGATCCGTCCGAGCTGGAAGACGAGGATGGGCGCTCCTGGTTTGTCGTGCATTGCTACTCAGGTTATGAGAACAAGGTGCGTCACAATCTCGAACAGCGCATCGAGACGATGGGCATGAAGGATAAGATTTTTGATATCGTTGTGCCCACCGAAGAGGAGATTGAGGTCCGAGAGGGAAAGCGCCGCACAGTCGAGCGCCGGGTTTTCCCTGGATATATCCTGGTAAATATGGTCATGACCGAAGAGTCATGGTACGTGGTCCGGAATACCCCGGGAGTGACCGGGTTCGTCGGGATGGGCAACAACCCCACGCCCCTGCGTCCCGAAGAGGTATCCCAGATCATTAAGCGCATGGAGGCCGAAGCCCCACGCATTAAGGTGACCTTCAAAGCAGGCGAGCGGGTGCGTATCGTCGATGGCCCATTCAATGATTTCCGCGGAACCGTCTCCGAGATTGATATGGAACGAGCCAAAGTGCGCGTGATGGTAAACTTCTTCGGCCGGGAAACCCCTGTTGAATTAGACTTCCTTCAGGTTGAGAAGACCTGATAACTATTTTATGATATGTGGGAGGGTGAGTTCCCCTCGCCCGTTAAAACCACGAAGGAGATAATAGTGGCAAAGCAAATACAAGCAGTAATACGATTACAGATTGAAGCCGGAAAAGCGAACCCGGCACCCCCCATCGGCCCGGCATTAGCAGGGCATGGGATCAACTTGATGGCCTTTTGCAAGGAATACAACGCCCGTACATCAAGTCGACCGGGCGAAATTCTCCCGGCCGAGATCACCGTTTATACCGATAATTCATTTTCCTTCATATTAAAAACCCCCCCGGCCTCCGTGCTGTTAAAGAAAGCTGCCGGGATCGAAAAAGGCTCCTCGAACCCACCTCGCGAGAAAGTCGGTACTGTGTCTCGCAGCCAGGTGAAAGAGATCGCCGAGATCAAGATGAAGGATTTAAACGCAAACGACATTGAAAATGCAATGCGCCAGATTGAGGGCACAGCCCGCAATATGGGATTGGATGTAGTTGAATAAGGACCTGTGGGAGGGTATGCACTCACCGTGTTTGGACCAGTTGGTGAGGCGCCCATTTGAACCACCAAGGAGATAGTATGGCAAAGCATGGAAAAAAATATCTTGCGGCAGTTGAGAAGATAGACCGCGATATGGATTACGAACCAAAAGAAGCGATCGCGCTGGCCAAGGATACTTCCAGCACGAATTTTGACGCAACCGTCGAACTTCACCTCCGCCTGGGTGTGGATCCCAGACATGCAGACCAGCAGGTTCGCGATGTGGCAGTTCTGCCGCACGGTCTTGGGAAATCTGTGCGCGTGCTGGTATTTGCTCAGGGCGAGGGCGCTTCCTTAGCCCGGGAAGCGGGCGCAGATATTGTCGCCGATGATGATGAAACCTTGAAGAAGATTCAGGATGGCTGGACAGAATTCGATGTCGCTGTGGCTACGCCTGACATGATGGGCAAAGTCGGCCGGCTTGGTCGCGTGCTTGGGCCGCGTGGGCTGATGCCAAATCCAAAAGCCGGTACGGTCGTTGCTGAAGAGCATCTCCCCCGGGTAGTTGGAGAATCCAAAGCCGGGCGGGTTGAGTTCCGCGTTGACAAGACCGCTAATCTGCATGTACCCATCGGCAAAGTTTCCTTTTCCGAGGAAGCGCTGTACGATAACATGGCCGTCTTGATGGATGCCATCAAGAAATCCAGGCCACCGGCGGTGAAGGGTGCTTATGTGCGCCGGGTGACGCTGACCACAACCATGGGTCCCGGCATCAAGGTCGATGCCAATCAAGCACTCGAGATGGAGGAAAGCGAGTAAAATAGTATAGTCCTGCTACCGGCCCGAGCCGGTAAACTAACTGCTTCGCCAGAGACAGCAGGTGCCTTGGGGTCACGCTACCCAAAGCTTAATTACCTGCCGAGGTGAGGACGACTCCTTCAAAGAGATAGGATAGTCTTTGCCCGGCATTATGCGAGGCAAAGACTTTTTATTTGAAAGGAGGTAAGAAACCATTGGCTGTTTCAAAGGAACGAAAGAAAGAGATCGTAACGACATATCAAGATTGGTTAGGTAATAGCCAGGCGGTCTTCCTGGCTGAATATATCGGCCTGACCGTAAAAGATATGGACGACCTGCGGGATAAGGTTCGCGAGGTGGGTGGAGAATTCCACATCATCAAGAACACCCTTGGGAAGCTGGCCTTCGAAGGTGCCGGCTATGATGTACCCCCAGAATATTTCTTGGGCAGTACTGCTGCTGGATTTGCTTTCGAGGATGCCCCGGCGATGGCTAAGGCAATGGCTGATTTTTCTAAATCGGTGCAATTCCTTAAATTCAAAGGCGGCTACCTGGAGACGAACATCCTCAGTGCTGAAGAAATTAAAGCTTTAGCCGCGCTGCCACCTTTGCCAGTCCTTCGCGCCCAACTGCTCGGCACCTTAATGGCGCCGGCCAACCAGCTGGTTCGCACGCTTGCCGAACCCGGTCGGCAGATGGCTGCTGTTTTGCAAGCTTTTGTCGATGCGGAAGCCGCTCCCGCTGAAAGTTAATCCATTGGAAATCAAAATTAAATTGTTTTAGGAGTAAGTTTTAAGATGGCTGATATAGAAAAGGTTTTAGACCAACTAAATAAACTCACAGTACTTGAAATGGCCGAATTGGTTAAAAAGGCTGAAGAAGAATGGGGCGTTTCCGCTGCCGCACCTGTAGCAATGGCCGCAGCAGCTGGTCCTGCTGCCAGCGCGGAACCCGCTGAAGAGCAGACCGAGTTTGACGTTGTCATCAAGGATGCCGGTCCGAAGAAGATCGAGGTCATCAAGGCTATCCGCCAAATGTCAAGCCTGGGCTTGAAAGAGGCCAAGGAATTGGCTGAAACTCCCGATGCGAAAGTGTTGGAGGGCGTCGGCAAAGATGCCGCAAATGATGCCAAAACCAAGCTTGAATCTGCTGGCGCCACCATCGAATTGGCCTAGCATAATCAATCCAATTGATAAGGTCGCCTGAGTTTAGGCGACCTTTTTTCTTTGCCCAGGCTGTGGTATATTCATGGAAATCCAAGAAAGTATTAATATTCATTGCTTTGATCGATACCCTTCCTTTATAATAGGATAGGGAGTTAAACTATCAAACTTCTCCAAACTTTACAACATTTGCTGATTAGGAGGGCGTATGAGTGCTCGAATATTGGTGATTGAAGATGATGAAGCAATCTTAAAATTTCTCCGCCGGGGATTGGCTTACGAAGGTTATCAAGTTGATATTGCCACCGATGGACAGATGGGTCTGGGCCTGGCTCGAGACAACCCGCCCGACCTGGTTGTCCTCGATTTAATGCTCCCCGGGATCGATGGACTTGAAGTCTGTCGCCGACTGCGGGCTGGCGGTCCGGTTCCAATTTTAATTCTGACGGCCAAAGATTCTGTTAACGATCGGGTGCTTGGTCTTGACATGGGCGCCGATGATTACATGGTCAAGCCATTTAACCTGGACGAAGTCCTGGCGCGCATCCGGGCATTATTACGCCGCGCCCAACCCAGCCGCCCCCAGGTGCTGCGCTTTGCCGACCTCTCCCTGGACACCGGCACACGGCAAGCATACCGAGGAGAGCGCACGATCTCTCTCACCGCAAAAGAATACGAGCTTCTGGAACTCTTCATGCGCCACCCCCGCCAGGTCCTAACCAGAGACGTGATCTTCGACCGAGTTTGGGGATACGATTTCGGTGGCGAATCTAATATCATCGAAGTATATATTCGCTATCTGCGTCAAAAATTGGAAGTTGACGAAGAACCTCGTTTACTTCACACAGTTCGCGGGATGGGGTATGTGCTGAGAGAGCCGGCCTGATCTGCTCTCAGCATGTCCCTGCGCGCTCGTTTAACCCTTCTATACACCTCCTTGCTCGGGGGGATACTGCTGCTGTTTGGGGTAGCAGTTTACCTCATTATCAGCTTCCTGCTAATCGCGCAGGTTGATTTAGCACTTCAGCAAGCCTTCGATGAGATTGTGGCGGCAAACCTGGAGGCAGGGAACATGGAACTCATTACCCTGCCTTCTCTCGATTTAACCGGGGTTGCCGCGCAGACATGGGATCGCAGCGGACAGCTGCAGTTGAAAAACTATTCCGGTGGTTTTGTGCGCCCCTTCGATCCCCTCGGCCTGCAATCCTCTGTCCCAGTCTATCGCAGCATTTTTATCGAAGACCTTCACATGCGGGTGCTCAGCGTTCCACTGGTGATTGGCAACCGTTCGATCGGTGCACTGCAATTGGCTACCAGCCTAGTGGTCGTTGACCGCACGCTGAATGTGCTCGTCACCGTGCTCTTATTGGGTTCCTTAATCGCCATGGCCATCGCAGGCGTGGTCGGCTGGTTGACTACACAAAGAGCGCTTGCTCCGCTGGAAGCAGTCACCCAGACAGCTCTACGGATTACACGGGCGGATGACCTTTCGCGCCGGATCTCTTACCAGGGACCTCCAGACGACGAGGTCGGTCAATTGATCCATGCCTTCAATCAAACATTGCATCGCCTGGAGAACCTGTTTAATACCCAGCGCCGGTTCTTGGCAGATGTGGGCCACGAGCTGCGCACACCTTTGACAGTGATCAAAGGTAATGTGGATCTCATCCAGCGGATTGGGGATTTTGATGAGGAGTCGCTGTCCAGCATCCAAAACGAGGTCGACCGCTTGACCCGGCTGGTGGGCGACCTGGGGCTGCTAGCGCAAGCAGAATCGGGCAAGCTGCCTCTTGATATCCGCCTGGTCGAATTGGACACGCTGCTGCTGGAAGTGCTCAATGAAATGAGTGTGCTCGCACAGAATAAACTGATGCTTAGCATGGGGGAGATCGACCAGGTACTGGTATGCGGAGATCAAGACCGTCTTAAACAAGTATTGGTGAATCTGGTCGGTAACGCCATCAATTACACACCCAGTGGGGGCGTAGTGACCCTTGGATTGGGCAAGGTGGAAGAGCAGGCCAAGCTGACCATCCAGGACACCGGACCAGGTATTCCCAGCGAAGATCTGCCGCATGTTTTCGAGCGTTTCTACAGAGGGGAAAAATCGCGCACCCGCTCTCGGGATGGTAAAGGGTTCGGATTGGGATTATCAATCGCTTATTGGATCATCCGCAATCACGGCGGGAGTATTGAAGTAGAATCAACCCTGGGTGAGGGATCCACGTTTTCTGTCTGGCTGCCCCTGGCAGAAGGTGATTGCCAATCAATACAGTCACTGCTCTGACACAAATGTAATTTTGGATTAAAAAAGATTCGTTTTGATATTCTTCAACCAGGACGCAAAACCCCTCCCGATTGATAATAGGGAGGGGCATTGCTTTACCATGCGAAGGCGTATTCAATGCGAAGTTGTGATGAGGGTATTTATTGAGTTGCAGCTTTTGTACCCAGGTTCTATCAATTAGATCATATTTTCCTTGGTCAAACTCGTCAGCGAGATTTGCTGCTCTTATTCCTACCTGAAGCGCTCATCGAAAGTGGATGGTAAGTGGGTTCAGGCCGGGAGTAAGACTGTTCTGGCTGAGGGGTTGGCTTGTATGCCGGTCGTGAAGCTGGTTTTCTGGCTTGCACGGGGGCGCCATTGGCCCGCTGCTTGGTCCGTGACCTGGAGGAGGTGTTATAGGTATTCTGGACTTGCTGACGGTGGCTGAACAGCCGGTCCCCTGCCACGGAAAATGTGCCGATGATCAGAACCCGGATCAACCAGACCAGGATGGCGACGAATATTGGCACCACTTTTAGCAGCGTCTCCCGGTCAACGACTGCATTGCCGAGACTCTCATGGTTGAGTAAGGCGATCGACACGCCCCACCAAGTGAGCATGGCGTTCATGGTTGCTGCCAGCAGCCAAGCACCAAATAGATACCAGATTTCGTTGGTTTCATTTGCACCATCTTCAGGGGTGAACAAGCGGGCGATGCCTGCAAAATCGATCCCACAAAATGCGAGGGCAAGGATCGTCGCCCAAGCAATTCCCGCGAACTCCAGATCACCGAGCAGATCGGATAAAGCAAATTCTGTCGTGCTGTAGTTGAATATTTCGAAAGCCAGCAAGGCAGAAATGATGATTACCCCGAAAGCTAGACCCCGTCTGAAGGTGATGCGGTTCAAAGCCTGATTGAAGTTCTGGTTGCGAGAGATAGATAGGTTCATTTTTTTTTGCCTCCTCAAATCACTTCGCTAATTGTTGGTTGCGTTGACCAATGAGGGAAATATATTTTTTTGGTCATCCGGCAATTAGACTCTTGATAAAACTGCCTAATTGCTATATAATATAGAACAAATGTTCTGTTTTGTCAAGAGGCAATTCCTAACAGAATTACTCAAGTTCGGACAAGAGTTCGGACAAAATCAGACTGGGCGATCGTTACGAGCGTTTTTTGAAAGGTTTGCCCCACAAGCAGGAGATTGCCACGCCGCAAGAAGAGCACTTGCGGCTCGCAATGACAACAGACCGTCTAAAGAGTCCGATCTTTTGTCCGAAGGTCAGGAATTATCATTGACATCATAGAACATATGTGCTATTTTAACTCTGGTTAGTTTATTTGTCAAATCTCTATTCGTGAAACTAAAGGTGCAGTATGTATGATGTCCGACAGTTCATATTTCCAGGGGCGATTATCAGCAGTTTAATCCTGGCTTCCTTTGGATATACGGTCATGGCCAGGGCGCCCAGTTCAACCAACCAAACCAGTGACGATCAAGAAACTACCTCCACTGCTCCAGCTGAAGCAGTCCAGAAAGCAGATAGTTCTATTTCAGATGCTCAAAATGAAAAGAAAAACTGTTCCATCAGCGACGCCTTCCCCCATGATGTACGCCAGTGGTGCGAGCAAATTATGCGGCATGCCAAGAATAATGGTCTGGATCCCGACCTCATCGCAGCGTTGATCTGGCAGGAAAGCGGCGGCAATCCGACTGCTTATTCTAAAAGCGGTGCGGTAGGATTGATGCAGGTGATGCCGCGGGATGGCCTTGCGGCCTCTTTTCAGTGTGTCAACGGACCATGCTTCACCAACCGGCCATCGATCAGTGAGTTGGAGAAACCCAACTTCAATATCAAGTATGGTACGGGAATGCTGGCGGGATTGGTGAACAAATATGGGAATTTGAGAGAAGCGCTTAAATTCTACGGACCGATGAATGTCGGCTACTACTATGCTGACAAGGTACTCAATCTGTACAATACCTACGGCAGCTAAGCAGGTTCTCCGGATGTCAGATGAAAATGCAACTGGGGGAAATCCTGGTACTCACCACCGTTCAGGATTAGGCGATAACCACCCTCCTCGAGCTTGAATTCGGTAATCAGTGATTGAACCGTGAGAAACAGATCTTGCAGGAAATCACTTTGCCGAGGTTCGAGTTGGGATAGATCTCGCAATTCCTGTTTTGGCACCAACAGGATGTGGACCGGATAAACTGGTTGCGGGTGATAGAAGCAAATCAAGGATTCTGTTTCGCTGATCTTGTTAATGGGCAGCCAATCATTCATATTGATCAATCCCCAGATTAATACGGAACGAAAAATACGCACGTTTGCCAGTCTGCGCAAGAAATTATATGGATGATCCATAAAAAATATTACTCAACATGACTTTCCTTAAAGGCAGGCAGGTCGGTATTGGCTACAAGGATACCAATATCCTATCTCCAATTACCTTGTCGTCTTCGTTTTCAAAAATTATATCTTTTGCTTGATGGAATTGCATAAAAGAGCGGAAGGCCAGAGCCAGGTCTGCGATAGTTCCTTCGTGTAAATCGACACCTGGCTCGATGAATATCGATCTAACGATCAGCAATGATTTCTTCCTGTCAACCTTCGGATCGATCCTGCCGATCAACTCCCCATTATGCAGGATCGGCATATTGAAATATCCCCATATGCGAGTCGGTGAGGGTTTATAAGCTTCAAGCAAATTTCGGAAATTCCAAATCTCCTGATCTCGTCCCTTCGCCCAAAACAGGTTGTCGAAAGGGCTGAGAAAAGTTGTTCGTTGAGCGGTTAGTTCGCCATCAGCCGCTTTTTCCAGGGTTTGTTGATCCTGGCTGTGGATGATGAAGGATTTTACACTGTCATCAAAAACGCGAACCTTGACTTCTTTAAAAATGCCGGCCTCCAGCATTTCTGGCAGATGCCTCTTGGCAAAATTTCGCTTGCTGTAAGAGTAATCCGCGGCCTGGACCGGCTGGCAGATTCCCAGTGCACGCACTCCCTGCTCCAACCAGTAGAGATCACGTTCACCTTCTGTCGGCTCACTCGCATCTACCCACTCAGGGAGAACTCTCTGTCGCAGGTCATATACTCGCTGAAAATTGATCCGGCTGCCGATCATCAATTCTCCCCAGGAATACAATAGCTCCAGTGCGTTCTTGGCCGGTTTCCAATCCCACCAGCTGCCTCTTTTGGGGCCGTCATATTCGAAATCTCTGGCTAGCATCGGTCCTTCGCGCTCGATTCTTTCAAATACCGAATCGAGCAGGTCCTGATTTCCGGGTTCTGACAGCCAACCCCCGGGCTGCAAATGTCCCTGGCGCGCGGCACGCATCCGTGGTATCTGGTAGCGATAATCCTCGAGGGGGATAATCGAAGCCGCATGCTGCCATCCCTCAAATAGGCGCCGCTCAGCAGGGGTATAAATCATACGGTCGAAATCTACAGGATCGTAGTTCCCCAGACGGCTCCAGAGGACCAGGTAGTGACTGCGCTGGACGACATGCAAGGTATCGATTTGCACGCAGCCCAGCTTCTTGACTGTCTGGTAAATCGCTTCTTGATCAGCGAACTCTAAATTTTCTTGGTCAGGTTCTGCAAATTGTTGAGCATAGAGCGCCATTGCCCTAGCAGCCGAGAGGTCGTAAATCGTTTCAGTCATGTCTACCTGTATTTGAACGTCTAACTAAAGGATCCACCAGCAACATCCGCTAACGGGCTCTCGTAAAACACCGCGTTATAATCAACCAGCTCCCCGAATTTGTAAACAAATTTTCCCGAGAAAAATCCGGGCTGCTCCAACCAGGGCAGAAAAATATAATCTCCAGCCCACAAGTCAAGTTCCAGCAGCCGATCATCCTTAATCCATTCAAGCACTCCCTCGGCGGAATCGATCATATCGCCGCTGAACTCTCGGGCGAGGTAAACAAAGGCATACCAATCCTCTTCATTTGCAAACTGCGGGAAGGTGAGGATACCTTTCAAAAGGGGCTTAACGATAACCAGACCTGATTCTTCATGCACCTCGCGAATGGCACATTCCTCGGGTGTTTCGCCCGGGTCGAGCTTGCCACCCAACCCGTTCCACTTACCCTGATGCATGTCATTCTCCTTCTTTACGCGATGGATCATCAGGGTCTTGCCGTCCGCTTTTAAATAGCACAGAGTTGCCAGTTTCATCGCATGTATTGGAGGTCTATTTGGTTATTGAGATCATGAACTGAACACGGACGAGCGCTGATTAGTGCGGACTAGTTATTGGTTATTGGATATTGTTAATTCGCAACCAGTTCTGGTGATCAAAAAAAACTCACAGAGAAATGAGTTGTCATTTGACTCAAGTCCAGGGGTTTTCCATGGTCTGGATCAGGATTGGTGTGCCGATCTTAATATTTTGCCTGCGGCTCAACAGCCACAGGATCAGTTCGGCGATATCTTCAGGAACCAGGCACTTACTGTGATCCAGCCCCTGTGAATTCTCAGTCATCTCTGTGACCACCATGCCCGGACAGATCGTGTCCACACGAATGCCGTAATCTTGATTCTCGCGTTGGATAAACTCACCTAATGCGTTCAAGGCATGTTTTGAAACACCGTAAGCGCCATTGCCCTGATAATACTCCAAACCTGATTCGGAGCTGATGTTAATAATGTGACCGCTTTTTCGTTCCCGCATCGTGGGTAAAACTGCGCGGGAGGTCAGGAATGGCCCCCGCAAGTTGACCGCCATGACTTTATCCCAGACTTGCACATCATGAGTGTGGACATAGCCCCCTCCTCCGATACCTGCATTGTTAATCAAGATATCAACCTGGCCAAATTTATCCTGGGTGGCCTGCACAATTCGATCGACATCTTTCACCTTGGAAACATCCCCCACCACAGCCAGAGCCTGGTCCTCCTGGGCATGAATGGATTCCAAGACCTTCTCAAGAGGTCCTCCCCGCCGGCCGCACACCACAACCTTGCAGCCCTCTTGTGAAAGCATTAAAGCCACGCCCTGCCCAATACCGGTACCACCACCTGTGATTAGTGCTGTTTTGCCGGATATTCCTTCCACTTTACACCTCGATTTTCTTAGTCAGCGCGGCTGCGTTCACGTCCTGGAGCTCCGGAAGCAGCTGCCACCATTCCAGCCTTCCAAGTTCCGCCACCAGCAGCTCACCGTTAGAGAGGATGGCCAGCAAATGATCGCCGACCTGGAGAAAGCGCTCCACCATGTGCCGGGACCAGGGAACAACTAATCCCTTAACAGACTCTTGCCAAGTCAGCCCACCATCAAAAGTTTCCACAATGCTGCCATTGCGATCTACCCATTCGGCAGCTCCCAGCAGCATGTGTTCCGGGTCATCTGCTCCCCACCACATCGCCCGGCAGTAGCAATCCGCATAAAGGTTCTCCCAGGCAGCACCACCGTCCTTCGACAGGTAGAAACCACCACCAGTTGGCGCGGCGATAAAATCAGCTGACTCTGGATGGACAGCGATCGAGTGCACATCAGGATGGACACTCACCCTTGACCTTAATTCCCCCCCACTTAGCGCCCAGGTCTCGCCGTTGTCAGCGGACAATAGGACGCCACCCACCTCGACTGCGGCATAAGCCCTGGTTCCTAAAAAGGCAAACCCGCGCACACAACCGGCTTCTGGAGAATAGGGCAGGAACCACCTTTGAGCGTCTCTCAGTCGTTCAACTTCCGGGCGCGCAGCCCAGGTTAGCCCGCCATCCCTGGAGAGAAAAATCCCCGCTGGTTCAGTCCCGGCGAAAACTCGGAGGGAGTCATCCGGGTGGATCCCGAGCCAGCGGAAATGGCGGATCGATAAGCCTTCATTGGCTGGCAACCAGGAATCCCCCCTATCTTCTGAACGGAAGATACCGTCCTGCGAGCCGGCCAGGAGCAAGTTTCCCGAGGTAATCACGCTGGTGATGTAAGACTCGGATAACTCTCTTTTCGACAATTGCCAGCCGCCTGCAACACGGTCGCAAATCGCGAGGCCCCGCGAAGTTGCCAGCAGAAGTTTTTCGCCATTCTCCATCTAGAATCCTAACTCCTCTAAGATTTCCGCTTCACCCCGCTTTCCGCCCGGCTTTCCCAACAGCTCTTCCCAGAATTTATCGTCGTAACGCCGCGAGGAAACTGGCAAGGGCATCGGCACCCCCCACCCCAGAAGCAAAACTTCTTCCTTGGGCTGTAACCGAGCCAGCATACCCCGCAAGGCCTCGCGGCCCGCCAATCCAGAGAGCACAGCCCGGATATCATCATCATCGCCCAACCACCCGGAGATGCGGGTGCCCAGCTGCGACATGACCTCGTCATAGATTTGCGAGGGTCGCTGGTCGACGATCAACAAGGTGACGTAGTATTTGCGCATTTCGCGCGCAATCGTACTGAATGTGGTTTGGGCGGCCATCTCCCGGTTGAGCAGCTTATGGGCCTCTTCCAGAACGATGACCAGCGGGCGCGGCTCTTGCTCCCCTTTCGTGCGATATTCGTTGGTGCGTTTTTCCCATGCCTGGCGGATGCGCCGGGTGAGCAGGTTGGTCACCAGCAAGTAATCCAAATCGGATTCTTGTTTCCCAAAGGAAAGTACGATATGCTGACCCGCCTCCAAAGCCTTGATGATCTCTCCAATCGAATCTGCGGCCGGTTTTTCGACGATATAAGGCAGGTTGAAAACCCGGCGCAGCTTGTTATGCAAACCTTCGGCTGCCAGAACATTTACCCCCATTGAATTCGCCCAGGCAGCCACGCTGCCTGGCGCCGGAACTTTCTTACCATCTTCCGTGGTGACGGTTTCACCGACTTTCATCTGGCGGAATTCAGTGAACCATCGTTCTCGGCCAAAATCGGTGACCAGCCCGTCCAAGGTCGTCGGTGTGGTCTCCTTCAAATCGAGCTCCCGAGTAAGCAGCTCGATATCATCGGGTTGGATATCCCGCATAGCGAATTCCAGGTTGAAATCTGGGGTCTGGCCCCGGATCTGTGCCCCCTGACCCAGGCCAACCACCCGCAAACGGCTAGGGAACTTGGTTTTCAAGCCGATTACCCGCTCGCCCGTATCGGAGGCTGTATCGTCGAAACCATATTCATTGTGCATGTCAAAGACCAGCACAGAGGAGCGGTTGTACTGGATCATGCCAGCCAGTACCAACCGGGTCAAGAAGGATTTTCCCGAACCAGTGGCCCCGAATACACCTGATGAACGTTGGACGAATTTATCCAGGTTGAGACATACCGGATGAGCCTGCTCGCGAGTATAGCCGATCACAAAATTGTCCTCTTTTTCAACTTCACCGAATATCTCGGCGATATCCCCAGGACTGGCCATGCGTACTCGCGCATGATGCGGGGGGATAGTCTTGACCGGCAAGGGGCGGGGCTGGGGACGGGCTCCCGAATCGATCTCGGCCTGCCAGGCCTGGTATTCCTGGCTGGTCAGTTCAGGCCCTTGTTCCAGCATCAAGGCCGGCAGCACCTCCAGGTTCGTATACAGGGTCTGCCCATGCAGCAGATTGGCCAACCCTCCCGGCAGGCGGGCTTCGCTCTGCTCGTCGGCGAAGCGCGGGTCTGTAGCTCCCAGGAGTAAATCGGTCACCAGGCCGTAAAACAACCAGTCTCCACTTTCAATCACGGCGAAGGCGCCCTCCTGGACTTCGTGTGAAGGCACGGTCAGGCGCACGCTCAAGTTTTCTTTGAGGCCACCCCCGACCACATAACCAATGTATTCTGTCATCAGCGCACCCCCTCCCAGGTCTCTGGGATGGCATCGCCGAGGGTGCTGATCACGCTCATCAAGGTTGGGTAATCATCCCGCAGCAATACGATCAGCTCCTGAGTTGCTTCAAGAGCCCAATCCTCATTCCCGGCTCGCTCCTGCACCTCCTGGACCTGGTTTAAATGGGCCGCCAGCAGATCGCCAACCGGCAGGTCGCGGGCTCTTAAAATGTGACGGAAGTAACCAAATCGCCCGGCATTCGTAAAGCCGAGAATATCTTCATCGGCACATAAATAGATAGCATCCAGGCTCAATGGCGGGCGGGGCGGCAGTAAATGGGAGATGCGCTCACCCTGCTGGTAGCCCACCGCCAGCACGCTCATCTCGATAGGTACATTGCGATTCACGCGGTTATCCGCGATCACGGCTTCATCGATACCTTCGGCGGTCACCAGCTGGCGGACCAGGCCGTCATCATCGATATGGATGTCATGGATTAGTCCGAAAATCTGGTAGCCGGCCTCGAGCGGCACCCTTACCAGAGCGCCAAAGGACGGCGCCTCTAATTGGGTCACCCGGCAGCCGACTACAAAACCGGTCGTCCCAGCCCGCAGTAAGCGTCCAATTTCAATCGTGGTCATCCGTTAATCCTCGTCCTGCCCGGTTGGTTTTTTGCAAATTGCTTAGAAGACACCCCACTTACCTGCAGTCCACGTTCACGCAGCTCTTGAGCGATCATGGCCGTGACCTGCTCCTTCTCGGGAAGCCGGACCACGGCGGTCTCATGCGCCCGGTGCAGCAGATAAGGGTATGGTCGCACGCCCATCACCCGGCATTGATTGATCAGGGAGGCATGCAGGGTATCCAGCATGGTTTGATCTTCGACCACCCAGGCTGGCACCTCAACCCGCGCCAGGTATGGAGCTCCTGCTCGGCCGACATTAAGATAAAAGAAGTGCAGCGTCAGAGGTCCAGGATAGCTCTTTGAAGATTGAGATTGAATAGCAAAAACCGAGGATCGTTCACCAGCTGCCAGCATCTCGCCAAATACAGCTGCGTCCGTAATTCCTCGCAGATGGCGCAATTTTTTTATCCCCGGCAAATCTTCCTGGGGAGTCATCAGCACTTCCAACAGTCGCACAACCAGGTTTGAGCCAGGCTTGTCCACGTAGCCAGCCGTGATCACTCCCTGTTCATGTAGACTTTTGAGTGCCTCCAGGTATTGGTTGAGACTTTCTTGAAAATCATCCCTTTCAGCGCTGTTCCCACTAATTCCCTCCCATAACTCCATCGGTCCATCCGTGAAAGTCACCACCGGAGGGGTAAATCCCTCAGCTAACTCGGCCAGGATCTGACGCTCGTTCAGGTCTCGTTTCAATGCCAGGCTGGCCTCGCTCCTGCGACCGGTCGGAGTATACAACTGCTCATCGAATAAAAGCTGGCTTCTAGTTGTCGTGCTGGGAGGAGTGCCAGAATCAGAGATCATCTGGATGGCACCGACATTGACGACCGCATAATTTACTTCGGCGTTCCTATCAGGATTAATTTGGGATCCATCGGCTGCGATAAGGGTCAATCCTGGTGGGGGATCAGGGGGGGAGAAAGAAGCATTCAGTGCTTCTTCTACCGGCAAAGCACAGCGCAGGGAGGCATCGTAATTGCGAATCACATCTTCCACCTTCTGGCGCAATTCCTCCAAGTTGTCTGCGTTCTTATCGAGCAGCTCAATGGCCAGATTTCTCTTCCCGCGCAGTTCGCGTTCACGAAGCACAACCGTATCGCCCAGCTGTTTTACCTGCTCACGGATCGATTGAAAGTCCAGGCTCATGGTGAATTTATCGAATCCCTAATCCTTCGAGGGTGAATTAATAACCAGAACAATTGTTTGGGTAATTGTAAAGCCTCAGGTCGCTGAGCGCAAGGGAAAATGCCCATCGAGATACTAATGACATGGGTGGCTGTGGAGGTTCCCCAGAATGGAATAAACCCGGCGAATATACCCTCTGTTAGATGACGGAGCGGGGTGAAACCAGTATAGTGTTGGTATGTCTGTGGGATTATCGAACTTCTATAACAATGATTGGGGAGAAAACAACCATGCAAAAAGTTGAGATCCGCGTCAAGGGAGATCTAGACAATTATTGGTCCGAATGGTTTCAGGATTTTGAAATTTCGAGAGTGGAGGAGGGCGAATCTCTACTGGTAGGTGAAGTCGTCGATCAAGCTGCTCTATACGGGGTGATCGGCAAGCTGCGCGATTTGGGCCTGGGGCTGATCGCAGTAAATGAAATTGGGTGATTGGTTGTAGGGGAAAAACCAATCAGGAATTGAAAACTCACCCCGCAGTTCGAACTGCGGGGTGAGTTTTTTTAATGGCTCAAACATCTGGATTCGACGTGACATATTACAGTCACACTTCGTGACAAATGTCACTATTGATCAAAGCCACCACTTGTTATTATTTGCACAATTGAACCTATGCAGTTATATGCATACATACAAAGGAAGATATATGATTACCCCTTCTCTAACTGAAGAAATAACAGAACTGCACGCTGGCATCTGCTCAGCGCTGGCGGACCCGAGGCGAATCCTGATCCTTTACGCGCTCAACGACAAACCAATCAACGTCAGCGACATCGCGGATGCTTTAGGGATCAGCCAACCGACCGCCTCGCGCCATCTAAACCTGCTGCGTGAACGCGGCTTGGTCACCGCCAAGCGAGAAGGTCAATCAGTCGTAAATACTCTGGCTGACCAACGAATTATCCAGGCTTTGGACTTGCTGCGGGAAGTTCTAGCGAGCAATCTGCAGAGCCAGGCAGTGCTGGCTGAATCTGTCACAGAAAGTAAAGAATAAAAATAATCAATCAGGAGAACATTGATGAAAAATTTGTTGATTCTTGGTGCTGGTACAGCAGGGACGATGGTGGCTAACAAAATGCGCCGCCTGCTGGATAACGACGAATGGCGCATCACCATCGTGGACCAGCACGAAACGCACTACTACCAACCCGGATTTCTGTTCATTCCTTTTGGAATGTACAGCAAGAACGATGTCATTAAACCAAAGCGGGATTTCATCCCGCAGGGCGTGGAGCTGATTATGTCGCCCATCGAAGCCATCGAAGCCGAAGAAAACCGGGTCAAGCTGGCCAAAGACGGCCGGATAATAAATTATGACTTCCTGGTCATCGCCACTGGCGCTCACACGGTTCCCGATGAGACGCCGGGGATAAAAGAAAATGGTTGGCACAAGGACGTATTCGATTTCTACACCATCGAAGGTGCGCTGGCATTGGCCAAGCACCTGCGCACCTGGCAGGGCGGACGCATGGTGCTCAACGTGGTTGAAAACCCGATCAAGTGCCCGGTAGCTCCGCTGGAGTTTTTAATGCTGGCGGATTGGTTCTTCCACGAGCAGGGCATCCGCGACCGGGTGGAGATCAGCTACGCAACCCCACTTCCAGGCGCATTCACCAAGCCGATCGCATCCAAGCACCTGGGCGATATCCTTGAACAAAAAGGAATTAATGTCATCCCGGATTTCTATATCGAGCGGGTCGATCCGGATGAGAAGAAGATCGTTTCTTACGATGAGATAGATGTTGAATACGATTTATTGGTGACGGTACCGCTCAACATAGGCGCGGAGGTGGTCGGCGAGTCTGGGCTGGGAGATGATTTGAACTTTATCCCGGTCGACCAACATACTTTCCTTTCCCCCAAATATGACAACATGTTTGTCCTGGGCGATGCTGCCAACCTGCCGACCTCAAAAGCAGGATCGGTGGCGCACTTTGCGGTGGATGCATTCGCTGAAAATTTTGTCCGCTATATAGACGGGCTGGACCTACTGCCTACATTTGATGGGCATGCAAACTGCTTCATCGAGTCTGGGTTTGGCAAAGGCTTACTGATCGATTTCAACTACGATGTCGAACCGCTGCCCGGTAAGTACCCCCTGCCCGGAATTGGCCCATTCTCCCTGCTGCAAGAATCGGAAATGAACCATTGGGGCAAGATGATGTTCCGCTGGATGTATTGGAATACCTTGCTCAAGGGCGAGGAAGTGCCATTACCGGCAAAGATGACCATGGCTGGCAAATTGAACGACAACTAAGGAGCGCATGATGGATCAATCAATGGTTGACCTAAACCAAAAGATCGATGCGCTCACCACGCAGGTGGCCTACCTCACCGAGCAGGCAGAGATCGCTGAACGCCAGCGAGCTGACCGGGCCGAGCTGGTGCGGGATCTAACCCCGATCGCCAACGAAGCTTTCCGCCTTTCCGTCGAGCAGCTGGAAGAGATCCAGGAGTACGTTGAACTGGATGACCTGCTGCGCCTGGTGAAGCGGGTAGCACGCAACGGAAGAAATTTTGAGAAGATGCTGGACCAGCTGGAAAGCGTGATGGATCTGACCGAGACGGTTGGTCCATTGGCTAATGAAGCTTTCGGAAAAGCTGTTGATGAAATGACTGAGCTGGAACAAAAAGGGTATTTCGGGTTTGCCCGGGGCGG